>NZ_QFFJ01000001.1:2781228-3090253 GCF_003308995.1 Chitinophaga flava | reverse complement strand
TCCGGGCTTACAGAATTCGGAGGGGTACCTACTAAAACCTGTTGTGCTATTGGGCCTAATCTGAACACGGATATTGATAAAATCACGAAAGACCTGAAACTGCTTTAATAGCGGTGACTTTTTGCGGTGAGCATATCTTCCAGGAAGGTAATCTTTTCGAGATCAGGTCTGGCGGTGAAAATACCCTGATTGCCATTGTTGCGGATTCCACGTACAAAGCAGTAGATAATACCACCGAAATGTTTTTGATAGTTAAAATCCGGTAGTCTGCTTTCCAGGTATTTTTTTACTGCCACGGTATATATCAGGTATTGCAGATGGTAGTTGTTTTCGTTCATAGCAGCTGCTAAGGCCGATGGGGCGTAGTCTTCCACAATACCGCCCAGGTAGTTGGACTTCCAGTCGAGGATATAGTACCGATGGTTATGTTCAAAGAACAGGTCAATTTTCCCGTTCATAATACCTTCCAGCTCATGATTTCTATCTTCAGAAAAACGTTTAACCGTTACTGTTAACTCATCGTCCGAAAGTGCATTGAGCATATTGGCTCTGAAAACAGGCACCGGGAAATCGAATTCCAGTTCGGCCATCCGTTTGTATTTGCCTACAGAAGCCAGCTGGAAGCGGTTTTTGCCTATCTGGATGTTGGCATGCATCACATGCTGTAAAAGCTGCTGCAGCATGGGCAGATATACCTCTCCTTGTCCGGGAACAAAGCGGGCTATCGCTTCATTGATCCAGTAATCCCACTGGCTGTCATCAGAGAAGTTGATATTCTCGAAGATGAAGTGCAGCAGATTCCCTGTTTTGGCGCCTTTCCGCAGGGTGTGGAAAATGAAGTTATCGTATTCGCTTTCCTGCTGGGCGGAGCGCATACGGGGCTTCTGTTCGGGTTTGGCGGCCAGCATGGTATAACTCATCTTACGCCAGTTTTCTTCCCGGAGGTAAAAGGATACCGGTGCAGGTGCTATATTCCGGACTATTGCCAGCTTGCTTTTGCGGTAACGCTGTTCCGGTTCCGCAGGTAAAGCATCCACCACTTCAATTAATGAAGGGTCTGGGGGATTGAGCAGCAAGGCGCTGGTGAATTTCGCAAAAGAGGATTCGGCAGCGAGCTTGCTGTTATTTTTAAAGAGATAACATTTGTACACAGCCCTTGTGATGGCCACATAAATCAGACGGCGGTCTTCCTGTACCTGCTGTCTTTGCTGGGCTGCTTTCTGTTCAGGACTGATACGGGCAGCTTCTGCATTGATATAATCACCGGTTTCCGGATCTCTGAAACTAATGAAAGCGGCATCACTATTCCTGAAATCGAGGTAGGGCACTAGTACGATTCGGTAATCCAGTCCTTTACTCTTGTGAATGGTGACGATATTCACGGCTTCTTCATCACTTTCCACCCGTTGGGTGTACTCATCTCCTTCTACCAACATGCCATCTATACCGCGTTTGAGCCAGGAGATCAGGTCGCGCATAGACAGGTTTTTACGGTTCTGCACCTGGTGTACCAGTTCTGTCAACTGATAGAGGTTGGTAATAGCCCGTTCTCCGTTTTTGGAATGATCGCTTAGCAGGATATTGCGCACGCCGAAGTCGGCGATGAACGTCATGAGCGCTGTATAGGCCCCGTTTTCCTGCCACAGATTGCGGTAGTTGCCGAAGCGGGTGAGGGCTATTTCATCATCCAGATTGAGGATATCCTGTACACTGAAACCAGTAAAAGGAGACAGCAACGCCCGGTTGATGGTAGACCTTTCCGGCGTTTCCATCGCTTCCAGGAGATACAGCACTTCCAGGGCTTCGGCGGTATTTAATACTTTGGTATCATCTATTGTCACCGCCGGAATGCCCAGGTGGGCCAGCTTTTGCTTGATATCTTTACCTTCTTTTCCGGTACGTACAAGGATACCAATATCGGAAGGAGTGATCGTCTGGGCTTTATCTTTTACAATCCGGTAGGCCGGATCGAGCAACAGCTGTGCTACCTGCGCGGCTACTGCACTGGCAATTTCATCTTTGTTTTTACAGTTGTAGATGGTGATGGGCACCTCTTTTTCTTCAGCTCTGTATAGAAAGCCTTTGCTGCTTTCTTCGGGCGCCATCACATCAATATACCGGATACTATCTTTTTCACCGTCAAACTCGAAGGTGTCGAAATTTTCAGTAGGCTTGAAAAAGCGGTTCATAGCAGCAATCAGGTTCTCTGATGAACGATAGTTATGGTTCATATCATAGAGACGCTGAACGCTGTTGCGGGCATCGAAGTAGGTGAAAATATCCGCTTTACGCCAGGCGTAGATACTTTGTTTGGGATCACCGATATAGAACAGGATGGTGTTTTCGCCGAAAGCATGATTGAATATTTCATACTGTTGACGATCGGTATCCTGGAATTCATCCACAAACACGGCTTTGTATTTGTTTTGCAGGGATGCTATCAGGCCAGGATTATCTTTTTGTACCAGTGCCAGGTTAAGATGACTGATTAGGTCGTCATAACTCAGCATGTTACTGCGTTCCTTATGGGAGCGCACGCCGGTGATCACTTCTTGTATAGCGAGGCAGTTGAGTTGCTGATGCAGCGATTGTTTATGCTGGGAGACGGTTTCGTCGAAAGCATCTATTGCTTCCAGTTGTTCGAGGATGTCCGAAAACAATTCCTGGATATAGTCTGAATTCTTTTTTTTCTTAATGATTGCAGCAAATTCAGCAGGTTTATCTATAAATGGAAGAATGCCTTTTCTTGCATAGGTGTTGGTATTACAGGTGAAAGCTAGATCGTCCCTGTTGTTGATGATATGCTGATGCAAAGCTCCTTCTGCTACAGTCTGCTGCTGTCGGAGGGAGAATAGTTCTTCCAGCCATCTGTTCTGCTGTGTAACATTGATGCGGTAATCTTCTTTGGCGTTGAAGCCCAGGTATTTTTTCCCGCTGAGATGTTCCTGCAAAACCTGCAGGATATTGCTACGCATATCCTCGCCCCAGAGAGACTGCAGTAGGATGGGCTGTAAGGTGGTGACGTGTCTGCGCCAGAATTTATTCAGTTCGCCTTCAATGATGGGTGTGGTGTCCGGCACCATTTCGGCGCCAAATAGTTGGTCTGTTTCGAAGGCAAATTCATTCAGTGTTTGCTGACAGAAGCTATGGATGGTAAGAACAGATGTTTCGTCGAGTAACAATACGGCGTCACGCAGGCGGTGGTTGACTTCTACGGCGCCCCACTGGTCTACGGCATTCAGTACCAGGTTGACGATGGTATCATCGTCAACGGGATTGCCGAAGCTGACGGTGTAAGCCTTGCGGATAAACAGCCGGATACGGTCTTCCAGTTCGGCCACAGCGGCTTTGGTAAAGGTCACCATCAGGATGTCCTTTACAGACAGCTTTTGTTCCAATATCAGCCGCAGCACCAGGATGGCGATGGAATACGTCTTCCCTGTGCCTGCACTGGCTTCTATCAGATTGCTCCCATCCAGCGGTACATCGGTTGCTACAAAATGTTGATATCTGTTATCCGTCATCGTTTAGTCGTAATAGTCAGGAAAAATTTCGGCCAACGGAACAATCAGCAGTTCACAAGCACGCTTGTAAGCCGCCAGCACATGCTCTTCTTCGAAAAATCCTTTTTCATATTCCTGCATGATATAATTATCATTACATGGGTATTGATAATTATTCAATTTATTTTCTACCAGTTTGGCAAATTTGTCAACGTCCAGCTCTTTCAGATCGGCGGGCTTGCTGCCAAAGTCAGGATAGAAAGCAAAGATCTGGTTAAAGCCGGATTTATAAATGGCTAACAGTTCACGTAAACGGCTATACGCCAATTCCTTGGATAGGCGTGCAGCCGTAAATACGGCCTCTTTCCTGCCCCCGGAAATAAACTGCATCCCTTTGACAGCCCCGGAGGCAATACCAGCCAGATAACGGACATAAGCTTCCACCAGATACTTGGTTTCGCTTTTAGACCAGGAAATCTGTAACAGCTGATCATGGTAGATGCTGTTGATATGACCTTTCAGGAGGGTGCCGTCTATAGTTGTTTCAAAGGATGCCCTTTGTTCGGTGGCGCCCTGTGTACAGGCTTCGTACAGCGTACGCACAGGATGTACCCCCTCCTCTACCTGTTGTATGGCCACAAAAGCCATATTGCTCAACGGTAGCTGTCCTTTTTTAACAAGCGTCTTCTGTAAGGTGCGGGTATCCCCTTCCCCTACAGGCAACAGCTGATTTTTAATACCCCATTTCTGCAGGTTGTTCAGGCTGAAAAGCTCTGTTTCACTCAGCAGAATCTGTTCATCGTTATAATAGATGCCCAGCACTTTGTTGTAGTAAGCCTTGAATGGATTTTTGAAGAAGCTGACCAGCTCTTCCAGGCTTACTTCATCGAAGGTGAGCGGATCGACTTTTTTCTGTGGATTGATGACTTCTTTTCCGGAAACCGTAAAGGCGTTGAGGTAACTATACAGCCGGTCATCGCCCATGCTGTATTTGCGGCTGAAGCCCTGCAGCGGCTGCTGCGTAATCAGCAGCTCCCGTACCTTTTCCGCTCCGTCTTCAACACCGGAAACGATGTAATCCACCAGTTCATCTACCAGGGCTGATGGTGGCAACAGACTGTTATCTTTGGCATTACGGCCGGCATAGCTGATGTATAAATATTGCTGGGCAGACAGCACTGTTTCCAGGAAAAGATGTTTATCGTTTTCCTTTACATTACGATCGCCGCGCTGCCATTGCTTTTCCATGAGGTTGAAGCTGGACTTGATCTCCCGGCGGGGGAACTTGTCGAAGTTAAGGCCCATGAGTGCCACCACCTTGAATGGGATACTACGCATAGGGATCAACGAACAGAAGGTAATGCCGCCGTTGACGAAGAGTCCGGCCCTGGTGGTGCCGGTGAGGGCCTGCAACAGGCTGTGGCTGAATACTTCGAAGGCCACTGGCTGTTGCATATATTCATTCAGTGCGTTATAATCTGTTAGTTGTTTGATGAGGGTATTGTAGTCTTCATCTACTTCTTCCTGTTGTTCAAACACCAGGTTATGCACAATCTGTTCTGCATACTTCACCCAATCGGGGATGGTACGCAGTTTGCGCCGGTCTTCGATAGAGGCCATCAGCACTTCTGCGAAATGGCAGAACCGGATGGTTTCATGGGCATCGCTGCCTTCCTGCATGTCCAGCGGGAAAAAGCTATCATCACCATAACCATATTCTTCTTCCCCACTCATACAAATACCATACATGATACGCTGTATTCCATAGCGCCAGCTTACGAAGTGAGTTTCCTCCGTTTTGCTGCCTTCTATGCCAAAGCGGATATTGGCCGCTTCTACCACATTCCGGATGCGTACAGGATCGTTTAGCCCAAAACGGTTACGGATATACGAAAAATCCAACAGCTGCATCACTGTTTCCGCAGTGAAGTTTTCTTCGTTGATGGTCAGCAGGGCATATAGTGCGTTGAAGAGGTTGTCGTTATCGGTATAACTTTCATCCGCGATGGTATAGCGGAATTTATGCGGTGCGTTGTTGAACACCGCTTTGATATAAGGAGCATAAGCATCGATATCACTCACCATCACTACAATGTCGCGTGGCGACAGGGATTCCTGCCGCTGGTCTACCAGGTGTACGAGGTAGTTGTACAGCACTTCTACTTCCCGGGCTATAGTATAGCAGGAATTGATCGTGACAGTGCCGTCCTGCACATCTTCCAGGGTAAGCGGGTGCCGGTCTGTAGTGGCGGCAGAGAAGATATCGTGTTGAATCTTATGCAGCAGTGTATCGGCGATCGGCTCTTCGATGCCTATTTCTTCGTAGGCATTGATAAAAGCCTCATATTGGAAAAACAGCCCGAAAGTGTTTTGTATTACGCGGCCCCAGCCGGTGAGCAGAGGATTACCTACGTTCATCGGATCGGTGGATTTTTGTTCCTCCAGTCCTTTCTGCCGCCAGCGTGCCAGCTGTTTTTCGCTTTTGTCATCAAACCAATACACCACGGGTGCAGGATTGATGATATGAAAATGAATGTCTATATAAGAAGACAGTTCATGTAAGATCTTTACGTGATAAGCCGTGATGATAGAGAGGCCAAACAGATGCACGGCGGGCATCTTGTTGGATAATCCCGCGTGTGGCCCTTTATAGAAAAGGGTTTCGAGGATATGGTTGCCTACCAGGGTTTTATCGGGTAAAGCATTGCCGGAGAGGGCTTTTACTTTGGCCCATAACCAGGCTTGCCAGTCGTCATCCTTGAGCAGGGCCGGATTGGCCTGGCTCCACTCCCGGATCATCTCCGGACGGTATACCTGGTACTGGTCGAGCAAGTCGGCTACTTTTTCGGCCAGGCCCATACGTTTTAAATCACTCTCTCCTTCTCCTTCGTTAAAGTAGGCGGCTACTTCGGGATATTTCTCCGCAAACTCGGGTTCACCCAACAGCTTAAACAACAGCCAGCTGAGGTTTTGCGGAGAGAGCACCTGTGTAAAAGGGCCGCCCAGCAAAAGGTAAAGATGAAAGAGCAGGTCGTTGGGTTTCATAAACCGGCAGTTGGCCGCAATGCCCATTTTATAGGCCAGTTGCAGCTTTAACCAGTTGTTCATCCCCTCCGTCTGAGTGATGATATAATGAGGTTGAAACACACCATTGCCCGCGGCCTTCAGATCGTCTGAAAGACTGGATGCGAGACTGTTGAGTGAATTTGAAACCTTTAAATATATAGCCATTGTTAATTTCCTGTTTGGTCATTGCCTGCCTGGGCAATGAATCTGGCCGCAATGCCGGAAGCCCTGGCCACAAAACGTTCTGCGGCTGCCAGGATCACTTCTGCGGAGCCCTGCACATATACTTTGTTACGGGCGCGGCTGACAGCGGTATACAGCAGTTCCCGCGTCAGGATGGGTACATCTGCTGCGTCCGGCAATATCACCAGTACCTTCCCGAACTCGGAGCCCTGGCTTTTGTGGATGGTCATGGCGAAAGCTGTTTCCGCCAGTGTCAGATAGCCGGGCAGTACGCCTTTCAGCTCTCCATTGCTGTCTTCAAACCAGGCCATCAGCACCCCGTTTTCATCAGGCCGGATAATGCCGGTGTCTCCGTTGAACAACCCATGCTCATAATAGTTACGGGTAAGGATGATGGGCCGGTTTTCGTAGAACTCTGCATTGACCCTGATTTTGCCGTTATCATGCAGGTATCTTTCGATATCCCGGTTGATGGCGTAGAGGCCTTGGGCACCTTCACGGATAGCCACGAGTACGCGCTGATCGTTGAGTTTCCGAAGAGCGGTGCGGGTATCCGTTTCCTTGATAAAAGATTCGTATCCGGCGATAAAATCTTCAAACAATGCTGTCGAATTAGTTTGATCGATGACTACCTGACTATCGGCGCCGGCCGGAAAGAAGCTCCGGATGGCCAGTTGATTGTTTTGTATGACGGCTTTACTGAATTTACCGATACCGGTATGACCGGTGAAACGGTGACTGCGCCGCAGTTCCACGAGGTGTTGGAACAGCGGGTGTGTAGAATGCTGTTCTTCCTGTGCAGATGAAATTTTACGGCTGTCGTCGGTAATAAATCCGTTGATGAGCTGTAATCTTTCTCCGGAGAAGGTATTTAGTTTCTCCTGTGCCTGGCAGAGATCGCCGAAAAGACTTCCTGCTTCTACGGAGGCCAGCTGGTCTTTATCTCCCAGCAGTATCAGGCGTGTCTGCGGATGAATGGCATCCAGCAGTTTGGCGAAGAGCGCCACATCTATCATGGAACACTCATCGATGATGACTACATCATAGGTGAGTGGGTTCTTTTTGTTGTATCGAAAGTACGGACTGTTTTTGATGGACTTGAGCAGCCGGTGTATGGTGGAAGGGCTCAGTTCCTGGAATCTGGCAGCGATCTCCGGGCTTACCGGGATGGTGGTATTGCGCAGACTTTCCGCCATCCTGGCGGCGGCTTTACCGGTAGGTGCGGCCAGGGCCACTTTCAGGGCTGGGTCGGTAGCATACAGGATGGCCAGCAGTTTGGCCACAGTAGTGGTTTTACCGGTACCGGGCCCGCCGGTGATGATGGTGAAGTTGTTGAGTACTCCGGTGATGGCTGCAGCCAGTTGCCAGTCGGCCGGATCATCGCCTTCGCGTAGTTGACCGGTAGAGGCAAACAGTTGTTGTACCAGTTCCTGCTGTTGTTTAAGCAAGGCAATCCTGTCGGACTGCAGTGCTTTTTCTGTAGTAAGAAAATCATTGATATGTTGCAGGAAGTTGGTTTCGTAGCGGTAGTACCGTTGCAGGTACAGTCTGTTTTGAAACAGTACAAAAGGCTGGGAATCGTTTCCGTTTTTTCCTATCAATGGGATGCCTGCCAGCGGGGCAGCACCGTTTTCCGCGATCTGATAGAAACCGGGAAGGCTGTCCTGTTCTTCACTGATACTGTCGAGGTCCAGGCAGATATGCCCTTCACTGAGTTTTTTAGACAGCAGGTAAGCATACGGCTTCAGGACCGGTACTTCAAAGTACTCGGCAAACTGCTGGTGAACATCATTGAGGGTAGTTATATTCCGCATGTAATCTGCACTCTTGAAACGTCGTCAAAGTACGACTTTTCTGCGTGATGGTGATGGCATCATCACCTTAGAATTGATATTTATATGTAGTGAAAATGTCAGTCTTCTTCTGTGACATTTATTTCGTCTACTCTGCCTACCTGTCCGTCTTCCAGCCTTACTTTGATGCCGCGGGAATGGTAGGGTGCCGAGGTGAGGATATCCTGTACAATACCATAGGTACGCTTGCCGGTACGCTGGTCTTTTTTGAGAATGATCGCTACTTCCAGGCCTGGGTATATATCGTTTCGGTTACGTCCGTGCATAGTGTGCTAAAATTAGAAAAGAGTCAACCGCGAAGTTAACTCTTTTCTAAAAAACTATTTGCTGATGAAGATCTGCCGGAGCTGATCAATCAGTACTCCGTTGCCGGAAACACTGATGTTGTTGATTTTCTCCGCTATTTTCTCCACATATTCCATTTCTTTCAGCTTAAACAGCATGGGATTATCTTCCATCAGTTTGGCTGTATTGAGCAAGCTTCTGGTGCTGGCAGTTTCTTCCCTTCTCATGATGATGTTGGCCTGCGCTTTTTTCTCCGCTACAAGCACCTGGTTCATGATGTCTTTTACATCGCCGGGAAGGATGATATCCCTGATACCGAAAGACGCAACGGCAGTACCGAGGTCTTCCGCGCCTTTGCTCACTGCATCCAGAATGAAGCCGGACAAGGTGTCTTTTTTCTCCAACAGTTCATCGAAGCCCAGCCCAGCGATGTATTCCCGCAGTGCCAGCTGAAACAGGACGTACAGTTGTTTTTCGTAGTCTTTGTTTTCCAGCACCGCTTTTTCGATATCATTTACCTTGTACTGTGCCCAGGCATTGATCCGCAGTGCAGCCTTGTCTTTGGTCAGGATTTCCTGTCCGTTGATCTCCAGCTGCCGCTGTCTGATATCCACTTTGCTGACCATGATGGAGATATCATTTTTCCACCAGTGATACACGCCCTGAGACAGTATCATCTCGTATTTGCCATCGATCAGCAGTACGGCCTTTTCATAGTTCTCCACAGTGATGGTTCTTACGTAAGGCTGTACCAGCTTGTGATTCAGGGTGGCCCTGTTTATATTTTCGGTGATGTTTATTTTGCTGGTATCAGCTTTCACAAATTTGTGTTCGATCAGGCTTTTCCAGAAAGTATATCTTCCGGTTGTCAATACTTGTTTCAGCAAACCGTTCTGATACATCAATACGATTTCTGTTTCTTTTACTTCGATGACTTGCAGAGAATCGGCCAGAGCCTTATCCAGCAGGAGAATGTTGAGTTCTACCGGTGCGTTGAAAGGCTGATTGATGTTATACACTTCTGCCTGTTCGCCGAAGAGCCAGTAGCTTCCTTCGGTAAGCATGCGCTGGTATACGCCTCTTTTGAAGACGAGCCCGATTTCGTACGCATTGATGATTACTCTTTTCATTTTTTTGTTTTTTAGGGGGATGAAAAATTAAAGCCAGCGTTACTGTCCATCCCGTTTTCACGGAAACAGCTTTCAGTTCGTGTATGCGTACCTGTTAGTGGCGGAAGGAGACTATTAGACACGATTTTAAAAAACATTTACAGCTGTTTGCTGGTGTAGACCGGATTGTTTTACCACGCCCTTTTGACGCGGTAACAAGGCATATAACCCTGGCTTCTGTTTCGCTTTTTTGAGAAGGAGCGCGCTTCTATAAAGGATCTTCAGTCCTTCGCCTTTCCACTTGGCTAGCCTCTTGCGAGGTGGGAGTCGAACCCGTCGTTGTTGTCTATTGCTCTACCCAAATGAGCTACTGTTTTTTTAAACAGGGAGGAATCGAACCTCCTACCCATAGATCCTGATGTTGAAGAATACCTCATGCCGCAACAGCATACAACCAGTTACTACCGTTGCACTGCGGGGTTCTCTGAAACCCTCACCTGGTTTGCGTACACGACTATTCCTACTTCCCTGGCAGGGAAGTCTCTTTTGGCTAAAGCCTGGTGTGAGTGACAGGATTCGAACCTGCTAAGCCCTAAGGCGATGGTTTTACAGACCATTGCGATACACCGTCATCGCAGCACTCACAATCGGGTAAAGGTGGGGAGTCGAACCCTAATCTTCCGAACCACAATCGAACGTTCTACCATTGAACTACCTAAACCGTGAAACTGTTGGCCTGACCGGATTTGAACCGGTAACACACTGCGTATAAGGCAGCCGCTCTAACCATTGAGCTACAGGCCTGTTTCGGGGTTAACAAAACTGGGTGTGAGTGACAGGATTCGAACCTGCTAAGCCCTAAGGCGATGGTTTTACAGACCATTGCGATACACCATCATCGCAGCACTCACAGTCGGGTAAAGGTGGGGAGTCGAACCCTAATCTTCCGAACCACAATCGGACGTTCTACCATTGAACTACCTAAACCGTGAAACTATTGGCCTGACTGAGTTTTAACCAAAAACACATTTGTGGTCAGGCCATTGGGGCAACAAAAAAACCGGTCATTTTGCAACGACCGGCTTTAGATATCTTTCACATGATTGCTCATGCAGTTATACACCGGTGTCGTTGATGTTTATGCGCATAGTAATGCTTGCCGCCTAGTGGCCGAATGCTAAATTGTATGCGATATATTGATAAATTCTTCACCATTTTTCTAAAATAAAAAGCCCCGCAATCTCTTGCGGGGCCTGTGTTATATCGAATTCGTTTATTCAACTATTCTGTAGCATAACATGCCCCGCAAACGATATAGCCTCTTGAGGCTATGGCGTGTAATTGTGGTATGTGATAAAAATTGCGGTACATGTTTTTATGATTTTTTTAACACTGCAAAGATGGAATAATTTTTTTAATATCTCCAAAATAATTTTTTCATCTTGATAATTTAGATATCTTTAAATGCTTACTGGTGGCTTGTTTTAATGTATTTTAAATTTTTTATGTTGTATAACTGTTAGGACTACACGATATTTTATACACTGCATCGATTAGCGACAATAACTGATTGTACATCAATAATAACTGCGATCTTTCTGCTGCCTCTTCGTAAATAGTATCTTCCGCGGATAAAGATTCCATTAACCAGTTGTGCATGATTTGTCTTACTTCACATAACGGCATCAACATGCAAAAACGATGAAGCGTGAGGTAAGGATTGGCTTCTTCTGCTTGGGTGAGATGAGTGAAATGGAACATGGAGGTGTGCATAATGTTGGGGGTTGATTAGCTCAAAAATATAAATAAATAGCTTTTAAAGCTAATTATTGTGCTGTGTTGATCAAATATTTTGCTTTATAATATGCAATGCGCTAATTTTAAATAGGTAGTTGTGGAGAGGGGCTCTGTATTTAATCGGACCATAGAGGAATTGAAATCCGATAGCAAAGGCTACACTGGATTTTTGCCAGGCGATTTAATCGGACCATAGAGGAATTGAAATACATTGTCTTGAGGTTTAAAAACGAACCCAGCACTGTTTTAATCGGATCATTGAGGAATTGAAATTAAGATTACCGAGTTGATTGCCCCTAATTTTTAGCAATGAGTGATAAAATATATAATAGAATTAAAGCTGTTCTGGCAGAGAAGGGAAAGACCAATAATTGGCTTGCCGAGACGCTAAAAGTTAATAGAACCTCTGTCTCGAAGTGGTGCACAAACAAGATGCAACCTACAATTGAAACACTTTTCGCCATTGCCGAGGTGCTGAATGTAGAAGCCAGGGAGTTACTGGTGGAACGGAAGAAATCCTAAAAAGTCGTCGATCCCTGGGGGAAATCATGTTATTGGAGGTCGACGATCATTGAGCAGAAGAATTAGTAAATTGGAATGCTGAAATGCTTAATGGGCAAGGGAGTGTGTTTGAAGTTATTAGGGTTTTAATCGAACCATAGAGGAATTGAAATCGTTGGCTAATGCCATTCCCATATCGTACCAGGAGGTTTTAATCGAACCATAGAGGAATTGAAATGGATACCTTTCTATTGCTGCCAAAAGGTTATTTGCGTTTTAATCGAACCATAGAGGAATTGAAATAGGCCAGTCGTAGCTTCATTAAGCAGCAATATAGGCGGTTTTAATCGAACCATAGAGGAATTGAAATTTGATATTCGACGAGTATCCTACAATTTACCAACTGGTTTTAATCGAACCATTGAGGAGTTGAAACTTATTACCCATTGTTCTCTGAGTTTGAGGTCTGAATGTTTTAATCGAACCATCAAGGAGTTAAAAATAGTACCTTTATCTACCTATTGCGTTTTAATAAAAATGTCTTAATCATTGAAAGTATTAACCCAAAAAATCTTCACACATGTACATCTACAGAACTTTGCATCATCCAGATGGATGGAGAGGACAGGCTGAGTTTGAGATTCGTGATAACCAAATCTTTACAACGGTTCATCATCCCAGCGGAACGCATACGCAACCTTGGTTTGAGATTAACAACGAGAGCGTTTATCCTACCGTGTATCACCTTAATGGGCGTAGTTCTTTTGCGTGGTTTGAAATTCATGGGAATAGCCTGAAGACGGCTGTTCATCATCCGGGAGGTGTACAGGGATTACCTTGGTATAAGATACAATAGGAATCAGGATGAGGGGCTGATACTTATATCTGCCCCCTTTTTAAAGCGACTATTAGATCTTAAAGCCGTATTTAGCCAGCCGTTCGAGATTTAACTTGATTTTCTTCTGAGCTTGTATCGTTAATTGAATCTTTCCATCAGCAATATCTACCAGGTATTTGTAATGATCGGATTTAAGCCGTTTGTTGCGTTTATCCCAGTCAATAATCTTTTTAACGGTGTCAATATTTATTTCGATAGGTGGATCGGCTATAGGATTGCTGTTTCCTTCTTCATCGGTTTCATTGAGCAGTTCGGGGTTATGTTCTGCAATAAGATCAATGATTCTGAGTGCTGCATTCCTTTCATAATCTGACATTGCTGTATTGCTCCGTAATTTGGATGAAATATTCCAGGAAACGTTCTGCTGCTGCATGGAGAGTTTTCCGGATGTTCTTCCCCAGTCTTCTATTTTACTCCATACCACAGCTGGAATAGCTTTAACTTTTTCTGTTTCCAGTAATATATTAGCCTGATGGCTGTCATCATCGGTAATACGCCGTCTTACTGTCTGTTTTTTCGAATCTTCCAGGTCGTTGTTGAGTTTTGACAGATCGATACCAAAGGTTTGTTCCCTGACAGCCAGCCAGCATTCCTCTTTTTTAGCCCATTCACCATATAATGATCCGGGAGCATTGCCTTTTATATATTGTTCAATACGTATCATTATCTCATACAATGTATCGGATAAGGCTTCTGATATGGATTGATTTTTCCATATTTTATACAGATCAATTTTATTTTTGACCTGGTAGGATAACCATGCAATGCTATAAGGCACAGTGATATATCTCATATCTCCAATGGAGTTGGGCTTGATTCCGTATCTTTTCTCGGCAGCTTTGAATAACAAGGATTTTGCTACGATATCTTCAAAGTAAACATTGTCAACACTTTGTGGTAAATTATAGTTGATAAACTGTACATAGTTTTTTTGATTTCCCCTGACAACGTAGTGCGGACCGATGTTTATTTTCCGCCCATTGGCTACTTCCTGGTATGCATTTGCGTATTTGGCCAGATCTTCTTTAGTGAATACCTGATTTTTGGGATTTTTAAGATCAAATGCCTTCTGCTTATTTTTGGTAAAGCCTTCTTTAATTCTGGCATTTTTATACTGGCCTCTTGCTCTTTCATAAAACCACCTTGTTTGCAGCGACTGGCCGCCGGATGCCGGGGTCCATATATTTCTTGAGAGTTTTTCCAGTTCAATATGGAATGGTCTGTTTGAACTTAAGTCAGCAATCGAAACCTTATTTTGTGTATTGGCGTATTCTGAAATCCTGCTTACAATACTGCCGAATTGTTCCTTGTTTTTTATTACTGAAAGCTTTAACTGAACAAATACACCCGAAACATCCTTTTTGTCCTTTCTCCAGGTATGATAGATGGATGCGGTTGTCTGCCCTCCGTTAACAATCTGTAAGTCATTTATTTTGGTAATATATGTCCCTTCAACTGATAACTCGATATTAACCGCATCGGCAGTTGCGGCAATACCATTATTGAATGCCAGAAACATGTGTGGTTCATGTAATATGGTCTTTCTGATTCCTCCATTTACTTTTCCGGTAAATTGAAGAAAGGACCTTACATTTTGTTCAAGAAGTCTTGATCCGAAACGTTCATAAATATTCACTAGCGCTTCCGCAGGGATAATCGCAAGGTAGGATTCATATTCGTTATTCACTGATGGTGATTGGATACAAGGTATCCTGAAACCATCTGCTTTAAAATCAATCTCTATCGGAATATGTGACTTCTCAGATATATTGTAGAGATAGTTTATGTCTACTACTCTGTAAAATATCGGATAACTGTAAATGTTTTGTTGGGCAGGATTCTCTCCGTTATAGAGCCCGTCTGTAAGAATGATCGCATTTATTCTTACCAGATTTTCCTTAATATCCTGGGATTCACTGAGAGAAAGTGCCAGCTGGAAAATTTCAGATGATTCTTCAATGCCGGCTACATATTCCTTGTAAACTGCGTTTTTGAAGAAACTGGTGATCCTCCTGGCTGCTTTATCAATTTCTGCTTTGGATACGACTGCAATCTCATCTGTGCCATTGTAAATAGAAATAAAAAGGTCTATTGTTTCATAGTTATCAGCTACGGCATATGCATTTATTTTGTGTTGGACCCCGGTTTTAATCAGTTTTTCATCATATGCAACACGGACATTTTCAACCTCTCCCGATTCTGATAATAAATTTGCAGCAGATTGAGTAAAAATCTGCTCAAGCATTCCACCTTCCTCATCACTGATCTGGTCAGTCCGTATATCCTGTTGAAGTGTGTGATAGAATTTTTTTAGTTCATTGTTATCCATGTTGGTTGCCATTATCTGTAATTATTTTAAAAACATTTTCCTCTTCGATGAGATAAATATCCCGATCTGGTAGAATAATGCTGTAGGAAATGTCTCCTACCCCATTTCGTATATCTTTTTCTTCAATCCTTGGAAAATCACCTTTAACACTGAAAAATGATTCCTTTCGTATTTTGTAGCCCGTTGTCTCATATAAGTTGCGGTGATCAGGAAAATATCCGGCCTCCAGTAGTTTGGTCTGGAACTCCTTAAGGGCCGTTTGTTCCTGCACTAATAATTCAGCTATATTGTCAACAACGTTATTGAGGGTCTCTCCGTCCTGTTGCCGGATTTCCAGTGATAAATGAAAGAGAATCAGAGTATCAAGGTTTGTGGTATCCAGTTGTCTCTCATTACTGATATAAATTTTCTGATGATTTTTACCATGACTTGTTTTTACTTCCAGCGCCCATTTACCATGTTGAAAGTCTCTGATCGCGAAAAGCGGACCAACCCAGGATTTAACCGGGTACTCTATATAGGTTGATATTCTTAGCCACTTTCTCAGAAAATACAGTTCGCCGTATAGTCCACGTTGTTTTTCCTCTGAAAGACCTTCCTGGGATGCCTTCTCAAATAAGGAGAACCATTGTTCAAGCCTGTTCTTAAATGATCGGAAAATAATAAACTGATCCTTTACTGGGAATAACAGGGGTACAATATCCTGTATCAGTACATTAAATATTTCCCTGAGATTGTCGTCAATCAGTATGATCAACAGAAGCGTTTTGTTATCTGATTGTCCGTCAGATATTTTTTCCAGCCTGATTCCTTTGGTTTCTTTTATCTCATAGTGCTTTAAATAAGATGTCTCGGTTCGCAGAAGTAGGATGCGATAAGATTCAGGATATTTGATTCCAAGGTATAAGTCAGCCGTTAGATCTTCTGAATACCTGATTTTATCTAAGCCGGGTTGAGATTTTTTATCAGTATGCAGAGATTGCCATATTTCCTGTATCCTCTTCATTTTATGAGCTCCTTTATATTTTTTCCATCTTCAGTATATATTTCATTGAATTCGAATTCGTTATCGTATATCGTGTCATTGGATGAGCTTTTCGTACTGTCTTTGAAAATGCTTTTGCATAGTTTGTTGACGGAAGTATAATCATACTCCATTACTTCCTGAGGGCCATTGAATCGTTGTTTATATAATGATCTGCATTTTACATTTAGAAACGTATAGAATGATTTATATCTAATAAATCTGAGGCTTTCCAGGAGCTCGAACCTATAAAAATATTTAGTCTTCAAACTGTTTTCTTTTGGAGCAGTTAGCAAAACGGATTCTTCACTGTCAACCGGCAGAATTATTCTGGATTCAAAAAAAGAAAACTCTTCCAGTATTTTAAATGCCTGGATTAACTCCCGTTTAAATACTGGAGATCGCAGATTCTCATGTGACAGAGGATTTAACAAACGATTCTTGATGATGCGAAGCTCATTTGTATACCCAAAAGGTATCCTGTATTGAGTAATTAATTTTTCAAATTTTCCTATGAGCACCTCCAGTCCCATAAAATCTGAGGAATAGCCTCTGTTGAGGGCGTTGTTGTTTATATTAAAGGACCAGGTTTCCAGCGCATCAGTAATGGTAAAGTGGCTTTTGGGAATGTCGATAATTCCACTGGTGACGGAAGTATCTTTTCTTCCCGGATAAAGGAAATTATAAGGTAATATTCTGCGCAGCTCTTTTTCAAAAGCCTTTCTTAGATAATTGGCACAGGCGGGATAATCTCCATTCAGAAGATGATATTCTGCCCGTTCTTTATGTGATTGGCTTTTCTTTATATAAGGACGTTCCGGAATAGCGGAATGATCGTCTACCAGAAATTCAATGGTATCCCAGTTATCCTTTAAGTAAGACTTGGCAAGCTCAAACCACTCTTTGTCATAAGTTGTTATAAAAATCTGAAAACTTCTGAAGGAAGCTCCGTGGATATCTCCTGCTGTTAATATCTCCAGAAGTGGAATTCTGTTTGACATATCCAATCCTATAAAAATATCATCCAGAAAAAGGAATTTAAAATCGTTATCAGGAAAGGATAACAAATTGGCAAAATAAATCGATATAGCCAGAGATGTTAATCTGGCTTCATTTAGGATACCATGATGACTTTCAATTTCTTTTCCGAATAACTCAATATGAAATAATATCCGGGGACTTGTAACTGCATTGTCAATCTGCCCGTCAATATATTCAATATTTATCTTGAGTTTATTCTCGAAGAACAGCAGAAGGTGGTTCGTTTTTTCTGTTAGTCTTGCAATGAGTTGTGCGGCATTGATATTATAGTCTTCAAGCGCTTGAGTATCTTTTTCCTGTTCAATGTCGCCCCATAGTTGTCCATATGTTTTTTTGTTTCCCGGAGATGAAGGTGTGAGCAGTGTTTCTTCCGCCAGAAGACCATCTTTTCCGAAGAAAAAGGAAAAATAATCAATGGATTGTCCGATCTCATACAGATGGAGTTTTAGCAGATCTCTGTAGCTTATAAACCCATAAGTAGCCACTCCTTTTCTGATATGATGGCAGGTGTGGGAGTCTGTCAGCGCTGGATCTTCGGAGTAGAAATATTTATTATCGTCATTCTCAAACCCTACTGCAATGTATGGCTTTTCGGATACTTTATCGGCGTCGTAAAATTTGTTGGTGGCAAATGGTTGGTCAGGGTTAACTGATGAGAAAATAAAATCTCTCACGGCGTTAAATAATGATGATTTTCCGCTTCCGTTTTCACCATATATCAACAGGTTATGACCTGTTGGTAATTCGATGGAAAAATCATCCTTGTCGTTTATATTGAGGAACGCACGGTAGTTGTTTAACTGAATGGATGTAATTCGCATTGGGCTGGACTAATTTTTCAGAGAATTATAGATGGATTTTACCTTTTCAACTGAAATGAGTTTTTGTAACGTTTGATGTACTTTATGTCTGGTATCATTAAGTGCATTATATGTAACCACTATTTCGTTAATATCTATTGGGTTATTCAGTATCAGTTCTTCCAATACACTCAACATTGATAGATTATTTCTGGAAAAGTCTTCCGGGAAGTATATCTCGAATACTACAGCATTAAGTATGCCTGAAAAATAATTGATAATGATTGAATTTGTACGGTTACTTCTCTGCTTTCCAAGGAATATTATCGCCTCCGCGAAATAATTGATGTGCTTATTCTCCGGAAGCATCTTTATAGGGAAGTTCTCAATGGTCACCTGTATACTGTTTGATTCATTCTGAGCGACCCAGTAGCTAAATAAAGTAGAATTCAGAAGTGTCAGCAGATATAAGGATGGGATTTCCCCGGATTGAATCCCGATGCATCCTTCTTCCAGTACACATTCAAAATCAGATAATGAGAAAACGATACCGGATTTATGCTCAGCGGCAATTATTTTCCCAGCCTCCAGGTTCTGTACAGATGTTATGTTCCCGATATAAAAATCTGGTTTCGGAGTGCAGTAGAACTTGTTTATGTCCTGTTTCCGTATAAACGGGATTAGCTTTGATTGTATGCTTATCTGTTTATTTTCGATGAGCCTCGCTGGTATTATAATATCAGGTTGCTCGTTTGATTGATCAATGGAATTTTCATCTATTTGATTTCCTTGAATTCCTTCCTTAAATGATAGTTCAATAATGCTGTTGATGCTCCGGCTTTTTTCGATGTGATTACGAATTTCATCATCGATATCTGTAGTATTCTCCTGCAACTCAATATTGTCCTGTAAATAATCAGGTTGATCAAGTTCATCCGGATAATCAAGTATTTCTTTCAGGAATTGTTCGTTTACTGCATATTCGATCTTTTCATCCTTATTGGTATCTATATAAGGAAAGCTTATTGCCAGCCCAACAACGGGGCAATCTGCTATAGGGGATCTCTTGTTGTCAGGGCGGTTGTTTAATAGATAAACTAACAATAAAGCCTTGCTGGTATGGCGTGTCGTTTTGATTCTCAATGAACTTGGATGCATTAAACCCTTGCTGTTTATGCTTCCCTTCTTAGCCCAATCCTTCAGCGTTATGCTTATAGCATCAGAGATTTGCTCATCTGTAAGATCAATATACTCGTGGCTTGGATCAATTATATGAGATTTGGTAATTACATAAAAATCCTGGCCGTCTTCACGTGAGTTTGTTCTGGTGGTTAAACCTACATTCAGATCAGGGGCGAGGTCAAATCGCTCACCCATTTGAGCAGTTGACTTGTTGATTAATGCAACAGTCCAATCACGTAGACTCCCATGTCGTACCTGAGCTAATATATATTCACAAATAAGATTTACATTAAATGAAGGTTGAAATGAATAATAGCCTGAGAGAAATTCGATTATCTGATTATAGTTGGCAACCCCATTCCAGATAAAATGTTTTTTAAAAGCTTCTATCTGATTAACCGGACCCTGTACTTCTCCCAGTTTAGTAACAAAACTTTTAAGTGCTTTCAGATTTTCCTGGTGTTTTCTTGAGCTTATTTTAAATGAATAAGTTTCCTCAAGCTCCCCGGAAAAGCTAAGTCTCATAATCTCTTTATATCTGAACTTATTTGCTGCAGTAATATTTAGAATCCCGGGATGTGTTCTGACTTTTAATCCATAATCTCTTGGTTTTTTACCAAGATCACACATTCGGTCAAATTGAGCCCGCATTTCTTCTGTGGCTACTGTTACATGTCTATACCAGTCTACCAATTCTTCACTGGTAAATAGCCGGCACAGATCAAGGTAGCCAGGCCTGTAGCCAAACCAGCGGCCCATTTGCATTAGGGTATCATACATTTTAGATGCCCGTAAATAATAGCTGATTGTGAGCCCTTCAAGTGTGAGACCCCGTGAAAGCTTGTTACCGCCGATGGCGATTACTGATAACCCTGATTCTTTATTCTCAAAATAATCAAGAGGACGAATGTTCTTATGTTTCAGACCTTCTATTTTAGTATCACCATGGACGGCCCGAACATCGATTTTTGAAATCGCAGGATAAATATGTGGCTTTAATTCGCTCCAGGATATTTCTGTAATCGATGGGTCATCTACTGCTTTGTTTTGGATCAATTTCCTCGTTTCAGGAACAAATTCTTCTTCCCATAGATCTTTAAGGTCATCATAAATACTCCCTGTATTAAATTCTATCTGTCGTGAATAAGATTTGAAAGTATCAAACACAAGTGAGGCTATCTTATCCTGCCATTTAATAAATCGTGATACGTGAATCAGCATTGAATTATGTTCCTTGGCCTGTCCACGGACTCTCCGTGCTGCGCAGGCAAGGAAAAAGCATTTCATGGCTCTGTGAAGGCTTGGAGGTAAGTCCCTTGGAAAGGCATCATCTTTTTTATGTAGGTCAGTGATGAAATAAGGATTCGTTTTTCTTATAGATTCGATTTTTTCGTTATAATCTTTTATGGCCTCCTTATCATCTGGATCCGGTTTGGAAGGCTGGTAGTCTTTAATAATTCTAAAAAGGGAGATTGGCTCAACCTCTTTGTCTAAATCCTCACTGCTCACAATACCAAAGATTTTAGCAGGTCCTATGTAGTTGGAGGGAGCTGGGATATTTACTATAAAGTCTTTGGGGAAGATATCTCTGCCGATCTTAATATTAAGACTACCAAAGTTTTCATTCAGATCTTTGGCTTCTTCATCATCATAGTACTTGGCAAATATATTAGCATACGGTGTCGCAGTGTAGCCTATATAAGCATTTTGTTCAAATCTTTCCAAAAGTGCTCTGATGGCTGCGTTGATTTTTGAAACATGTGTTTTACTGATATTTATTGACGCATTGTCTGCTTCATCATCAATTAACAGCAGAGGAAGATCCCGTATGAGCTTCTGCCCGTCACTCATGGTTTCTCCACGGCTTGTAAGCCATAACAGCAGGTTTTTCAATACCGATGGATTTTTCTTTACCACCAGGATAATAGGATCATTACCCCGTATATTTACCCCGGAAGCTTCCGATGCCTTTCTTGTAAAATCTCCGTTAACATCACTGGTAGTAAGGGAATGCGCAGCAAGGTTGGGATTTATCCTGCCTACTCCAATTCTGTTGGACGTTTTAGAAAAATTTCTGGCTGTTTGCGTATCAAAGCCCAGAAAACCTTCGTCTATCCTGAGTTGTGTCTGACTTCGAAGGCTGTTGTGAATTCCTGCCAATACGATAATAAGTTTATACCCAACATCGGCTGCTTTGCAGATAAGTCCAATGTAATTACTGGTCTTGCCGGATTGAACATGGCCAACAATCAGCCCTTTTTTCTCAAAACGCTGGTGACTTCCAGGTTGGACCAGCCTGTCAAGAATATCTTCTGTGAGTGCGTCTAGTTTATTTATCGTGTCAGGGGCGTAGTTTCTGCTCTCCAGAAATTGTCTGTATCTGTTCCAGAATTGCCACCTGAACTCTGATTTTCTGTTTTTTACCCATGGCTCCGGGGTAGCATCATCCAGGATGCGGTATTCATCTGAAAAGACAGCATACAACGTCTCCAGCGTCTTAAACAGGGATTGCTTCTCCGGATCTGACAAGGGATAGAGCAGACTGGCTTTTTCAATGGTCTCTTTGATAACAGCCGCTGTTATCACCTGTTTTTCATTGGAGAGTATTGTTATGCAGATATTTTTGGCTTTGTCAAGAATTTCGCTCATAAACTGTCAATTAATTCCGGATAGTTATTGAAAGGCTCAATCAGATATAGTTTATCTTTTGCCTGAGATTCCGAATGATTATTTAATAGGTTTTTGTAGGTGAGCTTCAGGACTTCCAGAAGGTCATTCTTCCTGGAGTCCTCATAAGGCTGTTTAAAGGAATCCGGATCCTCGTTCTCATTTAGTACTATCAACGGAATAGGAAGAGACTCTTCCAGTAATTTTAGTATGGTGTTAATAGTTTTATTGCCTTCAAGCGCAATCTCCTTTATTACCGGATGGTCCCGGTTGATTTCATAATATCTTTTCCCATTTTGAATTTTTGCGTTCCATACCGGCTGAAAAGATGCAGTGTTGAGTTTGCGTTGTAATACTTGTCCTTTGTGCCGATACACCAGAACGGCATTACCCCGTATTCTGGTGGCATAGGCTTTTAATTGGTCCCTGAGCATATGGGGTGGGCGTGCAACGGACTTTTTAATATCTATTTGCCACTCTGCATCTAAATCATTGGGAAGATCTACCATTATTCTGGCGAGTTTATATTGCTCCTCCTGTCTGAACATGCGAAGCCACCCCCCTGCCAGTATCAAACGCTGATTTCTGTACACATAAAACCCCTGTTGACCATTCCATCCACCAGGGCCCTCTGCATTTTTGTGGTCATTCTCTGAGAGCTTTGATTTATGAGGAAGAACAAAGCCCTTTACTTTGATTTTTCCATTCAATAAGGGCTCTTCCGGGAATTTTCTTGTGGCTGTATTGTCCGATAGAAAAGGATCCCAGGGAAGGATCTCCCGTTGCTGGAAAAATAGCTTTATAGTTCTGTTCTCAATATACCTGTGAAAAACCATAGCCAGATGACCTTTGACAGACTCCATTATTTGTAAAAACTTATCAAGTGCTGAATTGTCTTCAGTCTGCATGTTCTTTACTACCCTGTCAAGATTGTTCCATATGACTATTGTCCCTGAACTGAGTTCGTCAAGTGAGGTTTCGAATTCCGGAGGGGCGTATCGGATAAGGTGCCAGTTTCTGGTTTGGCTTACGAAATCCAGATCCCAGGTCCATAAGGCCTTATCCTGACTTTCTTTTTTGGAAATAACAGTTAACTGACGGCATTGTGAAAATGAAGCCGTTTTCAGGCCGAGTCCGAATCTGCCAAGATCTTTTGGAGCTCGTTTCTCATCAGGATTTCTACTGCCGGGACGCATTGCCTGCACAAGCTCTTTATCCGTCATACCGCATCCGTCATCTTTTATCGAAAACCATGTATCACTCCCTTTCCATTGGAATTCAATCCAGACATTGCTTGCACCAGCTGATATTGAGTTGTCAATTATATCGGCCACAGCGGTTTGAATATTATATCCAATTGCCCTGAAACTTTGTATCATGGAGGCTGCTTCGGGTTCTGCACTTTCCTTTGGGTATTTGGAATAATCAAAAATCATAATGTGTATATGATCCGGGTTTTGGTATATTTTTGCTTTGGTATAGCTGTATAAGGAGCCTTATAGGTTGCTCGAAACTGTATTCACTCCGTTAAATATAGGGATATTTACAGTAATACAGCACAATGAAATGAATAGGGAAAGCAAAGAAGAGAGCTAATACGATTCAGCTATCCTGCAGGTATGAATATATCAATCACATATGGCAGATGTTCATGACAGGGAAACGCGTAGTTTCAATATGAGCCGCATCAAAGGCAAGAATACAAAGCCTGAGATGATGGTACGGAAATTTCTGTTTGCAAATGGATTCAGATTCAGAATACATGTTAAAGAGCTTCCCGGAAAACCGGATATAGTGCTTCCGAAATATAAAACGGTAATCTTCGTTCATGGCTGTTTCTGGCATGGACATGCCGGGTGTAAATACTTTGTTGTTCCTAAAACAAAAACAGAGTGGTGGCTGAATAAGATCAATGGAAATATTAGAAATGATCAGAAATATCATGCCTTATTATTGGAAAAAGGTTGGAAAGTTATATATATTTGGGAGTGTGGGTTGAAACCCGGGAATATTCAGCAAACTCTTGTTAACTTGCCCCCAGAAATACTATCTTCCAAAGATGAATTATATTGACTTATTTGCAGGTGCCGGCGGTCTCTCTGAAGGTTTTTTGAGACAGGGATATAACCCTATAGCACATGTCGAGATGGATGAAGGAGCCTGCTATTCTTTAAAAACACGTGTAGCTTATTATCACCTGAAGAAAAGAGGCAAATTTGATATCTATGTAAAATATTTAAAAGGAGAGATTACAAGAAAGGAATTATATGAGAAAGTTCCGGAGCACTTATTGAATAGTGTAATCAATCTCCCCATTGGTGCAGAGTACAACGCAAAAATATATAAAGAAATAGACAGAGAACTGGGAGACAGGAGTGTTGATCTAATTATCGGAGGTCCCCCTTGTCAGGCTTATTCTCTTGTTGGAAGAGCCAGGTCTGCCAATAATATGAAAGGGGATAAAAGAAATTATCTGTATGTCTATTATGCAAAATTCCTTGAAAGATATAAACCCAAAATGTTTGTTTTTGAAAATGTTTATGGGTTGGAGTCTGCAGGTGGAGGTATATATCTGCAGAATATGGAGAAGTTGTTTTTGAAGACGGGGTACAAAATGCAAATATTTCATCTGGAGGCGAATAATTTTGGAGTACTTCAGAACAGAAAAAGGATAATCATAATCGGGTGGCAGGAAGATCTCGAGCTGGTATTGCCTAAACTTGAATTGGTGCATATTCCCCTGAGTTGCTTTGTGAAGGACATATTCAGGGATTTACCCAAAATCAGTGCCGGGGAAGGGCTTGATAAATTCCAGAAATATAGGGGAAAACCTAATTCCTACCTTGAAACAAATAAGATCAGAAATGGGATTGATGTACTGACTCAGCATGTTGCGAGACCTCATACAGAGCAGGATAAGGAAATATACCGCATTGCGGTAACAAAATGGAACGAAAATCAGGAACGGCTAGACTATAATGACCTGCCGGATCATCTGAAAACACATAACAACCGGCATTCTTTTTTTGACAGATTTAAAGTTGTTGCGGGAGATTTGGCATCGTCACATACGGTGGTTGCTCATATTGCGAAAGATGGCCATTACTATATTCACCCTGATATTGAACAGAACCGCTCTATCTCCGTCAGAGAAGCTGCCAGATTGCAGTCTTTTCCGGATGATTATTACTTTGAAGGGGTTAAACCAGGAGGAAGCCGGACAGCAGCATTTAAACAAATAGGAAATGCTGTACCCCCTCTTATGGCAGCTGAATTAGCGAAACGTCTGAAGAGATTTTTCCTGGCAAAGAACCAGACTAAATAACCGGTTAGGAAGAACAATGATTGAAGAGTTTTAAAAGAGAAGCTATCGGCTTCTCTTTTTTGTTATATCACTTATACCCTGCGGCCTGCAACTCAAACAACTCTGCATACTTCCCTTTTCGCTCCAGCAGCTCTTCATGACTGCCTATCTCCGCCAGTTGACCCTTTTCGAGTACGAGTATACGATTAGCCATACGTACGGTGGAGAACCGGTGTGATATCAACACGGCGGTCTTATCTTTCGTCAGATCTGCAAAGCGTAGGAATACATTGTATTCGGCACGGGCATCGAGTGCGGAAGTGGGTTCATCAAGGATAAGCAGCTGGGCATCTTTCATATACGCACGTGCCAGGGCTATTTTCTGCCATTCACCGCCGGAGAGATCAATTCCTTGATTAAAGCGACGGCCGAGCATCTGCTCATACCCGAGAGGCATTTTTTCGATGAGGGGTTCAGCCAGACTTTGACGGGCCGCATCCTGTATCAGCGAAAGGTTATGTCCCTGATCAATGTTGCCGACGGCGATATTCTGGGCTACTGTCATCTGGTAGCGTTGATAGTCCTGGAAGATAACGCCAACCTGCGTACGAAGTTCATTGAGATCGTATTCACAGAGGTCTACGCCGTCGAGGAGAATGCGGCCTTCGGCCGGATCGTATAGGCGTGCGAGTAGTTTGACGAGAGTTGTTTTACCGGCACCGTTCTCTCCTACCAGTGCAAGCTTTTCACCAGCATGCAGGGTGAAGTTAAGGTGACGGATAGCCCATTTATCGGAGTTATGATATTTAAAACCTACATCTTCAAAAGTGAATCCCTGCTGTATTGGGTGAGGAAAAGGCCGGGGATGTTTGGGAGAAGTCATCCGGGGTTGTATCTCGAAAAACTCGAAAAGATCTCTGAGGTACATGGCGCCCTGTGTGACACTGGAAAAGCGTATCAGGATGCCCTGGAAGGTAGTACGCAGCTGGCGGAAGGAGCCGGCCAGGAACGCGAGACTACCGATAGAAAGCCCGCCACTGATCGTTTGCAGGATGATGATGATATAAGCGGTATAATAACCGGCACTGCCCAGTAAGGCAAAGAAAGTGCCCCAGATGGCATGCCTCGATTCCAGGTCCTTTTTATCATTATAGAACTTATCGGATATCACACGGAAACGCTGAATAAGAAAATCTGACAGATTAAATACCTTGACCTCCTTAGCTGTTTCGTCGCTGGCGCCGAGGTAGCGTATATAATCCAGTTCCCGCCGGTCGGAAGTCTGCCCCCAGGTAAGGCGGTAATGCAGATGATTAAAATGTGATTCGTTCAGAAAGGCGGGGATAACCGCTACCAGCAACAGTAATATCAGCCAGGGGTTGAACACAATCAGCCCGGCGGCCAGAAAGCCCATGGTGATAAGGTCCTGCACCTGACTGAGGACTTGTGAAAGCAGGATAGTCCGGCCAATGGTTTGTTGACGGGCCCGTTCCAGTTTATCGTAAAATTCAGAATCTTCAAACTGATCAAGATCCAGTGAGGCGGCATGCTCCATGAGTTTTACGGAGGTGTGGTTGGCTACCAGATCTCCCAGGAGGCTGTCCATCAGTGTGATAGCTCTGCTAAGGGCGTCGGAAAGTATGGCGAGTCCGAATTCGAGGGCTACCAGCTGCCACAGCAGCTGCGGGGTTGGGTGGATTTGATCTTTGGAGATAAGCACTACTTCGTCAATGATCATCTTGCCTACGTACAACAGTGATACCGGCATGGCAGACTGTGCGATACGCAACAGGATATTGGCAATCGTTAATCCGGGGCTGGTTTGCCATACCATCCTGAAAAAGGCAGGGATATTACGCAGGGCGGCCAGCCGTTCCTGAAAAGTTAATCTGTCTTCTGCTGCCCGTGCTCGTTTCTTATGTTTAGTGCCATACTTATTCATAAGATTAATTTACGTAAAAATGTCATGCAACGTGCTATACAGAAAAGACGCAAAGGTCGTACCCTTTGCGTCTTCCAGAACAACTATTCTATCTCTGTTTTCCAGGGTTTATTAAGATTCGGTTTTTTTATCTCTATCTGTATCGGCGCATTTTTCCAGTCGAGAGTATATTTCCTAATGTTCTCTACATCCAATAGATCGGCGGATTTGACACCATTGATGCTCAGTATCAGATCATTAACAGCAATGCCACTGCTGGCGGCAGACGTTTCGGGCATGATCTGTTTCACACGCAATTCACCGTTGCTGAAGCCCCAGAGGGTATTATGCAGCCAGAAATCAGACGGCACTGCGTAGTTTTTATTGGGAGTAAGATAAAACTGCCGGTCGGCCAGATTGATGATACAATTGAATTTCTGAATCAGTGTTATACCGAAGCTGCCGTCGCCGCTGGGTGACCAGCGCTCATCTCCTTCTCTGTAGGATTGCAGGGTGCCGATAAAATGATTCAGCTGTTTACTACCGATCTGAAGCGATTCGAAAATACCGTTGCTGACATTGGATGTATGACCCATGCTGTAGTTGGTACTTTGATAGAGTGTGTGGAAACCTTCCTCCAGTTTGTTACGGTGTACAGATGGCCCGAAGAGAATCAGCGGATAGCCGGCACCGGTATCAAAGTGGAAGTTGCCGTTCAACGTTTTGCCGCTGTTGAGTTTTACGGTTCCTTGTATACCAGGCACACCGGCGCTGAAGTCCAGTGGTACCAGGGCACCACCGGTAGGATAGGTAAATTTCCCCAACGTGTAGAGCCGGATTTCAGATTTATCGAAATCTATTTCAGTGATATAGTTACGGAGGAAGTTACCGCCAAACAGACCGTCGAGGTCGCCATCAAAACGGGGAAAGATGGCGCTGTTCTGCTGCCGGATAGCGAGCGTATCAAAATGCATAGTGAGGCCGGTAGCGATGCCTACCTGTGTGGAGGCGCCTACTACGCTGGTCTGTTGCTGCCGGCTGGCCTGGATGCCTATTTCATCAGCGACTTCTTTTTTAATACCCATACCATCGGCGCCGGTGTCGAAGAGGAAGCGTAGTACCCGTTTGCTGTCGTTAAGGGTAAGCTTTACTACTATTTTACCTTTGTCAAATTCAAACGGTACTACCGCCGCCAGCCGGGAGGGATTGGAGAGATTGACACCAAATAGCTGGTCAAAGAAGGGAATCCTGGCAATCTTACCGCTGCTGTCCAGCTGGATGGTGGATTCAAAAGACTTCTTTTTATAGTAATATTTCAGGGAGATGTTTTTGTTGTCTTCTTTCAGGTAGACGAGTTTTTCCAGTGTATCGTAGGAAGACAGTACCTGCCCTAGCATACCATAAGCCTGACTGCTACCGTATATGCCTACACGGAAATCTTCTGAGAGGTAAGGTTTAATAGTGGCCGGATTCCTTTCCTGGATGGCTTTTTCCATGGTGTTGACAAGTTGTGTCGACTTTTGAGCAAAAGCGAACACAGTGAAACAGGCCAGCAGGCCTGTACACATGATTGGTTTTTTCACGTTCTTTTCCTTTTAATGGTGGTTGGTGGGCGAATTTATTGCAAATATTCAGGAGTCCGGTTGCCATTCATACATTTCGCTATCTTTGTGCCCGCGAATGCAAAAAAATACGATTACATGGTAGCACTTTTTGTTTTTGTCATGGCCGTAGCCATTCTGGTTATCGGAGGCGCCATAACCGCCATCAACCTGCAATCCAGGCAGTGGTCTTCTTCTGAAGAATAGTTGTCATCCGCAGAATACCTGAATAATTGTGGTCCTTCAATAGAGGGATAAGGCTGATTATTGCGTCACATAAGCATATTATAGTATTTGAACCTACGATGAAGTACATAGCTGCGCGGGAGAAAAGGAACCTGCTGACGTATTTAGGAGAAAAGGAATGGTTGATCATGTTCCTGTGGTTTGGGTTGGCATTTGTTGGAGCCATCACGGAAATCTCAAGAGGGAATATCAATAACTTCCTCATTTTCAAGAATGTATTTTTCCATCTGATACATCAGCAACCGTTATATATCGAATATCCGCAGGAATACTACGATGTAAACCTGTACGGTCCGGTATTCAGTGTTGTCATAGCTCCTTTTGCAGGGCTGGAGACAAGACTGGGCGCTTTACTGTGGGCACTCACCGGTGCCGGCGTGTTGTATTATGCTATCCGGCAGTTACCGCTTAACCGTATTCAGCAAAATATTATACTCCTGCTCTGTACCCAGGAACTGATGGGCGCCAGCGGATGGTTTCAGATGAACCAGTTTGTAGGAGCATTCATCATCCTTACCTTCACTTCCATTGTCAAAGGAAAGGATATGTGGGCCGCGTTTTTTATCGTACTCGGCACGCTCACAAAGATCTACGGGATTGTTGGACTGGCCTTCTTCTTTTTTAGTAGTAACCCCAAACGCTTGATAGGCGGGCTTTTCCTGTGGGGTGGTATTATGCTTGCATTACCGATGCTGATTTCCAGCCCTCAGTATGTGATTAACTGTTATTATGAATGGTATGCTGCCCTGGCACATAAGAATACCCTGAACGAAGCCGTGACAACCGTTTTCCAGGATATTTCTGCCGGAGGTTTTATCAAAAGGGTATTTCATATTCCCTGGTTGAGCAATACCTATGTGCTGATACCGGCGATAATCATCTTCCTGGCTCAGTATATCATGCTGCGTTACCGTTATAACTCCCGTTACCGTTTATACATTTTGTGCTCTGTGCTGATGTTCCCGGTACTGTTTAGTACCAGCTCAGAATCACCTACCTACATTATCGCCATCCCGGCTATTTGTATCTGGTACGTGATGCAGCCGTCTACCCGGGCCAATAATATATTCCTGTTTTTTGCCATATTGCTGGTAAGCTTCTCCCACTCCGATGTGGTAACGCCCTGGGTGAGAAAGAACCTCGCGGTGCCTTATGCGCTGAAGGCCTTGCCTTGTTTGGTGTTATGGCTGATGATTGCGTATGAAATCTTTACCAGGAAGTTTCTAGTGAAACCACCTAAGCCTGAGGTAGCTGCCCCTGTACTGGAGCCGGCAGCCTAGGCATAAGGAACGGGGATATGCCAACGATATCGCTTTTACGCCAACTTATAGACGAAATGGCCACATGCCCAGGCATGTGGCCATATTTTTTTATCAGATTTCCCTGGAACAGCCTGCTAATAGTACTGTTTAGCTTTTAGGATCAAAAACACCAACTTCCTGCAGTGTCCTCTCTGCTAACAATCCTGCTTCGCTTTCTGGAATATCAAAGCATCAACATTCTGGAGTTGCCTCCTTATTGCCAATCCTGTTTAGCTGTTAGCCATCACCAGGTTTGGTACCGCCCGACCCCATCATTTGATAGGAGAAATAGCCTGTTACGCTGATGAGCTGTTGATCCATGCTCCGCGCCCTTATACCCCGTTCCCTCTGCCTTCTGCCCTATTAAAATCATCTTCAGCAGCTACTAAGCGTTCCTACCTATCTCCGCTTTTTTTTGTTAATACCATTAACAAAAAAGTCATTTTCCCAACGCCCAGAGCCCTACTCTTTCCATTCACAAAAAAAATGTTAAAAAAGTTATCCTGACCCCGTATATTAGCTTGCTAAAAGGATTTAGTTATGAACATGGGATTTAGGATCGGTGGCGCGCTGACCCTGTCGGCTATGATGCTCAACAGCATTGAAGCCGATGCACAGAAAAAGCCCGCCAAAGGCTTCAGCGAAAGCAGATCGGTAGCAGCAGTAGACCCGTACATCGGCTCTGGTGGCCATGGACACGTATTCGTAGGTGCCAGCGTACCCTACGGTGCAGTGCAGGTAGGACCTACCAACATCGTTAAAGGTTGGGACTGGTGCTCCGGATACCACTACTCCGACAGCGTTGTAATCGGCTTCTCCCAGATGCACCTCAGCGGCACCGGTATCGGTGACCTGGGCGATGTGCTGATCATGCCTTATACCGGTAAAGTCCGCACCAACCGTGGTACACAGGACAACCCGACTTCCGGCTACGGCTCCCACTATTCTCATGCCCGCGAAAAAGCCCGTCCCGGTTATTACGCGGTAAAACTGGATGACTACAACATCGACGTAGAACTGACCGCTACTGAAAGAGTAGCCCTGCATAAATACACCTTTCCTAAAAACGAACCTTCCAACATCATCATCGATCTGAAAGAAGGTATCGGCTGGGACGGCCCGGTAGAAACATACATCCACCAGGTGGATGACTACACGCTGGAAGGTTACCGCTTCTCCAAAGGCTGGTCGGAAGACCAACGGGTATGGTTTACCATCAAGTCTTCTGTACCGGTAAAACAGTTTATGGTCTTCGATGGCGAGACTAAAAATGAAGGCAAATCCCTGAAAGGTAAAAACGTAAAAGGTGTTATTTCCTTTGCTAAATCTCCCGGACAGGTAATGTTAAAAGTAGGTATCTCTCCGGTGGGCAGTGCTAACGCACTTGCTAACATCAACGCGGAAATGCCGGGCTGGGATTTTACCAAAGTTGTCAACAACGCCAACGCCAAATGGGACAAAGAACTGTCTAAAGTAGATATCCACACTAAAGACGAAGCTACCCGCCGCGTGTTCTACACCGCCCTCTATCACACCATGATAGACCCTGCGCTGTTCAACGACCACAACGGCAGCTTCCGTGGCACTGATAAAAAGGTATATCCTAACCCGGGCTTCGATAATTACTCCGTTTTCTCCCTCTGGGACATCTACCGCTCTGCGGCTCCCCTGGCCACTATCCTGCATCCTGAAAAAGTGAACAGCTTCGTGAACTCTATGCTCACTATTCACAAACATCAGGGTAAACTGCCGGTATGGCCACTCATGGGCAGTGAAACCAACTGTATGGTGGGATACCACGCAGTACCGGTGATTGCTGATGCTTACCTGAAAGGATTCTCCGGTTTCAACGCTGAAGAGGCTCTGGAAGCCATGAAAGCTACTTCCATGCGCGACGACCTGGGCGTTAAATATGTGAAGGAAAGAGGATATATCCCCGCTGATAAGGAATATGAATCTGTATCCAAAGCGCTGGAATATGCCATCGACGATTGGTGCATTGCCGCCATGGCCAAAAAGATGGGTAAAAAGGAAGATTACGAATACTATAAAAAACGTGCTTCCTACTACAAAAACTATTTCGATAGCACCATGAAATTTGTACGTCCTCGCCTGAGTGATGGCAGTTTCAAAACACCATATGATCCGTTCAACTCCATCCACGAAAAAGGTGACTTCACCGAAGGTAACGGCTGGCAATATACCTGGCTGGTACCTCACGACGTAGAAGGACTGATCGGCCTGATGGGCGGCGATGAAGCTTTTACACATAAACTCGACAGCCTTTTCACTGCAAAAGGTGATATGGGTGTACAGGCTTCCGATGATATCTCCGGCCTTATCGGTATGTACGCGCATGGCAACGAACCTAGCCACCACGTTACCTATATGTATGCTTTCGCGGGCAACCAGTGGAAGACTGCAGAAAAGGTAAGACAGGTGATGAAGGATTTTTATTTCGATCAGCCTGAAGGCCTCGCCGGTAATGAAGACTGTGGCGCGATGTCATCCTGGTACGTGTTTTCTTCCCTGGGCTTCTACCCTGTTAACCCGGCCAACGGTGTTTACGTAATGGGCAGCCCTCTGTTTGATAAAGCCACACTGAAACTGCAGGGAGGTAAATCATTTACCGTTCAAACAATCAATAACAGCAGCGAAAATATCTACATTCAAAGTATTACACTTAACGGAAAACCCTATACGAAAAGTTTTATCACTCACCAGGACCTGGTGAAAGGTGGTACAATGGTCGTAACGATGGGCAACAAACCGAATTACAACTTTGGTAAGAATGTAGCAGACAGACCTGCAAATGTTTTATAATATCTGTTAGAAGTAGTAGGGAATTAGTGATGTTGATTGACGTCACTAATTCCCAATTTTTTTCTTCACTTACACACTCTCTCCCAATACCTGCAATACTTCCGGAGTCACAGCACCGAAGATCGAAACCCCGGCAGCTCCATTATCAATAGCCAGTTTCACGGCTTCCCGCAGATCATTGTAATTGTTATGGAAGTCAGGCAGGAAAAGCCCCGCATACAGTGGAAATGCACCATGCAGTGTTTTAACCCCTTCCGCTACAGCATCTCCTATCCAGGTAATATTTTCCCGGTAGAATCCATGATAGATCATCGGCATAACGGCATTCAGCGGCCAGTTGGTCCAGTCTTGCCTTACAATACGTTTGGCAATTTCTGGTGTTGGAAATACTGCTGCTGAAATAGGTTTTTTATGCTCCTTTGCTACCTGCGCCAGATTTTTTACAACATTGGTAATGCGGTCGTAGCGGAACTTGCGCCAGGAAGGACTTTGGTCCGGATGTTCCAATTCCAGCGGATCTTTACCGTAAGCGGATTTATAAGCACTGCGGCAATCGTTGCAGTAACAGAAATCGTATTCCGGCAGCTCTCTGGACTGATCAATGCCATAGTTGCTCCACAAGTTTACCGGCAGGATCACATCACAGAAACGGACATAATCCAGATGAATGCCATCTACATAATCTTTGGAAAGGAACTGTTGTACCTGTGATTTGAGGTAGTTCACCACTTCCGGTTTACTCGGACATAACCAGCGATAGTAGTCTACATAAGGCGGGTGGTTGGCGCAGGATTCGCCTTTACGGTTGATGGCATACCATTCCGGGTGGCTGGCCAGCAGTTCTTTTTCTCCGCGGTTCATGGTCCACATCCAGCGGTGTGCTTTGATACCGTTGGCTTTGGCGGCTTTGAAATGCACTTCGCTGTCTGCTTCAAAGAAAAGATCAGTGATACCGGCTTTGCGGTAAGTAGCATAACGTTTTTGCAGATCGGCTGCTTTTTCTTTTGGATCAGGATTGATCCATACGCGGTGTTGTACACCGATTTTTTCCATTGACTGCGGCTTTTCGGCAGTAGCGGCGCTGGCAGGAAGCGATGGTTTGGCAAGGGCAAGTCCTCCGATGCCTAATGCTTTGATGAAATGACGTTTATTCATAGCTGTTATTTTCTTTCGGTGGTGATACGACCTTCCTGGTTGATACGAATAATGCCATTGAAGGTATTGCCTTGAATGCTGGCATTGAACTGGGAGCTGATGCCTTCCATTTGCAGGGAATATACGGCTCCGTCGGCAGTGGTTTGTTTGGCGGGCACTTTCAGCTCTTGCAGGCTGCTGGCGAATTTACGATGGCTTAGCCAGTACTGCAGTTGTTGATGGTAGATGTTCCACAGGTAACGTTTGGCGGGTTCAGTGGCTGGCATCTGGAAGTTGACCGTTTTTCCTCCGGTGGGTTGTGTACTGAACTGCAGGTATCCCCATCTCTCAGGAGCATGCATGTTGATGATTTCCTGTGGCGACCATACCCAGTTGTTTTCCGGTTTTTTTAGTTTGACGTACTGATTGTCTTCTACTTTGGTATCCCATTCTACCCTGGAGAAGTTAATGCGCCAGATGGTGCTGTCAGCAGGCCGGCGTACATCGTTGAAAAAGCGCAGGGCATTGAAAGGGATGGCCATTTCCACAGTCCATTCCTTGTCTTCGTCGTTGGGCTGGTTGAGTGTACCGTTTATATGAACGGCGGTCTTTACGCCTTTAGTATCCCAGTTGAGCAAAGCGTTACCACCATTGCGGTAAGGTTTGTTCATAAACAGGTCCATCACGGTGTTGTATGCATTGATTTCCAGTTCAAAATACTGGTGCGTATCACCATCAGGATCGATAAATACTTCAAAATCATTATCATGAAAGATGATGGCATCATGTTCTTTCAGCGTAGCCCAGATATGGGGCTCCTGCATGACGGCTGCAATGTAGAGGTAGTGCTGGTCCCACATCATTTTTACCTGGGTACGCAGCGGTGGTTTAGGTTTGGCATTACCTTCAATATCGGTGAAGTCTTCAGTCCAGGGCACTTGCTGCCAGGCTGTTTCAGACAGTTTTCCGTCAATGGAAATACTGTCATTGGTTTGATAACAGATGTAATGGCGCGGTGTTCCGGTAAATGGTTTGAAGGATTCTGAAAAAGTCTGTCCCATCACTGTAACTGTGATAGATGTGATGAGACTGATGAAGATGATAATGGCACGGGTTAATACCTTACGAGGGTAATGGTTTGAACTTGTCATTTTTTAAACGTTTGAATTCCAGTCTGCTGGCTCCGAAATTTATTAGCAATCCAATTTCAATATTATGAGCCTCAAGATAATTAAATGTTTGAGCAATGTGTGCATTATCTGTATTAAGTATAGCTTTCAATTCTACGACCACCACTCCTTCTACTATAAAATCAGCCCTTCTTGTTCCTACCAATTGCCTATCATAAAATATAGGCATTCCTTTTTCCTGTTCAAATGAAATCCCATTCTTATTCATCTCAATAGCCAATGCCCGCTGATAAACAATTTCCAGAAATCCATTCCCCAGTGTACTATGTACAGTCATGGCACATCCAATTATTTTGCTGGTCAATTCAGAGTAAGCATAATTCGGGTTAATCATAAAGATATTTTGTGGTTAACAATACAGATCAAAAAACAATCAAAAAATCAAAAATCAAAAATCAAAAATCAAAAAAAAAACAACACCATCAATCTACAAAAAAAACCTGATCAGGAAAAATCCCGATCAGGTCTCAAAAATTAATCTTCGCTCATCAGGAGCATCAGAAAAATCATATCTATCACCGTTGTTACCAGATCCGTACCCGCGCACTATCCGCTCTCCACATGCCATTACCTTCTTTCACATTATACACTTTATAAAAAGCATCTACATCGCTGAAAGGTCCGTTCACTCTAAATTTAGCAGGTGAGTGAACGTCGGTGAGTACACGACGGGCGAGTTCTTCTTTTTTAGTATGGCTGAGCCATCCCAGGGAGTAACCCATGAAGAATCGCTGTGGCGGCGTATATCCGGCGATAGGTTGGTTCTTTTTGAATTGTTCTGTATGCTGGAAAGCGTCCCATCCGAGGAGGATACCGCCGAGGTCGGCGATGTTTTCACCGAGGGTGGCTTTACCATTGATGTGCTGGCTGTCTACTACAACATAGCTGTCGAATTGTCTAACCATCACGGCTGCACGCTGATTGAATTTGCTTTCATCTTCTTTGGTCCACCAGCTTTTCAGGTTACCTTCTGCATCAAATTGACGGCCTTCATCATCGAAGCCATGGGTGATTTCGTGGCCGATGGTGGAGGCGCCGGCATAGCCGTATACGAGGGCGTCATCCAGTTCTTCATCGCGTTTACCGGGAACGGTGAAGATACCGGCAGGCAGTACGATTTCGTTGTTGCTGGGGTTGTAGTAGGCGTTATACGTCTGCGGAGTCATGTCCCATTCGGTGCGGTCTACTGGTTTACCCAGTTTGTTGACAGAGTAGTTATGCCACCATTGACGGGCTGCTTTGATATTCTGAGCATAGGACTGGTCTTTGATGTCCATTGCGGAGAAGTCTTTCCATTTATCAGGATAACCTACTTTTTTGGTGATCTTCGACAGTTTGTACAGTGCTTTCTGTTTGGTGCTGTCGCTCATCCAGGTGAGGTTTTCGATGCGTGTTTTGAGGGCGCCGCGGATATCCTCCACCATGTTTTCATATCTTTTTTTGGCGGTGGCGTTGAAGAATTCTTTTACAAACAGCTGGCCCAGGGCTTCGCCGATGGCGTCTTCTTCAGTGTCCAGCACGCGCTTCCAGCGTGGTTTCTGTTTCTCCTGACCTTTGAGCAGGGTGTTGTAGAAGGCGAAGTTAGTAGCCGCGATGGTGTCGCTAAGCGATGAAGCAGCGCTGCTGATCAGGTGCCATTTAAGATAGTTTTTCCAGGTGCTGAGTGGCTGCGATTTAACGGCAGTACTGAGGGCGGTATAGAATTCAGGCTGACCAACAATGATGGTGTCAGCAAACTTACTAATGCCTTGTTGTTTGATGAAGGCGGCCCAGTCGATATTACCGGCTATTTTGTTCAGCTCTGTTACAGACATTTTGTGGTAATTGGCTTCCGGATCGCGCAGATCGGCCAGTTTACGGCTGGATTTGGCCAGCAGGGTTTCCAGCTTTACAATGTCTTCAGCGGCTGTTTTGGCGGCATTAGCATCCATACCGGTGAACTGCAGCATACGGGCGATATGAGCAGGATAAGCCTGTCTTACTTTAGTAGTACGCTCATCGGTGTTGAAGTAGTAATCGCGGTTGGGAAGTCCCAGCCCACCCTGATAAAACTGCAGGGCCATAGCTTCGCTGTTTTTGCTGTCCTGGGCAATGTAAGGACTGCACATAGCGCCGGTGTAAATGTTCTGAGTGGCGGCCAGTGCTACCAGTTCCTGTACGTTGGTAACAGCATCAATAGCTTTGAGATCTTCTTCAATTGGTTTGATACCGGCAGCATTGATAGCTACGGAGTCCATACCACTTTTCCAGAAGGAGGCTATCTTATGGGAGATGGCGTCACCTGGTTTCTCAGCAGCTTGTTCGTTGATGAGACGCAGGCGTTTGTACAGCTCTTCCTGTACGAGGTTGCCGATGCCCCAGGCGCTGTATTCTGCGGGTATAGGGTTTTGTTTGATCCATCCGCCGTTGACAAAGTCAAAATAATCTTGTGCGGGGTTGACGGTACTGTCTACATTGGCGGCCAGGATATCTGGGGTAGCTTGTTTGTCGGCAGCGGCTTTTCCCTGGTTGCAGGCACTCAGATAAGCCATACCGGCTATACTCATGCCTGTGAGCAAGTATTTCCTCATATTTGATAATGTTGTTTTAAGGCTGGAAAGATAAAGGTTTTTTGGGCAGCCCCCTTTAAAATAGACAGAATACTATTGGTTTTATATTGTATTTTGGAAGATAGTCAACCAGCTTATCCCTTATGATCAACAAACTATCCACCGGTCGTATTTTATCTATTGATGCTTTTCGCGGTATTACCATCCTGGTGATGATTTTTGTAAACAGTGTAGCGGGTGTACAGGATATTCCTGCATGGATGCAGCATGCACATGCAGAGGAAGACAGGATGACTTTTGTAGATGTGGTGTTTCCGGCATTTTTATTCATAGTAGGTATGTCGATCCCTTTTGCGATCAACAGCCGGCTGGCCAAAGGCGACAGCTTCTGGCAGCTGCAGCGGCATATCCTGTGGCGTACACTGGGACTGCTGGTACTGGGCGTATTTATGGTGAATACCGGCGGGTTGAATGCTGCTGCTACCGGCATCAGCATGGCTGTATGGGCATTGTTGTTTTATGTAAGTGTGGTGCTGGTATGGAATGTATATACGTTCAAAAAAAGCTGGATAACGTGGTGCTTCAAAGGAGCCGGAATCATATCCCTGATCGTGTTGGGTTGTATATACCGGGGTGGTGATGATGGAAGCCATTATCTTACGCCGCAGTGGTGGGGAATTCTGGGGCTCATCGGCTGGGCGTATTTTTATGCCTGTGTAGTATATCAACTGTTCCAAGGCAACTCCAGCGCCATTTTCCTGATGATCGCTGCTTGTACCGGTTTTTATATTTTATGCCAACAACCATTTATGAAAGAAGGAGCATTGAACTGGCTTACTTCGCAGGAAGGTAATGCTGCGCATCTTTCGATTGTGTTGTGTGGGATGCTCCTTACCTTATTTTATTTTGATGAAGACCTTGATCTGAAAGGAAGCCGGCTGGTTTCGAGGGTAACAGGTTTTGCGCTGCTGCTGGCGCTGGCGGCGTTGTGGCTGCGTCCTTCCTTCAAAATATCCAAGATCCATGCAACGCCCAGCTGGTGCCTATTCAGCGCCGCTATCTGTGTGGTGGTGTTCTCACTTTTATATTTTTTAATAGATGTAAAGCGCGTCAGCAGATGGACTTCCTTCTTCCGCCCTGCTGGTTCTAATCCTTTGCTGACCTATATATTACCTGATATTGTTTATTTCGGGATGATTGCATTGGGTCTGAGCCTGCCGGCTGTTTTACAACAAGGTCTTCCTGGAATTATCTGGTGCATGTGTTTTGCAGTGGCTATGTTATTTGTGGTAAAAGGACTCAATAAACTGCATATCCGCCTGCAACTGTAACTATCTCCCTCCTTATTTCGTTATAGCATATACGTAGTGTAGAAATTATCTGCGTATGCAACATCCGTATGCCTTGTTTATACGTAGATATGTGTGGTATTGCGTTTGTAACCATAATTCCGTGAACAATTTTTTTATCCCAAAAACAATCCACTGATGAAAAAAATAGCGATCATATTGGTGTTGGCAGGGGTGATTTTAGCTACCTTAGCACAGTATGCCTATTCAAACGACTGGATGTGGTTCAGAATCTTCCACACCCTCGGTTTCATAGGGTACATATTTATCATCAGCGGACTGGCTTATTTTTCCCTGTGGTTGATTCATCAGCTCTCCCGCGATGAAAAGAACAGAATCAGACGTTATCATCAGCAACACAGAGAAAAAGAAGCATAGGACCGCACAACACGGTTGTAAACTATGGCAACAGATACTTTTACGCTGAAGTTTGAATATAAGGGTCACCCTCATATTCTGGAAGTGAACACGCTACACCAGACCTATAAAACAGTATACAAAGTAGTTATCGGAGAACACGAAATCACCTACGAGCCCGATGAAGAAGGATATGTAAGGGCCATATCAGACAAACCCATACACGATCATCCCCGTCCGGTAGATATCGAATTATTACATCACGTGGCCGAACTCATCGTTCATCATATCCTGTAATCACGCTTCCGGCTCACCACGGACTTCATCACGGATTGACTCCGCATCCCAGCCCTGCCCCTCATCCAGCCAGGTTTTGATACGGTCGGAAGAAATGAGCTTTTCCATTTCCTCGATCCGCTCCTTCATACTATTGACATATTGTTTCTTGTCATCACGAAGAGCAGAGAGGCTTTTCAGTGTCTGTTCATCCTGACGGAAAAATGTCCGTGCTGCCCGCTCACTGTGATAGGCCCGTGCCCCCAGCATCCGCAAGGCATCTACACCCATACGCAGTGAGGTATCTACCGTCTCCCGGTAGATATGTAATACACCCAGGTCCATCAGGTCAAAGGTATCTTCTACCTGCTGGGCTCTTACCAGCAGCTGCAGATGCGGGAAATATTTACGGGCCAGCTCCACAATCTGCCGTGTCTGATCAAAGCTGTCGGTGGCTACAATCAGCAGTTTGGCATCGTTGGCCCCGGCGGCCACCAGCAGGTCATAACGGGAGGCATCACCATAATATACTTTGATGCCCAGGTTGTGCAGCGCATCCACCCTATCGGAATCCAGGTCCAGGATAGTACATTTGATACCATTAGCCCGAATAAAACGGCCTGTCATGCTGCCAAAGCGGCCAAAGCCGGCAATGATCACCGGATTTTTCTCATTGATTTCATCAGAAGATCTTTCCTCCTTGTCGGATGCCTGCCGGGTAAACTTTGGCTGTACCACTTTTTCATACAACAGCATAATCAACGGTGTAAGGGCCATGCTGATAGCAACAATAGCTGTAAGCATCGCTGTTAGCTTCTCATCCAGCAGCCTTACCTGGCTGCTGAAAGACAACAGCACAAAGGCAAACTCTCCAATATCCGCCAGGGCAAAGGCAAACAAAAGATTCTGGTCTGTACTTAGCTTGAAAATCCTCCCCAGTATCAGCAGCACAATGGCTTTCACCAGCATTAGTCCAATTACCAATCCGAATATCAGCAAGGGCTCCTGTAGTATCAGCGAAAAATCAATAGAGGCTCCTACGGCAATAAAAAACAATCCCAGTAAGAGGCCTTTGAAGGGTTCAATGTCACTCTCCAGTTCGTGCCGGTATTCACTGTTGGCCAGTACCACACCACCCAGAAAGGCTCCCAGCGCGGAACTGAGCCCTACAAGGTTCATCAGCACCGCAATGGCTACTACCATCAGCAGCGCCATGGCGGTAAACAGTTCTCGTACCCGTGTACGGGCAATGATCCGCATCAGCGGATTTACAAGGTACCTGCCGGCGATGATAATGGCGGCAACAGCTCCCAATACCACCAGGGTCTGGCCCCAGGCGGGAAGATCGTCACGAAGCGTGTGTTCATGCAGCTCCGGTGCCGCCACCACCTGAGTGGCCAGCAGCGGAAAAATGGCCAGCATGGGGATCACGGCAATATCCTGGAAAAGTAATACAGAGAAAGAGCTTTGTCCAGCTGCTGTGCTCATCCACCCTTTCTCGTTGAGTGTCTGTAAAACAATAGCGGTGGAGGACAACGACAGGATCATACCCAATGCCAGCGACGCGTTAAACGGCTGGCCCAACAGATACGCCAAACCGGCAATGGCAGCGGCACTGCCCAACACCTGAAGCCCTCCCAGCCCCAATATGGATGTACGTAACCGCCACAGCAGCGTTGGCTCCAGCTCCATCCCAATCAGAAACAACATCATCACCACCCCAAACTCCGCAAAATGCATAATATCCTCACCCTCTTTGCCAATGAATCCCAGCAAAGAAGGGCCTATGATCACTCCCGCGATAAGATAACCCAACACTGCACCCAGCCCCATCTTTTTAGCAAGAGGCACAAATACAATAGCAGCCGCCAGGTATACCATCGACTGAAATAAAAGAGAATGTTGATTCATACTTATTGGGTTTGTGATGGAAGTTGAAGGGCTTCGTTCATATAGGTCAACTGTGGCAGGACCGATAAGTCAATTTTATCATCCCGCAGCATCTCCAGCGTCTGGCGGTATCGTTTGGCTTCCTCCCGGATGTCTGCAATATCCATCCGGTGTACACCATAGATCACATAGGGGGCTGCATAGTGCATGTTGCACAATACAGCTGTTTGAGTAAAAGGTATCAGAAACTGGTGAACAGAATATTGATGTTTTCCCTCTTTATGATAACCACTTTCAGCCCCACCAGCGGAAATAATATTGGTAAAATATTTCCCTTTCAGGGCTTTGCCGGTATGACCATAGGCCCATCCATGCTCCAGCACCAGGTCCAGCCACTGCTTTACAATGGCAGGGGCGCTGTACCAATAAAAGGGATGCTGCATCAGAATGATATCATGTTTTTCGAGCAACTGCTGTTCCCTGTTAATATTGATATCCATTTCCGGATACTGTTCGTACAGATCATTAAAGGTGATGCCAGGCATCCCTTTGATGGCAGTCAGCAGCTGTGCATGCATCCTCGACTTTTCCAGCGCCGGATGCGCAAAATTGATTAATACCCTGGCCATAAATATTTGTCTATCCTTCGGAATATTCCTGTAATAACAATCGGTACTTACTGAGGATACTTGATTTGGAGATAAAACCGATCAGCTGTTTATCCTGCACCACTGGTAAGCTCCATACATGTGCCTCGTCAAATTTTTTGAGTACCAGCGTGATATTCTCTTTTAAAGATACTACTGCCGGCGGAGCTTTCATTAATTTCTTAACAGTAACGGTGTCGTATAGTTCCGGGTTGAACAGAATAGGACGGATATCATCCAGGGTAATGACCCCTTCCAGTACCTGCTGAGCATTTACGACTGCAATAATATTATGCTGCCCTTGTTTGACCAATTCAATCAGCTCCCGCAGATTACTGTTGATATCGATCTGCTGAATATCTCTTTCTACCAGCTCCTCCAGTTTCAGCATCAGCAGTATGTTACTGTCGTGCGCTTTGGTAAACACTTTCCCTTCTTCAGCCAGTAGTTTGATTTCCGGTGAGATGGGAGAAAACCATTTGGCCATCAGGTAAGAAGTAGTGGCAACTATCATCAGCGGAATAAACAAATCATAGCCGGAGCTGGACTCCGCTATCAGGAAAATGGCTGTCAGCGGGGCGTACATCACCCCAGCCATCACGCCGGCCATACCTACTATCACCAGATTAGTGACTGGTACATCTTTCAGCCCTATCTCCGAACAAAGCAGCGCAAAGAAAAAACCCAGAAAACCACCGGCAAACAGCGATGGCGCAAAATTACCGCCGTTGCCACCACTCTGAATAGTGATAGAAGTGGCAAAAGCTTTCAGTAAACAAACACAGCCTGTAAAAACCAGCAACATCCAGCTTTGTGGCGGCAGGTAGCCAAAGAAACTGTTTTGCAGGATCGTTTTACCATGACCGCCGGCCAATGATTTCACATCAGTATAACCCTCCCCGAACAAAGGCGGTAGCGCCACACAAAGAAACGATACCAGTACCCCGCCCAGCATGGCCCGCTGCAATGGGCTCCAGGAAAGACGTTTGAAGAAATGTTCTACCTTATGCGACAGCGCTACAAAATAACGGGCATAAAATCCACACAGCACACCCAGTATAATATAAAAAGGAAGGTTGTGATAGTTGAAAGGTGTACGGGATTCAAAGTGAAACAACACCTCTTCCTGTAAGATGATCTTGGAGAGCAGACTACCACAAACCGCGGCTACGATCAGTGGCATAAAATCTGAAAACACCACGCCGGTCAACAGGATCTCGAATGCAAACATCATCCCTGCGATGGGAGCATTAAAAGCAGCGGCAATACCGGCGGTGGCGCCGGCGGCCAGCAGCAATGTCCGCTCTTTATATCCCAGCGAATAGGTCCTGGCGTAGTTGGAACCCAGGGCTGCACCGGTGACGGCTATAGGGCTCTCCAGGCCGGCGGAACCACCAAGTCCTACAGTGATGGCGCTTTGTAGAATCTGTGAATACATTTTCACCGGCGGGATCAGACTCGAGTTCTGGGCTATCTCATGTAGTATGGCTGGAATCCCTTTACGCGACTGACCTTTAAAGAAAAAGATGACGACCAGGGTAGTCAATACAATTCCCAGGAACGGAAATACAACATAAAAGACAACCTGCGTGCTGAAGTGTACTTTGTAGGTAATAACATAGTGAATATAGTGTACCAGCATCTTCAGCACCACGCCTGCCAGTCCGGCGGTACAACCTACCAGGATACCGGAGAGTAACAGGAACTGGTTGCGGTTCAGTTTGTTATGCAGCCAATGTAGGATTAGCTCATAGCTTTTAGCTTTTTTTAGGCTGAACTGCTCAAAATCTCTCTTAAACCTGAAAAAGCTATGATGTTTTCGGATACGGCTAAATTGACTCATGTGGCAAATTTATGGATCACAGCTCAATCAATGCATAAACTTTATCATTCATGTATGGGCCGCCGGGATGCCGGGCGGTGTAATCCAGGTTGATCCAGTACTCGCCTTTTAATTCGTGATAATAAAGCTCCTTGATGATGGGTTTGGGAAAAAGAGTCACGATGGCCTGCTTCATAATCTCGAAATCTTCTTTACTGCCGCAGTACAGCTCCGGATACGCATGGCCTTTGATGAGTACGATACGGCAGCGGGCCCCAACAGACTGCAGACAGGAGGTCATCAAAATAGAGTGGTCATCACAATCACCTCCCAGTCCGTTCTGAATGGTTTCCTGAGGAGTGGCAAAGTACTCATCCCTGCGGGAGTCGAGTACGTATTTGAAATTATGATTGATATAACGGAAGAGTGACAGGAAGCGGGTAATCTTCCCATATTTATAAAAATACTCGTCATAATAATCCAGCGAATGTTTTACGGAGAAGTTACGGACTACAGAATCCTGATAGTTGATTTTCTCCCGCATGCCTCTTACGGTTTTATCGCGATAGCTCTCTACCCTGCGCGGGTACAAGCTGAGGATATCGAGTTGTTTGCTGTCTTTGGTACCCCAGTTGCCTTGCACCATCCCTTTGTAATCGTTCAGTACATTGGAAAAGGTATAGCTGTCCCGGTATTTGTTGATCAGCAACAGACTACATACCAACAGGAATGCGGGTATGACCAGCGGCTGGAAAACCCATCTGAGGGCATATACCAGCAGGATACTGATGATGGTAGCAACTACCAGGTCAATATGGAAACCTCCGGCCACGATGGGCGGGATGAATCGGTTTATAAAAGGAGCAAGTGGTAACAACGTCAAGAGGCTCAATGAGTTGAGCAGTAGTTTTGTAGACGTTGAGTATTTAATTTCATCAATGGCCATTATGCTATGCAAGAAAGCAAAATTATACCACAATCACCTGGCAAAATTTGGAATGGCTTGTTTGAAAGAGGTACTGTTTCTGATTAATTCGATTTGTTGTTGTGTGTCGGTGATTTGTTTGTCCATGTTCAGATCGCGGTAGATGTTCTTCAGCAGTGCGAAATTCATCAGCGCGAGTACTTTCATGTCCAGTTTCTGTGCACTCTCGATGGCTATTTCCGCAGTGCGGATAGCCTTGTGGAATTCATGTTCATTATAATATACGGTAGCGTGCAACAGTTTCTGGAATGATTCCAGGAATTTGCCGCTGAAATAGTCAGAAGAATACTTTTTGATTATCTGATCGGCATGACGGCAGATCCTCTCAGCGGATTTGATATTTCCCAGTCCGAGATGGCCCTGTGCCTGCCAGCACAGCAGCATAAGCCGGAATGAGTCCGCTTTGCGGTAAGGCAGGGAAGGATATGCCTGGAACAGGCGCTGGGTGAAGTTGAGCAGGTGCTCATAATCTCCCATCAGCAGGAAGGCGGTGCCCATGTTACGGAACACAATTTCCTGTGCCACAGAAATATGCTGCCGGGAAGTATGTCCCCAGTACTGTTGATACTGGTAGATTTTGGCCCGGATGGTTTCATTCACAAAGCCGAATTTGAGGTATTCATAGATAAAGAGCAGTACTTCATAAGGAGTTACCCATAGTTCACCATCAAATTCATCGGCAGTATATAATTTTTTGATGCTGTTCAGTTCCAGTTCACACTGCTCGGCATCGAGCTGCAGCATGGCCATGGTAAACAACATGTTCCTGATTTTTAGTTTGTCTTCCCTGGCTTCTGCCAGTCCCAGCAGGGCGTTCAGCACTTTACGTTTACGGAAGTGCATGAATTCATCGTTGATGATCTGGCTGAGTGGGTTTTTCTTGAAGAACCCTGAAGGGAAGATCGATTTTAGTTCCACCTGATTGTTGCCTTCATGTTGATAATGAAGCACGAGGTATTCCAGCAGATGAGATTTTTCGATGTTAGCCAGCGGGAGATGGAACATTTTGATGATGCCCTCGGTTTGCCGGGAAGTGATGGCATAACGAAGGAGCCATCGGAACACACCGATACGATAGGGCGATTGTGGTAGATGTTCCAGAATGCTGCGGAGCAGGCTCTCGTTGATCTCCTGATTGCTTTGCTGCAGGTAGTGCATGGCCACAAAGTATTCCAGCAGGAAGGTATGGGCAAAACGCACTTTTACATGGAACATGATTTCCTGACTGAGGTTTTCTTCTGCCAGGATATTATCTGCCAGCAGTTCCTTATAGGCAGGGAACAGGTCCGCATTCTGATTGAGCAGCCTGCTTTTGTCTATATAGATACCGCTTCTGCCATAGTCGAGCAGGGCCAGCAGTTTTTCAATAATCCTTATTTTAAAGGAGTTGGTTTGGGAGTTGAATACACGGTGCTGTACAAACCGGGATACGATTTCAAACAGACTGAGATGTTCATCTACAAAGTTCTGATCGGGGCCGGTATTAAGCTGACAGAAGAGCTGCAGGTAATACGGGTTGCGTAGCTTCTGCAGGAAGCTCTCTGAAAACATACGTACCGTGGATGGATCGAAGTGATGGTTATACAACACAGACTTCACTTCCTGTTCAGCGAGGGCCGGCATGTTGATATTGGTTTCTTCGTCCATTTCGGGGCCCAGGTACCAGTAACGGCGGAAGGCTGGATACTGGTGGGAATGCTGGAATATCTCCGACCAGGTGCTGCTGCGTATAGAAAGGATCACTTTCACCCAGGGATAGCGGTCGTTGGAGTACACGAAGTCTTCCAGTTTGGTATATAATAGTTTGAGTTTATCACCGGATACGGCGATTTCGTCGAACCCATCTATAATAAGAATGAGGCGGCCACCTTTATTATTAAAGTGGCTGGCGAAGTACTCCCGGAAGTTTTCACCCTTACCGAGGTCCATTTGGTTGTCAAGCCAGTTGGCCAGCGAGAAGCCTTTCAGGAGGAGGCTTCCGGCAGCGTGTGCATGGATGAACCAGCATACGTCGTGTTTGAACCGGGCATCTTTGCAGAACCAGAAGTGTTCGGCCAGATGTACCAGGGCCACGGATTTACCCCAGCCTGAAGGTGCAATCAGGGCTGTGGAAGCATAATCGCTTTCGAGGAACCGCTCAATATGCGCATTGCAGAATGAACGGGGAACCGTGAATGGAAATGAAATACCGGAGCGGTTTTTAAGTGTCAGGATGGTATAATGTGACACTGCGTCCGCTTTGGTTTTGAGTTCATCCCACCTGCGTGTATCCAGTTGCTGGTTGCTGCGACTGGCATTGTTGAGCAGTTGATAATGATGTTGCTGGAAATCTTCCCAGTCCTTGAACCGGCAATACTGGGACAGGGTGTTTAATGTGTAACGTGAAAAGCTGTGTTGTGTAACAGCAAATCCGAATACCCTTTTGAGCGTTGTTTCGCTCACCAGTTTTGTGGTGTTATCCAATATGGACTGAGCCAGATTCTTGCAATCTGCTGATGACATGACTTCAACGCCGTATCTGCGTAAAACTTCTTTCTGCAGTGTCATGATGAAGTCATAGGATAGATCAATCATAGGGGACAATAAAATGGATTAGGAATTTCCGATACTTTTTTAAGTACGTATCACTCAGGCATTTAGATTTTTAAAAACTAAAATGAACAAAATGAACAGATAGTATAATCCGTGATTATATATATGTTTATTTGTAATAAAAATCATTTTGGTGATACTGTACAAATTTATTTATGTATAAATATTTGATTTTTACATAAATAGATCATTGCTCCTTGCTCATCTTTTCTAGCATCCTTCGTATAAAAAAATCTGAAAAAATCAGGAAAATTTTAGTCACCTGCATGGTCTTTTCACCCGAAGTGCCTTATAAAATATAATGGAGAATTGGGGTATTGAAGAGATTGAATGAACAAACTGAACGATATGGTTAAAGCTGAACGAGTCTGAACGATTAAGCTCAAAATGAACCAAAATGACTCATCTAATATCAATCTCTTCACTATACTTTCGTAACGCTTTTACAAAGCTTTAACATATGGTCGAAAGTAGGATGGAGTTACCACCTCCCACTTTCCACCTTCACGTCATGTAACCATATCTTTCGCATAGCCTATCCATCAACCAGAGTAATGTTGCAATTCATTGCGAAATGAATATCATTTATATTTAATATTTGGTGCTATGCATTCAAACACTACTCCTAATTGCCCTTTTATCGTTGCCCCTATTACCCGACCCTGGGCAAAAAATGCCTTGAACACACCCGTGTTTCTTACCTTCAAAAGGCATACCCGTTTTGTACTCAGCAGCCTGCTGTCACTGTTGTTGTTCTTCGGCATGAGCCAACAGCAAATCCTTGCACAGACACAAACTCAGCGCGTGTACGCTACCACCCAGAATAATGGTACTACAGGGCTCTGTCTTTCGTGTAGCGTCACTAATCCCGGTAACGCCGTGGATCAGGGTCCAGGTTTTCTGAACACCTTTTCTACCGTTAATTCCACGCTTGCGGCACTGGGAGCAACGGTATATCAGGAAATGATCTTTCCTGCAGCCGTTGCCGCCAACCAGGGGTCGATCGTAAAAGTCGGTACCGGCGCATTGCTGACCCTGAGTCTGCTCGGTGATATAACCGTCCAGGCCTACAACGGGACCACTGCAATAGGCTCTCCCGTACTCGCCAGCAACTCCATTTTAAGTCTGCTGGCAAGTGGTAACCAGGCCGAGATTTTCGTTCCCGCTCCTGGAAGTACCTATGATAGGGTACGAGTCACGATAACAGCAGCAGTAGCAAACGTAGCATCCAGTATTGGTATTTATGCAGCATACTATAACACACCGGCCTCCGGTGTGATTCCCTGTAATACACCTATTGATCTCCTCACCGGTGTGACCGGCAACGTAGCGAGCATCGGAGCCGTAACCAACCCCGGTAATGCTATCGACGGTAATACAGCCACTTTTGCCACACTCACTACCGCTGTCGGCGTGACCGGACAAGCCCAGATCACCGCTATATATCCCGGTCTTTCCAAAACAGGCGACTCAGTGAGAGTTGTCCTCTCCAACCCTGGCTCTCTCCTGACACTGCAACTGCTTAACGCCATTACCATCGTTACCTATAACGGACCAACGGTCGTCGATAGTATATCAGGAAGCAGCGGTTTGCTCCGATTGGACCTGTTGACCGGGTCAACCTCCATACAAACAATCACGTTCGCCTCCAGCGGACCCTTCGATCATATCCAGGTGGGCTTCGGTGCACTCGTGGGAGCGCTTGCCTCATTAAATGTGCACGAAATTCAACGTTTTGGGCCATCACCTACTACTGTAGGAGGTCTTACCAAAATTACCTGTCTCAATACTTCGCCATTTACATTGAATGTTAGTAATCCTGACAATACAAACTACAACTATACCTGGTATAATTCCAGTATGACCGTCGTCGGTACAGGGTCCAGTTTCTCACCACCAACGAACGTGGCTGGCACATTCCAGTACTATGTTTCTGCCAGCCTTAAAGTATGTTCGGCTTCAGAATCCGCCAAAGCGCCGGTGACAGTGATCGTAAATAACTTCGCCACTGCCGCCGATATCACCGTGCCCGCCAGCACCAGCGTCTGTGGTGATACAGCCAGGATAAAACCAACCTCTTCTACTGCTACCCGCAGCCCTATATTCAAATGGTATTTTGATATTAATAAAACAACACCCATCACCAATGGCCTGGTGCAGGGTAATGTTCACTTCTTTGTGGACACTACCGGTCAACTGACCGTCACCGGACTCACTGCTCCGTCTACTACTTACTATGTAAGCGTATCCGATAGTGGGCATTGTGAAAACCAGGCAGGAGCGCTTGCCCCAGCTACGATCACAGTAGGAACTTCTCCTGCTCCGCCACTGACGGCCACCGGCGTTTCCGGCTTCACCGGACAAACCATCACGCTGACAGCCTCCGCTCCTTCCGGCACCATCGAATGGTATACCGATACTACGGCCAGCCCGATAGCTACCGGACCTTCATTTAGCGTCGGACCTTTTGCTACACCTACTACACAAATATATTATGTAGGCGTTCGGCTGCCCGGCGGCTGTACTTCCGCAAGAGTGAAAGTGACCGTGACTGTTACTACTCCGGTTACCCCAAGCTCCTGTAATGCGCCTACCACACAGCAATATGGAACTACCTTAGGGTGCGTCTTGTGTAGCGTAACCAATCCAGGAAACGATGTCGACAACGACCCCAATAACTTCACCGAATTGAGTATTCCGGTGGGATTACTGGGTGGAGCGGCCTTCCAGCAACTCATCTTCCCACAACCTGGTGCCGCTACTGATAGCGTACGGTTTGATATTGGCATACCTAGCGGTTTGGTCAATGCAACTGTATTGGGCGGTATTGTGCTCACAGTAGCCAACGGTACCAATGTGGTGACAAGAGACACCTTGAACAATAACCTGATCACACTCTTCCTGCTCAGTGGCAACAGATATACTGTCACCATTCCGGCTACCGCAGTCTTCGACCGCGTGGAAGTAAAAGTGCTCGGTCTGGTGTCCCTGCTCTCTCAGGTGGATATTTATGGTGCCCGCATCATCAGTCCTAATCCAACTGCCTTTGTACAAAACCAACAGGCATGTGTGGGTAGTACTGCCCTGCTCAATGCAACGGCTGCACCAGGAACAAGCGTAATATGGTATGCTGACTCCACCACCACTACAGCATTAGGACCTAATCCATATACTACACCGGTATTGACTACCCCTGGTACCATTACTTACTGGGCTCAGGTAATCGGAACCAACGGTTGCCCCAATCCTAACCGTTTACGGTTGACATTGACTGTCAACCCGCTGGGTACTGCAGCAGATATCAATATTGCGGACACCACCTTCGGTTGTGTAAACTCTACCGCAGTACTGCACCCAACTTCCACTACTGTTACCAGTCCGGTATTCTCCTGGTATAGCGATCCTAATAAAGTCAATGTCATTACTAATGGCCTCACTCAGGGAGCTGTTCATTACACAGTGGACAGCGTTGGCAACCTTACCATCACCGGACTGGCTGCCGGTGACTACACCTATTATGTAGCTGTTGCCGGTATCAACCGTTGTCAAAATGCTGCCGGTGCCCTGAAGAAAGTAGTGGTACACATTGGCAGTGCTCCTGCTTCACCAGTAGTAACCGGTGATGTGATCGTGGCTACAGGTCAGCAGGCTACCCTCACCGCTACACCGGTGCCGGGAGCTACCATCAACTGGTATACCGATTCTACTACTACCACTATAGCTGGTACCGGCTCCTCCTTTGTGGTAGGTCCGTTCAGCCAGCCTGGTACTTATACCTACTTCGCAGCTGTAAGTATTCCGGGTGGTTGCACTTCCGCAAGGGTACGTGTAAACGTTCAGGTGACAGGTCCTGTGACCCCATCACCGGATTGTAATGTGCCTACCAGCCAGATATCTGGTACGACACTGGGTTGTATCCTCTGCTCTGTGGTTAATCCAACCAATGATATCGACAGTTCTCAGACTAACTTTACTACGCTGAATATTCCGGTGGGATTATTGGGTGGCTCTGTATATCAACAGCTGATCTTCCCGAACCCGGGTGCAGTTGGTGATAGTATCCGCTTTACAATGTCCTCTCCTGCCGGCCTGGCAAACTTGAGCCTCTTCGGAGGAGTAGTAGTCAGCCAATACAATGGTGCTACACTGGTACATGCAGACACATTGTCTAATGTTATCTCCCTGCGTATACTCACCGCTCAGCAGTTTAATGCTACTGTCCCGGCAGCTGGTACATTCGACCGGGTGGAAGTAAGAATCACCGGCATTGCTAATCTGCTTAACTCTATCAATATATATGGTGTACGTATCGTATATCCAAACCCAACTATCAGTACAACAGGTGATACTGTATGCGTGGGCCGGAAAGCAACCCTTTCTGTAACACCGGCTGCCGGTACTACCGTACGCTGGTATGCAGATTCTACCAGCACTACTGTACTCAGCTCTCAACCAACATATACTACAGATACGCTGAGAACCCCAGGTACTATTACTTACTATGTACAGGTAGTAGGTGCCAATGGCTGCGCTAACCCTGACCGTGTACCGGTGAAGGTGATCGTGTCTCCTGCACCGACTGTGCCTGGTCCGGATCAGACAATTAACCTCTGTCCTGGCACCAGCGCTGTTCTGACAGTACCAACTCCAAACCATAGCCTCACCTATAACTGGTACAATGTACCAACCGGTGGAACCAGACTGAATACTGATAGTGGCTACGTATTCAATGTGCCCAATATCACAAGGGACACTACTTTCTACGTGGAAGCTGTAAGCAGCTGTGGTAACGTATCTCCGAGAGAAGCATTCCATATTGTAATGTCTTCCAGCTTGAGCGGACCTGTGGTTACTCCGAATCCGGACACCGTACAGATTGGTACACAGGCCGTGCTCACTGCCACATCCAGTGCTTCCAACGCAATAATTAAATGGTACGGCAGCCAGACAGGCAACGACAGCCTGTTTACAGGGTCTGTATATGCTCCGCCTACACACAATACCCCTGGTACTGTGACCTACTGGGTACAGGCGTCTATACCTGGCTCCTGCTCTTCTATCCGTGTGCCCGAAGTAGTTGTATATAGCGCTGTTGTGGTGCCCACACCAGTGCCTTGCGAAGGAGCTACTACTTATACTGTAGGTAGCGACGGACTGCTTGTACTGGGTAACGTATACAACCCGCAACTGGCAGTAGATAACGACGCCAGTACTTTTGCTTCCCTTGTGATGGACGTGGGCCTGCTCAATGCAGACGTATGGGAAAAAGTAGGATTCAACGGTCTCTCCGCTCCAGGTGATACTGTAAGGGTATTGGTGTCCACCCCAAGCACCATCCTGTCTGCCCAATTACTGAGTGGCATACAGCTTACCACTTACAATGGTAATACACCAGGTGACTCCGTGTTGATAAATAGCCCGCTGGTGAACCTCACTCTGCTGGGAGCTGGCAACCAGGCCATCATAGAATTTGTTCCGACTCATATATTTGATGCGGTACAATTGAAACTGAAATCCGGCATCCTGGGTGCGCTGACAGAAATAGGCTTCAACTACGCACAACGTGCGCTGGTGAAACCTTCCGTACAGGCTTCCCAACTGTCGGTATGTGCTGGTAATACTGCTACACTGAACGTACTGAGTCCGGTGACAGGCATTACCTACCGCTGGTATACTTCCAACGGTACTTACCTTACCGGTAAGGACGGTATCAGCTTCACTACTGGTCCGCTCACTTCAGATACTAGTTTCTTTGTGGAAGCTTACCGCAATGGTTGCGCAAGCAAAACAAGAACCAGAATAGATATTAAAGTTGGCGCTGCACCTGTTGCTCCGCCAGTGCTCTCTACCGATGTAGAAGTATGTTCTGGCTCCAATGCCGAACTGGCCATCAGCAATCCGCTGCCAGGGTACAGCTATCACTGGTACAATGTGCCGACCGGTGGCAGCAAACTCAATACAGACAGTGGATTCACTTTCACAGTAATCAACGTTACAGCTCCGGCTACCTATTATGTAGAAGCAATGAATGACAGCTGTGGTACTGTTTCCGCTACAAGAACTGCGGTGAATGTGACCATAGCAGCTTCACTGCCGGCTCCAACTGTGACACCGCTGATTGACACCGTGGTAGTGAACCAGCAACCGGTATTCACTGCATCATCTACTACAGCAAATGCCCAGTTCTACTGGTTCAACAGCCCAACCAGCACTGATACCCTCTTTAAAGGTGCAGTGTATGCAGCACCTGCATCATCGACGCCCGGTACGGTGACCTACTGGGTAGTAGCAGCAGTGCCTGGCTCCGGCTCTTGTACCTCTGCAAGAGTATCGGTGAACGCTGTTACCATCATTCCTGGTAGTAACCCTGTACCTTGCGAAGCAGCCACTACTTATACAGTAGGCAGCTCCGGACTCCTGGTATTGGGTAATGTATACAACCCGCAACTGGCAGTTGATACCAGTGCCCTGACTTACTCTTCCCTCGTAATAGACCTCGGCATACTGAATGCCTCCGTTTGGGAAAGAGCATACTTCAACGGTCTCTCCACTCCGGGTGATACTGTCAAAGTGCTGCTTACCAACCCAAGCCAGATACTGTCAGTCTCCTTGTTGGGTGGTGTGCAACTGACAGCCTACAACGGTAATACACCTGGTGATTCCGTAATGCTGCCTAGTCCGGCACTTAACCTTGTTCTGCTGAACAGCGGCCACAGTGCTTTACTGTCCTTCGTTCCAAGCCAGCCATTCAATGGTGTGGAAGTGAAACTGAAATCAGGCATACTTGGAGCATTGAATGAAATAGGCTTCAACTACGCACAGCGCGCCCTCGTACAGCCAACCGTACAGGTCAACAATGCTACCATCTGTCAAGGTCAGCAGGCTACCCTCAGCGTGGTGAACCCTGCTGCCGGTATTACCTACAGCTGGTACGACAGCCAGAACAATCACCTGCTTGACAGCGTCGCTTTTGTGACACCAACAACCCTGAGCGTAGGTACTCATACCTACACCGTAAGAGCCAGCCGCAATGGTTGTACCAGTGTAGCTTCTGCTCCGATTCAGGTAACAGTGGTGGGTACACCGGCCAAACCGGTACCAGCGAGCGACAGTGTGACGGTTTGCGCAGGTACTTCTGCAACGCTCAGTGTAACTCCAGTTCCAGGTGTAACCTTCAACTGGTACGATGCAGCTACCGGTGGTGCTAAACTGGCCTCCGATACCAGTACATATATGACTCCGGCCAACCTCGCCGTGGGTACCTATAAATTCTATGTGGAAGCGGTGAATGGCAACAGCTGTACAAACACCGGTGGCCGCGCAGTGATCACCCTCACCGTGACCAGTACTTCCACAGCGGCAGATATCAACATCGCTAACGAAACCATCTGCCTTGGTGATACCGCCGTACTGACACCAACATCTACCACAGTGCCGAACCCAGTCTTTAAATGGTATGCTAACCCTGATAAGACAGGTCCGATCACAACAGGTGTAAGTGGCAATGGTGTACTCACCATCCCAGGTCTCTCAATAGGTACTCATACCTATTATGTGAGCGTAAGCAGCGCCGGTCATTGTGAAAACGCTGCCGGTGATCTGAAAGCAGTAACAGTAACGGTAGTAGGTCGTCCAGCCATACCGGTACCAGTGAGCGACAGTGTGACTGCTTGCGCAGGTACTTCTGCAACGCTTAGTGTAACTCCGGTTCCAGGTGTCACCTTCAACTGGTACGACGCAGCTACCGGTGGTACTAAACTGGTCTCCAATACCAATACATACACTACTCCGGCCAACCTCGCTGTGGGTACGTATAAATTCTATGTGGAAGCGGTGAACAGCAACAGCTGTACAAACACCGGCGGCCGTGTAGTGATTACCCTCATTGTAAGCAGCGCTTCCACAGCGGCAGATATTAACATCGCTAACGAAACCATCTGCCTTGGTGATACCGCCGTACTGACACCAACATCTACCACAGTGCCGAACCCAGTCTTTAAATGGTACGCTAACCCTGATAAGACAGGTCCGATCACAACAGGTGTAAGTGGCAATGGTGTACTCACCATCCCGGGTCTCTCAATAGGTACTCATACCTACTATGTGAGCGTAAGCAGCGCCGGCCATTGTGAAAACGCTGCCGGTGATCTGAAAGCAGTAACAGTAACGGTAGTAGGCCGTCCGGCCATACCGGTACCAGTGAGCGACAGTGTGACGGCTTGTGCAGGTACTTCTGCAACGCTTAGTGTAACTCCGGTTCCAGGTGTCACCTTCAACTGGTACGACGCAGCTACCGGTGGTACTAAACTGGTCTCCAATACCAATACATACACTACTCCGGCCAACCTCGCTGTGGGTACGTATAAATTCTATGTGGAAGCGGTGAACAGCAACAGCTGTACAAACACCGGTGGCCGCGCAGTGATTACCCTCATTGTAAGCAGCGCTTCCACAGCGGCAGATATCAACATCGCTAACGAAACCATCTGCCTTGGTGATACCGCCGTACTGACACCAACATCTACCACAGTGCCGAACCCAGTCTTTAAATGGTATGCTAACCCTGATAAGACAGGTCCGATCACAACAGGTGTAAGTGGCAATGGTGTACTCACCATCCCAGGTCTCTCAATAGGTACTCATACCTACTATGTGAGCGTAAGTAGCGCCGGTCATTGTGAAAACGCTGCCGGTGATCTGAAAGCAGTAACAGTAACGGTAGTAGGCCGTCCGGCTATACCGGTACCAGTGAGTGACAGTGTAACCGCTTGCGTGGGTAACTCTGCAACGCTCAGTGTAACACCGGTTCCTGGCGTCAGCTTCAACTGGTACGACGCAGCTACCGGCGGTACTAAACTGGTCTCCAATACCAATACATACACTACTCCGGCCAACCTCGCTGTGGGTACGTATAAATTCTATGTGGAAGCGGTGAACAGCAACAGCTGTACAAACACCGGCGGCCGTGCAGTGATCACCCTCATTGTAAGCAGCGCTTCCACAGCAGCAGATATCAACATCGCTAACATAACCATCTGCGCAGGTGATACCGCCGTACTGACACCAACATCTACCACTGTGCCGAACCCAGTCTTTAAATGGTACGCTAACCCTGATAAGACAGGTCCGATCACAGCAGGTGTAAGTGGCAATGGAGTACTCACTATCCCAGGTCTCACACCAGGTACTTATACCTACTACGTGAGTGTAAGCAACGCCGGCCATTGTGAAAACGCTGCCGGTGATCTGAAAGCAGTGACTGTAACTGTCAACAGAAGGTCTACTGCCGCCGATATTATCATCTCTGATACTACCGTGTGTGCAAGTACAACTGTAACGTTGACTGCTACTACCACTACTGTAACCAACCCGGTATTCAAATGGTACCAGGATGCTTCACTGCAAATATTGCTGCATACCGGCGCAACCTTCACCACTCCGGTGATCACGGCCAATACCACATTCTATGTGACTGTGGAAGGAAGCAACAGCTGTGCAAACCCTGCCGGTGCTGCAAAAGCAGTGACCGTAAGTCTCACAAGCTTACAGACACCAAGTGTCTCCGCATCCAGCACCACTATTTGCCCTGGAGACTCCGTAGTCCTCTCAGTAGTGAATCCGGTGAATGGCCTCACCTATCGCTGGTATACCGTGCCCACCGGAGGAACAGCAGTCTTTACTGGTCCGGTGTATGTGGTGAAAGGATTGACTACAACTACTGATTTCTATGTAGAAGTGTCTTCCAACGGCTGTATAGGTACTACCAGAGCTAAAGTAACCATTACCGTACGTTCTGCTCCGACACCGGTACTGGTAGCCGATAAAGTGACAGCTTGTGAAGGTGTTCCTGCAACACTGGAGATCTTAAATCCTGATAACAGCCTCACTTATAATTGGTATACCACTCCAACCGGAGGTACGCCGATCTTTACCGGACCGGTATTCGTTACACCGCCGCTGTACACCACTACACAATACTATGTGGAAGCGGTAGGTAATGGAGGTACCTGTGGCACACCTACCCGTGTGATGGCCACTGTGAAAGTTGTTCCGACGCCGCCGGCACCTGTGATAACACCAGGAGACGTAAACACCTGTGGTGCATCCAGTGTGACCCTGACCATACAGAACCCTCAGCCTGGTACTCGCTATGAATGGCAGGATGTGAATGGTAACCTCCTGTTCACCGGCACACAATACACCTTCATCGCCGACAGTACCACTACCATTTATGTAAGAGGTATTGTAGGTGGCGGATGTCCGAGGTCTTGTGGTGGTTGCCCTGGCCCAAGAACAGCTGTACAGATCAATATCATAGCTCCGCCGCCAGCACCAGTACTCTCAGCCTCTTCGCTGACTGTATGTCCTGGTGGTACAGTAACCTTCAGCGTTCAAAATCCGATCGGCGGTCTTACCTATAATTGGTTTGATGCTCCATCCGGCGGCAACCTGTTGTCTACCGGTACCAGCTACACAACCGGTCCGCTGAGCACAAATACTACTTTCTATGTAGCCGCATCCAGCAATGGTGGTTGCAGCAGCGCCCGTACCACTGCATCTGTTGTAGTCATCACCAGTGTCGATGCACCACAAGCCGATCCGGTGACTGTATGTGCTGGTCAGACCACAACACTCTCTGTGAAAAACAGAATACCAGGTCTGATCTACAACTGGTACACAGTACCAACCGGCGGTACACCGGTATTCACGGGTGCTGACTTCATGATCACTCCGACCAGCAGCACAGTATACTACCTCGAAGCTGCTACCAATGGTGGTTGTGTAAGCGCCAGCAGAACAGCAGTGAATGTGAACGTGAATCCGGCTCCGGCAGTACCGGTTGTGGCCAATGCAACACTGACGACCTGTCTGAACCAGACCGTGACACTCAGCGTGCAAAATCCTGATCCGACACTCACCTACAACTGGTATACTTCGATCACAGGCGGAACGCCGGTGTCAACAGGTGCTTCGTTCACCACACCACCGATTACCGCTAATACCATGTATTATGTTGAAGCAGTTAATAACACCGGTTGTCCGAGTGCAACCCGCGCAGCGGTTAGCATCCAGCTGATTACAGCACCAGCAGCACCAACCGTAACAGGCAACGAAAACGGTATATGCCCTGGTCATACCGCTACCCTGACGGCTTCTTCTACCACGCCAGGTGTAAACTTCAACTGGTACACAGTACCAACAGGTGGTACACCAGTATTCACAGGACCGGTATTCACTACCCCTGTACTGAACACCGCCACCACCTACTATGTAGAAGCATTCTCCAATGGTGGTTGTGTAGGGGCAGGACCAAGAACAGCCGTCGCCGTTACGATACTGCAACCGCTGGCTGCACCGCATGTGGCCATCAGCGACCTCACTGCTACCAGCGTAACCTTCCGTTGGGACCCTGTTCCAGGTGCGGTACGCTACGAAGTGACCCTCGACGGTGGTGTTACCTTCAACCCTCCAAGCTCAGGACCAACAGGTACAACACATACCATCAACAACCTGCAGCCTAACCAGGGTCTCAATTTCGGAGTAAGAGCTATCGGAGCATCAGATTGTCAGACCAGCGGATTAGGTACCCTCGCTTGTAGGACTTCCAACCCGCAAGGCAATAACGTCTTCGTTCCGAACCTCTTCAGCCCGAATGGTGATGGTATGAACGATATGTTGTTTGTATACGGAACCGCTATCGCTCAACTCGAATTCAGGGTATACAACCAGTGGGGTCAGTTGGTGTTCTCTACCAAAGACCTGCATCAAGGATGGGATGGTACCATGAATGGTCAGAACCAGCCGGTAGGTGTATATGTATACATCGTGAAAGCAACCATGCAGGATGGATCAATAGTCACTAAGAAAGGAAACGTAACGCTCATGCGTTAACGACAGGAACAGAAACCCGTAGCATTAATCAAATAAATGAACTACAGCCGGGGTGCATTCAGCACCGGATTGCACCCCGGTTAATTTTGAACAAGTAAAAAATGTTCCTATGAAAAGGATCTTTATTGTTGCAATACTTTTGTGGAGCAGTTTGCTGCCAAGGTATTCAGTTGCCCAGGTAGACCCGCACTTTTCCCAGTATTATGCTTATCCGCTTTGGTTAAACCCAGCATTGACAGGCATTATAGACGGGGACTACCGGATCAGCGGAAATTACCGCAATCAGTGGGCTAATTATGGAAAACCTTTTTCTACCGCGGGCGTTTCTGTGGATGCCGCCACCGATAAAAATATTGGGGTAGGTTTTAATATGATCAATATGGCGGCCGGGGATGCAGGGTACAACTATTTCAACGCTATGGCCAGTGTGTCTTACACCGGTGTTAGGTTTGGACAAACCAAAACCAGTCAGCTTGTTTTTGGTCTTCAGGGTGGTATTATCAGCCGCAGAGTAGATCCTACCAAGTTCCAGACTGGCAGTCAGTATAAACCGACCATTGGTTTTGATCCCAGTATCGCCAACGGAGAAAATGTAACAACAACTTCTTCTACCGTATTTGATGCTGGTGCCGGCGCCATGTTCTTCGACGGAAACCCCAATCATACGTTCAATCCTTTTGTAGGTTTTGCCGCCGCCCACCTGACTGCTCCCAAAGACCCCTTCTCCGGTAGCGGTGAATCAAAGACAATGCCGGTACGTTACCTGTTTCATGGTGGTACTAAAATAAAAGTCAATGAGGTTTTAAGCCTTACCCCTACCGGATTATTTATGCGTCAGGGAAATGCACAGGAAGTAGTGGCTGGCATGTACGCACAGCTGCTGGTAAATCCTGATGTTGATTTCCTGGTAGGTGGTAACTACCGCTTTAATGATGCCGTAATACCTTTTGCCGGCTTTCATTTTAAAGGTTTTGTCCTTGGCCTCAGTTATGATGCCAACACTTCAAACATGCGCCGCCTCGTAAATGGCAGCCAGAGCTTTGAATTGTCTCTGTCCTTTATCAGCAGAAAAAGAAGGGTACTCAATGAAGAATACTTCATTTGCCCCAGATTATAACAGACTGTTGCACACATAAGTGGGAAGTGGATATTTAATACAGTGGATACATTATTTCTTCCAGATATTTAGAATTAGAATCTTCATGAAAAAAATTACGCTTCTTGCACTGGTAATTTTTGCAGGGCTGATTAATTCGATACAAGCTCAGTATGTAATCGATTTCAAACACACGGCAGATGTTTATTACAGTGCTAAGGATTTTTATTCGGCAGCACAGTATTATAACAAGGCACTGGGCACGTTTAAAGTAAAACCAGAGCAGATATTACCTTATGCCGTTGCCAACGCAGCTCCTCCGAGTGGTAAATTCAAGGATTATCAACAGGTGGTGGCGAGGCTGGCCGAGTCATACCGGTTGTACCACGACTACGGCAATGCAGAAACCTGGTATTCTCAGGTAGTAGGGTTTAATAACCCGCTGTATATACAGGCTAAATTCTGGTATGGCGTATGCCTGCGTGCCAATGGTAAATATGATGAAGCATTGACGCAGTTAAACGATTTTAAAAAGAATTATACAGTAGCAGATGAACTGTCTACCCGCGTGCCGTTGGAGATATCTTCCTGCGAGTTTGCTTTAAGTGAGGCATCCAAACAACCAAGATACACGATAACAAAAGTTTCAGGCACAGTGAATGAAGGTGGTGCCAACTATGCGCCGGTAGTGATAGATCAGAACACACTGATGTTTACTTCTTCCCGTTCGGATGCACCTTCACTGCCAGGTGTTACCGTAAAAGAAGCGGATAAAAAGCCCAAAGACAGAAGAGGTACGCCTTATGTAAATGATCTCTACACGGCCAATGGCAACGGTAGTGCCTTTGAAGCCAGCCAGAAACTGAAGATACCTGCCACCAAAGGATATGATCAGGGCGTTTCTTCCATCTCCCCGGATGGTAACTCCCTTTATATGACCCGCTGGACGATAAAGGATGGTGTTAAACAGTCTGCTATCTACCTCAGTACAAAAGAAAACGGTGTTTGGTCGGAACCACAAAAAATGGGCAGCAATATAAATGCAGAAGGCTACAACTCCATGCAGCCTTATATTACCGCCGATGGGAAATACCTGCTGTTTGCCTCCAACAGACCCGGAGGTATGGGCAAATACGATATCTGGTACTGCGTGATGAACAGCAATACCCCTGGTAATGCCCGTAATATGGGCACCGCCATCAATACCAAAGATGAAGAGCAGGCACCCTTCTACGATGCTGAGAAAAACCTCCTTATCTTCAGCTCTGATGGTCGGGTGGGCCTTGGTGGTCTGGACTTCTTCCAGAGTGAAGGTGATTTTGGCTCCTGGTCTGCTCCGGTAAATATGGGAAAACCCCTCAACTCACCCAAAGATGATATCTATTATTCTGCTATAGATAATACCCATCCCTTTGCAGAAGGATTTATCAGCTCTGACCGTGAATCCGTTTGCTGTCTGGAAGTATTTTCCATCAAAAGAATCCGGAAAGTAGCCAGTGGTGTGATTCTGGATTGCGATACCCATAGGCCGCTGGAAGGCGCTACTATCACGCTGCTGGATACTGTAAGACAAAAGACTGTCCGTACCATTAAACTTGATGGCTCCGGCCGTTACAGCTTCGAAATAGATCCCCAGCGTTTCTATAAAATAGTAGCTGCAAAAGATAACTACTTCACCAAAAGCCTCTACTTCAACTCTGAAGAATTGAACAGAGTTGACTCACTGGATAACCCTACGCTTTGCCTCAAGCATTATGAAGTAGAAAAACCAATTGTGTTGAATAATATCTACTATGATTTTGGTAAGTCCACGCTGCGCCCGGAGTCCAGAATTGTACTGGACACCGTGGTAGAGATGCTGGTTGATAACCCCAAATTGATCATCGAAATGAGTGCGCACACGGATAGTGTCGGCACAGATAAGGCCAATATGAAATTATCTCAGGCACGTGCACAATCCTGTGTTAATTATCTGATCAGCAAGGGCATTACTTCTCAGCGTCTGATCGCAAAAGGATACGGTAAAACCCGCCCTGTTGCACCTAACTCCTTGCCCAACCATAAGGATAATCCTGATGGTCGTCAGCAGAACAGAAGAACAGAGTTTAAAGTATTACGCAAGCAGATGCCTGTCCTGACGGATGGTACAGGAGAAAATCAATCATCGCAATAAACCAAGTATGCGGAATCTGTTCTGCATTACTTCCATATCCTAACAAAAAACAGGAAAATAGCCGGCCACTGTGCCGGCTATTTCTTTTCCGCACTATACCATTCAGAACAGTTTTAATGGCATTAGTTAGCAGCCTTACCAAAATTGCCAATAGCAACGGTGTCAGCTGAGAAGGCACTATGCTTTACTTTCAGGTGGGCAGCATAAGCTACGGCATCATCATATTTGAAGCCGATTTCCTTGGTAGCGCCGGCTGCCTGACGTAAGGTTATTTTCTTTACGTTTTTGAACAGTTCTACGATCACTATGCCGCCTGTACCTTTTGCTTCTTTGGTTTGTAATGTATCAGTAGTAGGTGATGTTTTGTTACCACCAATAAAGTATACCTGATGTACAGTGTCTTTTTTGTTTTTACCCAGTACAAGTACGACGTTAATAGAGCTGTCGGTGTTTTCAGTTACAGTTAACTCACCTGTTTGCCGGGCTGCATCGGTACCGGTGCCTAGCAATTTGAAGCTCTTGGCACGCGGAGGTGGCAACTGAATGGGGTCGTCATTGTCTTTGTTGCAGGCAGTAATGGCCAGTCCAAGTACAGCAAGGGCTATAGCTCCCGCTTTGAGAGCATGTTGATGTAGCATAAGCATGATGTCTTTTTACGAAAGTTTAATTTAGATAAGTTTGAATTTGGTTTCCTTATAGGTATCGGCGCCTTACCGTGAGATTAAACGTGGAGTAACTTTAAATGTTACAATAACCGTAAGAAATATTTGAAAAAAAACGCCTAATTTTATCTTGCATCAGCATGATGTATAAATTGTAGCGTATATGAAAGACTAATCCGACTGCGGTACTTCCGACAGTTACTTTTCCCCCGAGACAAATCCCCTGCCACACTGCGGGCTTATCTTCTCATGCTTAATCTTATCGACTATGTCATTCTTTAAACAGGCACAGTTACGTGCTGTTAATTTTTTTGCGCTGTTCCGGACAGCTGTTGCCGGAACAGAAAAGGAATTTACTACTGGTGGTATCAACCGCGCTATTTTTCTGCTGGCGATTCCTATGGTGCTGGAGATGGCCATGGAGTCGCTGTTTGCAGTTGTGGATATTTTTTTTGTAAGCCATCTGGGCGTTAATGCTATTACTACGGTAGGACTTACAGAATCGGTGCTTACATTGGTATATACCTGTGCGATGGGTCTGGGTATGGCAGCTACTGCTGTAGTGGCCAGGCGTACCGGTGAAAAGAACGCCGCAGAGGCGGCCCATGCTGCTATGCAGGCACTGTATATTGCTGTTGCGATGTCTGTGCTGATTGGTATAGTAGGTGTATTTTTTGCCCGTGATATCTTATTGCTGATGGGAGCTTCCAAAGAAGTGGTTGAATACGGTTACGTATATACGAAAATATTACTGGCAGGTAATGTGGTGATTGTTTTATTGTTTCTAATCAATGGTATTTTCCGCGGAGCAGGTGATGCTGCACTGGCGATGCGTTCACTATGGATTGCTAACGGATTGAATATTTTGTTGTGTCCTTTACTGATCAGAGGCTGGGGCCCTATACCGGCGATGGGTCTGAAAGGGGCTGCACTGGCTACTTTTATTGGTAGGGGCACCGGTGTTTGTTATCAGATATATCACCTGATACGTGGTAATGATCTGATAAAGATTACAAAACAACACCTCTCACCAGTTTGGAAGATCATTGTATCGTTGCTGAAGCTGGCGACAGGTAGTACTGCTCAGATGTTGATATCCTCTGCCAGCTGGATTTTTCTGGTAAGGATTATTTCCTTTTTCGGGAAAGATGCGGTGGCAGGATATACCATTGCCATCAGGGTGGTGATATTTACGATATTGCCTGCATGGGGTATGGCCAATGCTGCTGCTGCGCTGGTAGGTCAAAACCTGGGTGCCGGACAGCCGGATAGAGCTGAAAAATCTGTATGGAGAGCTGCTTTCCTGAACGTGATATTTCTGGGGGCAGTAGGTTTGGCCTTTTTGATTGCGGCGCCTGCGGTGATACAGCTGTTTACCTTCCAGGACGAAGTGGTTCGCTACGGTGTACAATGTCTGCGGCTGATGAGCCTTGGATATGTATTTTTTGCCTATGGGATGGTGATTACCCAGTCTTTCAATGGTGCAGGTGATACCCGTACCCCTACCCTGATTAATCTGGTGGCCCTGTGGATGTTTCAGATGCCGCTGGCCTATTCGCTGGCAATATGGCTCAACTGGGGCCCCCAGGGCGTATTCTGGGCTATGGCCATTTCTGAGTCCATGATGGCGGTGGCAGGTATACTGCTATTCCGCCGCGGTACATGGAAACAAGTGAAGATTTAGCTTTACGCTTTCTGAGGAAGATCTTACCTTTGCCTGGTTTGGCAATAAATTTTTAAACAAATAAACTTCAGGAAAGTAACATGTCTCTTACAGTCGTAGGTACGATGGCGTTCGATGAAATAGAAACGCCCTTTGGTAAATCAGGAAAAATCATTGGTGGTTCAGCCACTTTTATCGCATGGGCAGCTTCTAACTTCGTGAACCCTATCAACCAGGTATCTGTGGTAGGTGAAGACTTCCCCCAGACAGAACTGGATGCACTCTCTACCAAAGGAGTAGCATTGGAAGGTGTACAGGTGAAAAAAGGTGAAAAATCATTCTACTGGTCTGGTAAGTACCACATGGATATGAACACCCGTGATTCACTGGTTACAGACCTGAACGTACTGGCTGATTTTAGCCCGGTTATTCCTGAGAGCTATCAGGGTAGTGAGTTCCTGATCTTGGGTAACCTCACTCCGCAGGTTCAGATGAGTGTACTGGACCAGTTTACCGTAAGGCCTAAGCTGATCGTAATGGACACCATGAACTTCTGGATGGAAGTAGCCATGGATGACCTGCTGAAAGTGCTGAAAAAAGTGGATGTGCTGATGGTGAACGATAGTGAAGCTCGTCAGCTGAGTGGTGAATACTCTCTGGTAAAGGCAGCCAAAAAGATCATGACCATGGGTCCGCGTTACCTGATTATTAAAAAAGGTGAACACGGAGCATTGCTGTTCCACGAACAACACGTATTCTTTGCTCCTGCCATGCCGCTGGACGAAGTATATGACCCAACCGGTGCCGGTGATACATTTGCCGGTGGTTTCATTGGATACCTGGCTAAAACACGTGATCTGTCTTTCGAGAACATGAAAACAGCAATCATCGTTGGTTCTGCAATGGCTTCTTTCTGTGTTGAAAAATTTGGTACTTCCCGCCTGAGAGAAGTTACACATGAGGAAATCACTACCCGTCTGGAACAGTTTGTACAGCTGGTAAACTTCGATATCGATCTGGTGTAGATCAATTCTACGAGTTATAAAAGCGAAGGCCGAAGCAAATATATTTGCTTCGGCCTTCGCTTTTATATTAAGCTATGATTATTTAAAAATGCCATTCAGCACAGTGGCCAGTCTCAGGCCGCCTTTCAGCAGTTGGTCATTGAGGTTGTCTACAAAAACGTAGTTGTAGCGGTAGCTCAATTTGGAGTCCGGTTTAGTGTATCCATATACTTTATCGGCCAGTACATGGGATTCAAACATCCAGTCGGCAATAGTGCCGCTTTGCAGTTCTTTTACACGGGCAGGAGAAGCGATATCAATGGCTTTGCTGTATTCGGTATAGCTAAGCTGTTGAAAATCGATCAGTTGCTCATCCCATACACGGTGGAGATTGGAGGCTTTATCGAACCACATCAGGTTGATTTTGTTGCCGCCCATGTCTTCATCACGACCTACGTGCAGTGGTTGGTGCATGTCTCCCATCATATGCACCAGGAAACTGAGGGCAAAGACCTGCTTATCTTTTGCCAGTTTCTTGTTTTTCAAATCACTGATCATTGCCTGTGTTTGTGTGTACAGGTTTTCGCCGGTGGCTTCCTTCAGCAGCTTGTCGAACTCAGCGCGGTCAATATTGGCTGGGAAATCCAGGTAATGCCATTTGCTGGTATGATCGTACTGGTGGGTGGTGTCAGATTTGATAAAATCAGGCCAGTTGGCGATCATCGGCATACTTTGGCGTCCCAGGATGCTGACAACGGCTTTTTGGGCCTGTGGAGTCAGGTGCTGCCAGGCTATTTCCGCTACAATGCGGTGTCCGTTGGGCCCCCAGGCAAAGCTGGCTAAAGGCAGTAAAAAGGAAAGGAGCAGCCCTGTCAAGATCTTTTTTCTCATAAGTCAGTTAAGATTGAAGGGGCAAAATTAAAGCTCTTTTTTTAACACTTTAGCACGCTGTTCTTTAGTATTTTTACATACTGCTCAAATGAAAGTTTCAATATGCCATTTAAGATACAAGCGCCTTATGCTCCTGCTGGTGATCAGCCGGAAGCTATCAAACAGTTGACCCTGGGATTACAGGAAGGTGAACAATATCAAACCCTGCTGGGGGTGACCGGTTCTGGTAAAACCTTTACAGTAGCCAATGTGATTCAGAATGTACAACGTCCTACCCTGGTACTCACCCATAACAAAACCCTGGTAGCCCAGTTGTACGGGGAACTGCGACAGTTTTTTCCTGATAATGCGGTAGAGTATTTCGTTTCCTATTATGATTACTACCAGCCTGAAGCATACATGCCGGTAAGTGATACATACATAGAAAAAGATCTCGCCATCAACGAAGAGCTGGACAAACTCCGTTTGAAAGCCACCTCCAACCTGCTTTCCGGCCGCCGGGACATCATCGTGGTGGCCAGCGTGTCCTGCATTTATGGTATGGGTAACCCGACCGATTATGAAAACGGGATCATCCGTATTCAACGTGGACAGGCCTTCAGCCGCAATGCTTTCCTGCATGGACTGGTTAATTCACTTTATAGCCGTACTACCGGCGACTTTAACAGGGGCAACTTCCGGGTACAGGGTGATACAGTAGACATCAATCTGCCCTATGTGGATTATGGCTATCGGATTACTTTCTTCGGAGATGAAATTGAGGAGATAGAAAGTTTTGATGTACAGAACGGAAAACGGATCGGTACGATGGAGAATGCGGCCATTTTCCCGGCTAACCTGTATCTGGCGCCCAAAGATATTCTGCAGCAGGTGATCTACGAGATTCAGGACGAGCTGCATGCTCAGGTAGAGTATTTCAAAGCTAATGGTAAATTGATAGAAGCCCAGCGTTTGTCTGAAAGAGTAAATTATGATGTGGAGATGATCCGCGAACTGGGCTACTGTAGTGGTATTGAGAACTATTCCCGTTTCCTGGACAGGCGTAAGCCTGGAACCCGTCCTTTCTGTTTGCTGGACTATTTCCCGAAAGACTTTTTACTGGTGATTGATGAGAGCCACGTGACTGTACCACAGATCAGTGGGATGTATGGCGGTGACCGCTCCCGTAAGCTCAACCTGGTAGAGTTTGGCTTTAGGCTGCCTTCAGCGCTGGATAACCGGCCGCTTAATTTCTATGAGTTCGAAAACCTGGTGAATCAGGCCATCTTTGTAAGTGCTACACCTGGTGAATACGAATTGAAGAAAACGGAAGGTGTTGTGGTGGAGCAGGTGGTACGTCCTACCGGTTTGCTGGAGCCGCCTATTGAGGTAAGACCCAGCGTGAACCAGGTAGATGATCTGCTGGACGAGATTGACAAGCGGGTACAGAAAGGTGACCGTGTGCTGGTAACTACACTGACCAAACGTATGGCGGAAGAGATGGACAAATACCTGGGCAGGATTAATATCAAGTCGCGGTACATCCACTCGGAAGTGGATACCCTGGAGCGTATTGAGATATTGAGAGACCTGCGTCTGGGTAATATAGATGTGTTGGTGGGTGTGAACCTGCTGAGGGAAGGACTTGATCTGCCGGAAGTGTCGCTGGTGGCTATTCTGGATGCAGATAAAGAGGGGTTCCTGCGTGATGAAAGGTCTTTGACACAGACAGCGGGACGCGCCGCGCGTAACGTAGACGGGCTGGTGATCTTTTATGCAGACCATATTACTGACAGTATGCAGCGTACGATCGATGAAACGGATCGTCGCCGTGAGAAGCAGCAGGCATTTAACCTGGAACATAACATTACGCCCCGTACTGTGCGCAAGAGCAAAGAGCAGATCCTGGGTCAGACTTCTGTATTGGAAATCAAACATTTCGACGAATCCTCGCCTTATGCTGTGCATGATGAAGTGACGTTGGTGGCTGAAGATGCGATGCAGGTGGCTAAGGAAACCACCGCTGCGGCGAAAACGATTCCGCAGATGGAAAAGGCGATTTCGAAAGTCAAGAGAGATATGGAAAAGGCGGCGAAGGATCTTGACTTTATGGAAGCGGCCCGTTTACGCGATCAGATGTTTGCGATGGAGCGGGAGTTGCAGGAAATGAAACAATAATGATCTCTTCCTTCTAAAATATCACATGTAATTATTTATAATATAACATTGTGAATTTGATTTCACAATGTTATATTATAAATATGTAATTGTTTGCTAGGCAATATATTGAAAGTAGTTTGGTAGAATTACAGTAGGATGTTAACCGATTTTTTTTAAATAAATCTCAACTGCTTTTTTATTGTCTATAATTGATTGATAATTATTGATTTGTATTTAAATTTTCGATTGTAATGCTTTTGTTTAGCAACCCTAAATAATAATTAATATTATTAATATTTATAATTTAATTGATGCAATCCTAATTTTTACTGTCTTAATTCAAATTTTTCTATTTTTTAGTCATTCTATTTGATGTTTTAAATTTCACTTCTACTTTTATTTAAGAAATTTAAAAATCAAATGCTATGAAGAAAAATTCATTCCAAGACTATCTCCCCTTTATTTTTTTGGCGATAGTGGCAATAATTGGAATTTTTATTCCAGCTGTCCCCAACTTTTCAGATGTTAGTAAATATAATACGGCTGATATCGCCTGGATTCTGGTAGCATCTTCTCTGGTATTTTTAATGACACCGGGACTGTCTTTCTTTTATGGCGGGATGGTAAACCGGAAGAACGTTATTTCCACTATGATGCAAAGCTTTATAGCTACTGGTCTGATCAGCATTGTATGGGTGGTAGTTGGTTTTAGTCTGGCATTTGGAAAATCGTATCATGGCATTATTGGTGACCCCTCCTCCTATTTTATGTTCCGCAATGTTGGATCAGGTGCCCCCTGGAGCCTGGCTCCTACTATTCCGTTGTTGTTGTTTGCACTCTTTCAGATGAAGTTTGCCATCATCACGCCTGCGCTGGTGGTAGGTGCTGTAGCGGAAAGGATCCGTTTTACTTCCTATGTGTTGTTCATGGTCCTGTTCAGCATACTCGTATATGCGCCAATCGCACACTGGACATGGCATCCGGACGGTATATTGTTTAAACTCGGTGTACTCGACTTTGCCGGTGGTACCGTAGTGCATATCTCTGCCGGTTGTGCGGCACTGGCAGGTGCGCTGGTGCTTAAACGCCGGAAAGACCATATCGAAAAGAAAGAACTGCAACCAGCCAATATCCCCTTTGTATTATTAGGAACCGGTTTGCTGTGGTTCGGCTGGTTCGGTTTTAACGCTGGTTCTGCCCTGGGCGCCAATGCACTGGCTGCTACTGCCTTTGCTACTACCAATACCGCCACTGCTGCTGCAGGCCTGTCATGGGTGTTCTTTGACGTGATCCGTGGCAGAAAACCATCTGCACTCGGTTTCTGTATAGGCGCTGTGGTAGGGCTGGTGGCCATCACGCCTGCTGCCGGTTATGTTGCTATCCCGCAAAGTATATTCATCGGTTTTATCGCCGCGATCATTTCCAATATGGCCGTTCACTGGAAATCTAAAACCAGCCTCGACGATACACTGGACGTATTCCCCTGCCATGGCCTGGGTGGTATGGTAGGTATGTTGCTCACCGGCATCTTCGCTACCAAAGCAATCAATGAAGGCGGTAACAATGGCTGGTTATACGGCAATTTCGACCTCTTCAAAAATCAGGTGCTGGGATTACTGCTGGTCGTTGGTTACAGCTTTATCATGTCTGTTGCTATCTTCAAACTGATCAACCTGATCCATCCGCTGCGTGTATCCGAAGATGAAGAAGCACTGGGCCTCGATGTTACACAACACAACGAACACTATCATCCTGCGATGATGAGTGTTACTGACAACGGTACACTCAAGGAAGAAGAACTGGTGCACTCCTGAAAAGTACCGCCCGTCATGACCCTCCGTGAAAGCAAGTTCTTTGAGTTTGATTCTGACCTTTATCAATTTTATTAAAACGTATATACGTTACCGTTTGAAAGATCTGGAATGGGGTAATCATATAAAAACAGCTGGCTGTTGAAAAACCCACTGCTGAACTTCTTTTATTGATTACCCGTTCCTTCTATGTAGCACAGACACGCACGCATCCCCCAAAACAATACGCAGGAGAAGGCCGCATCATTACTTACCATTTATCAACCAAACTATAAGTACATGAAACGAATGCTAACGACCTTATTGCTGATGGGCAGTAACCTGGTTGCCTGGTCACAATCCACTGACTCCCTGCCCGCGCCGGCACTTAAAATCTCAGGTTCCGCTGACGTCTATTATAAATACAACCTGAACGGCAATAATACAGATAACAAAACCAGCTTCACCAATTCGCACAACTCCTTTGAACTGGGAATGGTATCGCTGAAAGTAGAGCATGGTTTCAAAAAAGGTAGCATAGTGGCCGACCTCGGCTTTGGAAAAAGAGCGGGAGAATTCTCCTATAATGAACCACCTTCTCCGTCAAATGGATTGTCGATGGCTATCAAACAGCTGTATGTTTCTTATCTGCTTACAGAAAAAATAAAATTGAGTCTCGGTAGTTATGCCACCCATGTGGGATACGAACTGGTAGATGCTTACCTGAACAGGAACTACAGTATGAGTTATATGTTCAGCTACGGTCCGTTTTTCCATACCGGCATCAAAGCTGATATTACCCTCAGCTCATCGCTGAGCGCGATGGTAGGCGTGTTTAATCCTACCGATCTTAAATCTGTCACCTTAAACAGTCATAAATATATAGGGGCACAGCTGGGCTTTGCTCCGGCAGAAACACCCATTAAACTTTACCTCAACTACCTGGAGGGAAAAGATACCTTCGGCATACAAAACCATCAGGTGGATGTAGTGGCCACCTATCAGGTGAATAAGGTACTGGGACTGGGTTACAACGGTACCTACAGCACCTACCTGGATACCCGGACGCCTAAAGAAAGCCGTAGGAATGCCAACTGGTGGGGCTCCGCCTTGTATGTGAATTGTGATTTTACGGATAAGCTGGGTCTTACGCTGCGCGGAGAATATTTCAGTGATAAGGACGGGGTGAAAGTATTTGGTGCTGTACCAGATGGCGGTAATGTAGTGGCTGGTACGCTGTCGTTTAATTATAAGGCAGGAAACCTGACGATTATTCCGGAGTTCAGAATCGATAAAGCTTCTGCAGATATTTTTCACAAGTCTGGCGGAGCTCCTTATAATATAACGTCCAATGTATTGTTAGCCGCCGTATATCATTTTTGAAACCAAAATCTGGCGCGTATTCAGGAAAGAATAAGAACCCGGAAACCCTCATGCAGAAACCATCCTCTGGGATGGTTTTTTATCATCCACCCTGTTAATTTCAAGGCAGGTGCTTACATCATAAGCGCTTGTGTATTATCTTGCTATAAAAATTTAAAATGATGTTACAGCCTTCCACGTTGAAGTTTCTGAAATCACTGAAACTGAACAATAACAAGGTATGGTTTGATGAGCACCGGGACAATTACCTGGCGGCCAAAACCGATTTTGAAAGCATGGTACAGCAGCTGATAGATGGTATGGCTAAGCAGGATACTACCTTGGCTGGGTTGCAGCTCAAGGATTGCGTTTTTCGTATATACAAAGACGTTAGATTCTCCAAAGACAAGACGCCTTACAAAATAAATCTGGCCGCTTCATTTCAGGCGGGTGGTAAAAAATCGCTGTTGGCGGGATATTACTTCCACCTGGAACCGGGAGGCAACAGTTTCGCCGGCGGCGGGCTATGGATGCCAGCTGCTCCCGAATTGAAAAAAGTGCGGCAGGAGATAGACTACAACTTCGAAGAATTTGAAAGTATTATCTCCAACAAAAGCTTTATCAAACATTTCGGGAAGGTGGAAGGAGATGCACTCAAAACCGTTCCGCAGGGCTATCAGCCTGATAATCCCGCTATTGCCTACCTGAAATTGAAAAGCCTTATTGTCACGCATCCCATCTCTGATGAAACATGCGTACAGCCGTCTCTCGTACGGGAAATACTGAAGACATTCGCGCTCATGCAGCCCCTTATACAGTTCATAAACCGTGCAATGGACTAAGTCCCCTTTTTTGATTTTCGATTTTTTGATTTAGTGATGTTTGTCAATTCCCAAATCAAGAAATCGAAAATCAAAAATTTTCCATCTAATTTTTGTGAATAAGAAATTCGAACGGACGCGCTTTGCGGTTCTTCAGCAGATTCTCCTTGTCTGTTCGTGCATGGGCAAAACGCTGATTATAAACATTTGCCACCTCAATGATAGGAATTATTCCATCCAGAGTATCCTGCTGGTCAACGATGTTCATGATGCGTGATACCTGAGAGGAAAAATTGGTGCTCCACTCTTCGGTAAACTTGTGCATTAACAAAAGCTCACGATTGGTGTTGGTTTTCATAGGACTTAAAGGGTGTTTTCTGATTAGAAAATAACGATAATATCCGGCATCTCTCTAAAATTGGACTACTCTTTTCGCAAAAGCTTAGTTGGCATAGGATTATGTTATCAAAATTGGATTTTATAAGCCACAAATCAATACTACTTCCGTGTAATTTTTACACTTTCCGTGTTATGCAATTGTGAAATGTTCAAAAAAAAGCAAGCGCTAACACGCTTGCTTTTAATGAGTTATAGATATGTTTTCGTGTATTCATACACGAGTGCTACGTTCAGGGGGGAATTACGCCACTAAATTACATAGCACGACAGTATGATTACAGCCAGTTCTTCTCTTGCAAAAATTCCGCAATTTGAACCGCATTTGTTGCAGCTCCCTTGCGAAGGTTGTCTGCCACGATCCACATGTTCACTGTTTTAGGTTGTGTTTCGTCGCGGCGGATACGGCCTACAAATACTTCATCTTTATCATGGGCGTCTTTAGGCATTGGATATTGTGCCTTAGACGGGTCGTCTACTACGATTATGCCCGGTGTCTGGGAAAGCAGGGTCCGGATCTCGCTTACATCGTATTCGTTTTCAAACTCAATGTTCACTGATTCGCTATGGCCGCCCATTACCGGTATACGTACAGTCGTTGCAGTTACTCTGATAGTATCGTCACGCATGATTTTTTTGGTCTCGTTCACCATTTTCATCTCTTCTTTCGTATATCCGTTGTCGAGAAACACATCAATCTGCGGGATCACATTCAGATCTATAGGATATGCATAAGCCATTTCGCCACTGATACCCTGTCTTTCATTCATCAGCTGGGTTACCGCCTTTACACCGGTACCGGTTACAGACTGGTAGGTAGATACTACCACCCTTTTGATTTTATATTTTTCGTGCAGTGGTTTCAGCACCAGTACCATTTGTATGGTAGAGCAGTTAGGATTCGCAATGATCTTGTCTTCCTGGGTCAGTGCATCACCGTTTACTTCCGGTACCACCAGTTTTTTGGATGGGTCCATTCTCCAGGCGCTGGAGTTGTCGATCACGGTAATACCAGCTGCCGCAAATTTAGGGGCCCATTCCAGGGAGGTGCTACCGCCGGCAGAGAAAATAGCCACATTGGGCTTCATGGAAATAGCCGTATCAGCGCTCACCACCTTCCAGGTCTTACCCTTAAATGTTACTTCCTTACCAACGGACTTCTCAGAAGCCACGGGAATCAATTCAGTGACAGGGAAATTCCGCTCTGTCAGCACTTGTAACATTTTTGAGCCTACCAGTCCGGTCGCTCCTACTACGGCAACTTTCATTTTGTTTTACATTTTAAAATGTGGACCCCAAAATTAATATATACCCCGCGCTTTTCATAACAATGCAAAGTATTTTATTCCTGTTAAGAAGGTATTAACATACTGCCGGGAGATTACACTTATTTTGAGCATAACCCGAAAAAAGTTCACAATATGTTGATACCCATTGTTTGTATAAGCCTGCTAGGGCAGGTCACCCTGTCTGCAACGGATACTACTACCCCTGCACTGTATGATGTGGTAATCCACGAAATGATGCTGAAGCCTGCTCCTGTAGCTGGTTTACCTCCTTTTGAATACGTGGAACTGCGGAACAGGAGTAGCCGGCCGGTACAGTTGCAGAACTGGATATTAGCGGTCAATAAGCGGGAAGCTTTGCTGCCGGCCTGTTTACTGCCTCCGGACAGTTTGCTGGTATTATGTGCGCCGGCAGCAGCAGACAGCTTCCGTGCTGCCAGGGTGCTGGCGGTGCCCAAATTTCCTTCGCTGCCGGACGATACAGGACTGATCGTGCTGTATAATAACAACAGACAGGTAGTGCATGCCATCTCCTACACCCCGTCGTGGTATGGTGCCACCGTGCCCAAAGGAGGGCGTAGCCTCGAAATGCTGGACCCATCCCTGCCCTGCGGCAGTAAAATTAACTGGGCGGCTTCCTCCGCCGCTGCCGGAGGGACACCAGGGCAATATAATGCGGCTGCCCGCACTGTAACGGATGATACCTTCCCTGACCTTTATTTTGCAGAGATGCCCGACAGCCTGCACCTGCTCCTGCACTTCAGTAAAACGCTGGACAGCCTGAAAGCGGCGGTAGCAGACAAATACAGGATAAGCCGGGGCACAGTTACTGCCGTGACAGTACTGCCCCCGTTGTTTAACATTGTATCCCTGCAACTATCCACGTCAATAGATTCAGGAACAGTCATCGTCACCGGTGTTACGGACTGTCAGGGAAAGGAAAGCCGGCTGAAGAATACCCTCTCTTTTGCACGGCCTCAGCTGCCGGATACGATGGACCTGGTAATCAGTGAGCTGTTGTTGTATCCGCCTGATGGTACACCGGAGTTTATAGAGCTGTACAACCGTAGCCGTAAGGCCATTGATCTGCAGACGGTTTTTCTTTGCGCCAGAAAGGCAGATGGCCGGCAGGGGCCCTGGAAGAAGGTATGTAGCGGCCCCCGGCTGCTGATGCCGGGAAATTTTCTGGCTATTACAACCGTCGCCGACCGGCTTTGTTATTATTATACCTGCCGCCTCCCCGAAAATATCCAGGAGGTCAGCAGCCTGCCGCAGCTGCCCAGGGAGGAAGGCGGATTGCAGTTGTTGCGCCGCGACAGCCTGGTGATAGACGCCGTGCGTTATATGTCTTCGTGGCATTTTCCTCTGTCGGCCCAGCTGAAGGGCGTGTCTCTGGAACGGCTGGACTACAACCGGCCTGCAACGCTGGCGGATAACTGGCAATCGGTGGCTGCCAGCGATGGTTACGCCACCCCGGGTTATACAGGCTCCCGTCAGTTGGCAGATGGTACTCCCACTACGGTGACCCTCGGGCCAGCCGTATTTTCACCGGACAGTCCCGGCCCCGAAGGCCGCGCTACCCTCTGTTTTGAACTACCGGGTTCCGGATGGGTGGGCAATGTCACCATTTTTAATGCTGCCGGCCGTCCCGTTCGCTATTTGGTCCGTAATACCACACTCGGAAATAAAGGATGTTTCTACTGGGATGGATTTGAAGAAAATAAAGTACTTTTGCCGCCAGGTGTTTATATATTTTTAATTGAAATATTTGACCTCAAAGGCCAGGTTAAACGCTGGAGACAGTCCCTGGTCATGGCACGAAAGTTGAATTGATGCCAGCCCTCTGCTAACGGCATTTTCCACGTGAAAATTTGTCAGCGGGCAATCTATTATAATTATTTATATTTGCGCTTCCTAAAAATTTGAACATGCAGTACAGAGAAATTGTTGCAGTAACCGGATTGGGCGGTTTGTTTCAGTTAATGGCCAGTAAACAAGATGGCGCCATCGTTAGGTCACTGGAAGATAAAAGTACAAAGTTTGTATCTTCCCGCGTGCATAATTTTACTCCACTGGAAAGTATTGAAGTTTTCACTATAGGTGAAAATGTAAACCTGGCTGAAGTATTCAAAGCCATGGATGAAAAATCAGCAGAATTTCCGCTGATTGACGGCAAAGCCGACAACAATGCTATCAAAGCTTATTTCAAGAATGTATATCCTGAATTCGATGAAGAAAGGGTATATGTGAGCGATATGAAGAAAATGGTGAAATGGTTTGGTATCCTCAAAGCAAATGATCTGCTGAAATTTGAGGAAATCCTGGCCGATGGTGAAGAAGCGATAGTAGAAGCTGAAGCCGAAGGTGCTCCTGCTCCTGCCAAAAAGAAAAAAGCTGCTGAACCTGCTGCTGAAGAAGGCGCAGAAGAAAAGCCAAAAAAGCCCCGTGCTAAAAAAGCGGCTGCTGAAGAAGGCGCAGAAGAAAAAGCACCTAAAAAAGCAAAAGCTAAAAAAGAAGACGCTCCTGCTGCTGAAGGTGAAGAACCAAAAAAAGTGGCTAAGCCTCGTAAGAAGAAAACAGAAGAATAACGTATTCAGGGAATTTGTTATTAAACAAATCCTTCATACCATCATATTTCAGGCTTCCATGTTACAGTCGTTCACTGTAACTGGAAGCCTGATTCATTTTGAGGTTTTTCGATAAATAACTAAATTCCCGACTCCGAAAATTCAGTAAAACAATAGCATATGAATGCAGATATAAAAAAACTCCCCCGCCACTTCCTGCCGGCAACCTTTCAGGTGACCACCTGGGACAACCTGCAGCCATATTATGAAACCCTGCAGCAAAGACCCATTAACAATGCGGCCGATCTGGAACAATGGCTGAAAGATGTCAGTGAACTGGAAGCGGTGATCAGTGAAGACGCTTGCTGGCGCCAGATCAAAATGACCTGCGATACTACCAGTAAAGAACTGGAAGACGCGTTTACCTACTTCTGTATGGAAATACAGCCCCGCCTCCAGCCGTATGCAGATGCACTTAATAAAAAACTGGTAGACAGCCCCTTCGTGAAGGACCTGGATCAGGAGCTGTATAAAACCTACCTCCGTAACGTTAAAAATCAGATCAAGCTGTTCCGGGAAGAAAACATACCCCTCCAGGCCGAACTGAGCGTGATGGCCCAGCAATATGGTGTTATAGCTGGTAAAATGACGATCAGCGTTAACGGAAAGGAATATACGCTGCAACAGGCTGCCAAGTTCCTTGAAAATGAAGACCGCACCCTCCGCGAAGAAGTGTTTTCTAAAACCGCCGCTCGCCGCCTGGAAGACAGAAACACACTGGATGAGCTGTATACCGGCCTGGTGCTGAAACGCGATCAGGTAGCCAAAAATGCAGGCTTTGCCAACTACCGCGATTACAAGTTCGAAGAGCTGGGCCGATTCGACTATACCAAAGAAGACGCCTTCCAGTTCCATGATGCCGTGAAAACACATATCGTTCCACTGGTACAGCAGATACTGGAAAAACAACAGCAGAAGCTGCAGCTCGATCAGTTAAAACCCTGGGACACCGAAGCTGAACCAGTTGGCGTGAAACCACTGGAGCCCTTCCAGACAGGTGAAGAACTGATTACCAAAACCATCGAAACCTTCGATCAGCTGGGACCATTCTTTGGTGACTGTCTCCGCGTGATGAAAAAAATGGGCCGTCTCGATCTGGAAAGCCGTATCGGTAAAGCACCGGGAGGATATAACTGCCCGCTGGCAGAAACCGGTGTGCCTTTTATCTTCATGAACGCCGCTGGTCAGATGAAAGATCTCACCACCATGGTACACGAAGGTGGCCATGCGGTGCACTCTTTCCTGAGCCACAACCTGTCACTGAACGCATTCAAGGAATATCCGATGGAAATCGCGGAAGTAGCCAGCATGAGTATGGAACTTTTCACCATGGATTCCTGGAATATTTTCTTCGATGATGCAGAGCAACTCCGTCGTGCCCGCCTGCAACAGCTGGAAAGAGCCATCACCATCTTCCCATGGATTGCTACCATCGATAAGTTCCAGCACTGGGTGTACGAACATCCACAGCATACTATCGAAGAACGTACTGCCAAATGGGTGGAAATACTGAAGGAGTTCTCCCCTGCTATCATAGACTGGAGCGGCCTTGAAGACTATCGTGCCAGCTTCTGGCAGAAACAGCTGCACCTCTTTGAAGTACCTTTCTATTATATAGAGTATGGTATTGCACAACTGGGCGCCATCGCCATGTGGAAACAGTATAAGGAAAATAAAAAACAAGCACTTGATAACTACGTACAGGCGTTGAGTTTAGGTAATACTAAAACACTGCCGGAGCTGTACAAAGCTGCCGGTATCCGGTTTGATTTTTCACCGGCCTACGTAAAGGAACTGGCAGATTTTGTGAAGAGTGAGATCGAAAAGTTGTAGAGGCTTTGATTGTATAAAGGTCCGGTTAGCGAAAGAGCTGTTCTTCCGTTAACCGGACCTTCTCATTATTTGCAGGATTTGCATACACCATTAACGATTACTTCCACATTGTGGAAGGAATAGCCCTTAGGTAACTGTATCTGTGGTACATCAGTATCATCAAGGCAGATGGTGGTACCGCATTCTTCACATTTGAAATGCACATGATGATCATGATGATGATGTTCTGTACACTCTGACTTACAGACTGCATAACGTACAGAAGTATCGGTAGTAGGTATTTTGTGGATGATGCCCTTTTCGAGGAAAGTTTGCAGAGTCCGGTATACAGTCACACGGTCAAATGATTGGCCGGCGAGTTTTTCAAAGTCGCTGTGTTCCAGTGCCCCGTTACTTTTCATGAACAGTTCCAGGATTTTGGTCCTGGTTTCTGTTACGCTCAGTTTACTCTCCCGCAGTAAGGTGCCTATTTTTTCTGCTATTTGTTGTTGGGTAGCCATGATGAAAAACTTTATTCTTCCATTAAACGCTCAATATCATCTATCAGCTTGTTAACATCCTGTAATTTGGTGCCTTCATATAAACCGCGGATTTGTCCTGTTTTATCTACCAGCGCAAACCATTGGGTGTGTACAAAATCTTCTTCGCCGGTATAGGTGCCATCGTCTACCAGATAACCCTGGCGTGCCAGTGCATATAATTCTTTTTTGCTGCCAGTGAGGAACCACCAGTTTTTAGAATCAGCACCGTGTTTTTCGGCGTAGGCTTTCAGCACCGGTACGCTGTCATGCTCCGGATCAACGGTGTGTGACAGGATCAGGAAATCTGGTTTGTTTTTATATTTAGCATATACTTTTTCCATGTTGGCATTCATCTTCGGACAAATACCGGTGCAGGTGGTAAAGAAATATTCTGCTACATAAATTTTGCCCAGTACATCGGCCTTTGTTTTAGTACGACCATCCTGGTCGGTAAATGAAAATCCCTGTACCGTATGCCCCGGAGCCCCCAGGATCGGCAGCTTTTCTTTCCCCAGAAAAGTGCCTCTTTCACCTTTGATCACATAGCCGGCATATCCCAGAAATCCAAGGCTCAACACTGAAAAAAATACAATATATAAGATCGCTTTTTTAGACATAGGTGAAAATCCCCACTGTTTTGTTCAAAATAACTTTCAATCAATATGCAAAGGTAACACATACTTGACAGATGCTCATCAATGAAAGACAATGAGCAATTTTTAATGCATATTATCAGCCCATTAAAAAGTATATTTTTATATAATTCATTCATCTCCCCTAATCCCAAATCCTCATCTATCTCCGCTCATCAGGAACATCAAAAAAATCATAGCCATCAAAGTTGCAACATTGTTGCAAATTTACGTAGTTTTGTCCCAGGTTCAAAAAATTAAGGTAAGGTGGAGAATATATTCAAACGGATGAACTTAGATACATTAGGCATAGGAGCTTCCATTATTTGCGCGGTCCATTGCGCGCTGTTGCCTTTATTATTTGCTGCGCTCCCTCTCCTGGGAATGGAGATAACGGAACATGCCATACTGGAGTATTGTTTGTTACTGTTTTCTTTCGTGATCGGTTGCCTGGCTTTAGGGTTGGGCTACTGGCGTCATCACCGGAGGCTGATGCCGCTGCTGTTGTTTATAGCGGGCTTCGCCTTATTGCTGATGGGGCATTTCTGGGCAGAGGCGGTCGTGTTGGAGTATGCTGCTATCTGTGTGGGTGCCGGCGTTATTATGGCGGCACACTTTATCAATCAGCGGCAACGCCATTCCTGCAAGGTCCATAAACATCATTAACAATATTATATGAAAAAATTACCTGTTACGGTGCTGAGTGGCTTTCTCGGCGCAGGGAAAACTACGCTCCTGAATCACGTATTACATAACCGGGAAAATCTTCGTGTAGCCGTTATCGTTAACGATATGAGCGAAGTGAATATTGATGCTCAACTGGTGAAGAATGAAAACACACTGCATAAAACAGAAGAGCGATTGGTGGAGATGAGCAACGGGTGTATTTGCTGCACTTTACGGGAAGATTTGTTGAAAGAAGTGGAACTGCTCGCACGTGAAAACCGGTTTGATTATCTCCTGATAGAATCTACCGGTATATCTGAGCCGATACCGGTGGCGCAGACTTTCTGCTACCAGGATGAACAGAACGGTATAGACCTGAGTGCAATAAGTCAGCTGGATACAATGGTGACTGTGGTTGATGCATTCAACTTTACCAACGACTACAGCAGCATGGAACTGCTGCAGGACAAAGGACTCACAGATGAATCTGATCAGCGTACTATTGTCAATCTGCTCACTGATCAGGTAGAATTCGCCAATGTAATTGTTCTCAATAAATGCGACCTGGTAAGTCCCGAACAGCTGAGCAACCTGAAAGCGATGCTGCGTCAACTTAATGCAGGTGCCAACATCATAGAGGCTGTCAACGGACAGGTACCGCTGAACAGCATCTTGAATACCGGTTTGTTCGATTTTGATACTACTGCACAAAGTGCCGGCTGGCAGGCCGAACTGGAGAAAGAACATATACCGGAAACAGAAGAATACGGTATCTCCTCCTTTGTATACCGTAGCCGCAAACCTTTCCATCCCCAACGCTTCTGGCTGTACATCAATGAACGTTGGCCCGGCAACGTTATACGGAGCAAAGGACTGTTCTGGCTGGCATCACGACCCAAACTGGCGGTCAACTGGAGTCAGGCCGGCGGCTCCCTGCGCGTAGAAAAAGCCGGTTACTGGTGGTGCGCTATCCCCCGTCAGCAATGGAACCTGGATGAAGAATCCTATCAGCTGGTCACCAGCCGCTGGGACGAACGTTTTGCTGATCGTTATAATGAACTCGTTATCATCGGGCAACAAATGGATGTACATACCATGATCTACGAACTCGACAGTTGCCTGTGCACAGAAGCTGAGATAAATCAATATCTCAGCGGTGCTTCCTTCCACGATCCTTTTCCTATTATTTAGGCTTGTCTAAATAATAATTAAGGTAAGTATAAATTGAAAATTTAGTTTTGCAGAAAAATATCTGTAGCCACAAAGGAAAGTACAAGTACTTGTAACTATCCCGGGAATCCTTTGTGCCTGCCTCACCTACAAGTGTCAGAATTGCATGAAACATTTATTTACACTCATAGGCGTGCTTATACTTGCCTTATCGTTGCAGGCGCAACAAACAATCATCACGGGAAAAGTAACCGCCAACGGGAAACCTGTACAGTTTGCCAATATCACCATTCCTGCCTTGAAAACCGGCGCTATCGCCGACCAACAGGGCCTCTTCGTGATCCGCAATCTGCAACCGGGAACCTACGATATTAAAATATCCATGATAGGGTTTCAGCCTTTAACCCTTAAAAAAAGCATCAGCAACAAACAAACCCTCTCGCTGGACATCTCCCTGGAAGAGGACTTATCCAAACTGAATGAGGTAGTGGTAACCGGCGTTTCCCGCGCTACCGCTGTACGAAAAAATCCTATACCCATTGCCGTTATAGGTAAAAGAGACATGAATATGCATGTCAACAATAATATCATCGATGCAATCGTGAAAGGAATTCCGGGGGTGAGTGCGGTAACCACCGGCCCCAATATCTCCAAACCTTTCATCCGCGGGCTGGGTTATAACCGCGTACTCACCCTGTTCGACGGGGTGCGTCAGGAAGGCCAGCAGTGGGGCGATGAACATGGTATCGAAGTAGACCAGTATGGTATTGCCAGAGCCGAAGTGGTAAAAGGACCTGCCAGCCTTACCTATGGCTCCGATGCGCTGGCCGGCGTGATCAACATGATACCCGATATCCCCGAAACAGAGCAGGGAAAACTCAAAGGGAATTTCCTGACAGACTACCATACCAACAACGGTATGATTGGCTCTTCCCTGGGCCTGGTATACAACAAAAACGACTGGAAGTATGTAGTGCGTGGAACTGTGAAAGCAGCCCACAACTACAAAAACAAAGTGGATGGTTATGTATATGGCACCGCTTTCCGGGAGTACAACCTGTCTGCATTGGCTCGGGTGGATAAGTCATGGGGGCATTCACTGTGGGGCGTCACGCTATACGACAATACCCAGGAGATCCCCGATGGCAGCCGGGATTCGCTGACGCGTAAATTTACCCGTCAGGTATTGGATGCCGATGATGACATCAAAAACAGACCCATTGTACCGGATAATCAGCTGCGTACTTATACCCTCAATCCACTGCATCAGCATATTCAACATTATAGAGCGTATAACCGTAATCGTTATATATTAGGTAAAGGAGATATTAACACCACCATCGGTGTACAACAAAGCATCCGCCGGGAATATAATCACCCCGAAATGCCGGCACAGCCAGGATTGTATGTAGTATTAAATACACTCAACTACGACCTGCGTTACAACTTACCTGCCATCGGCGGTGTGGAAACGACCGTAGGCGTAAACGGTATGTATCAGCGCAACCGCAGCAAAAACGCTACTGACTTTCCCATCCCGGACTATGACCTGTTTGATATCGGCGGCTTTTTCTTCGCCAAAAAAACAGTCGGTCAGTTTGATATCTCCGGAGGCCTTCGTTACGACAGCCGTCACATTAAATGGAACGATTTCTATGTAGGACCCGATAAAGACAATGGGTTTGATAAAAAATACAACTTGCCCGATACCGCTGGTGCTAGTCTGCAGTTCCCTGCTTTCCGGCATAACTATACTGGCATTTCCGGTAGCCTGGGTGTTACCTGGAACCTGAGCCAGCGCGTACTGCTGAAGGCAAACATCGCCAGAGGCTACCGAGCACCCAATATTACAGAAATCGGTTCCAACGGACTAGACCCCGGCGCACATATCGTATACCTTGGCAACCGGGAATTTAAGCCGGAGTTCAGCCTGCAGCAGGACCTGGGTTTCCTCGCCTACCTGCCGGACCTGGATATCAGTGTGGAAGTGTTTAACAATAATATCAACAACTATATCTACCAGGCGAGATTGTATGATGCCAATGGCGAACCGGTGGTGATAGTGCCCGGCAATGCCACGTATCGTTACCAGCAATCCAGTGCGCGGTTGTATGGGGCAGAAGTGAGTGTAAATCTGCATCCGCGTGCTGTGTCCTGGTTGACCATGGATAACAGTGCCGCCTATACGGCAGGGCTGAACAGAAACAAAGCACTGATCGACCAGCATGGTGATGCAGCCCGTTACCTGCCTTTTATACCGCCCCTGCATATACGCTCAGCACTGAAAGCCACTGCTCCCCGGAATTTCGGGATGCTGTCCAAAACTTATGTGCGTGCAGAGGTGGACCACTATTCAGCACAGTCGCATTTTTACGGGGTGGATAATACTGAAACCTACACCGCCGGCTATACGTTGGTTAACTTCGGAGCCGGTACCGGATTCACCAATAAAAAGGGGAAGACAGTACTGGAGCTGTTCCTCCAGCTGGATAATGTGTTTGACGTGGCCTATCAGGCTAACATGAACCGTCTGAAGTATTTTGAGTACTACAGTGCTTCTCCCAATGGCCGTTATGGCATTTATAATATGGGAAGAAATTTCAGTGCTAAAGTGATTGTTCCTTTTTAGGTTTATTTGTGGAGATTGAGGCCCAGTTTGATGCCCAGGTGCAGACTGGGCCATACGGTGACAACATTGGCCTTGTTGAGGTTTGCGATGCCATTGTTGTCGCCTTCATAAATATTGGTGCGGTAAAGTTTTCCGCGGATGCCAACGCCAAAATAAGGATCCATTACCAGTTTGTGTTTCCGGAACTGCCTACCCACCAGTAACTGCAACGCATATACGTCTTTGGTGGCTGAATTCGTATAGGTGTTATTGTTAATCACCACATCTTCGTTAGGATAGAATACTTTTTTATAAACCAGTACAGGTTCAAAATAGGTCCCGGCAGCGGTGGCGGGGCCTATTTCCTTTGTGATCAGGTAGTATCGGACACCGACCCTGAATCCGAGGCCACGGCCGTCTACAAACTGTTCTGTGCTGACATCGGGTTTTTTCTGGCCAATATTGACTTTTTTGGTGAGAACATAGTCCGGATAGTCGGTATAAATGCCTATCACCCCCAGCTCTATACTAAGTTTATCGCTGATATCCTGTTCCAGAAGGATATCCAGTTCGTTGATCAGGGTGGTGGGGTTTATTTTCAGGTAAGTACACCGGAGCCGCTTAGGGTCTTGGGCATAGGTGCATGCATAGAGTAAACAGAGTATTCCGGTGAGTAACAGTATTTTTTTCATACAGTTAGTAGGTAACAAAGTGTTGAGGTGGAGTATGTAGCTTCCGGCCGGGAATAGCCTGCAGTCGGAAGCTACATGCCGTATTATTTTAGCAATATTCGTTCCACAATTACCGGAAACCATTGGTGTTCCAGTGCCTGTACCTTGCGTGCCACGGTTTCTGGTGTATCTTCTTTGGTGACGATGCAACGTTCCTGAAGGATTGTTTCACCGTCGTCGTATTTTTCATTTACGTAGTGGATGGTGATGCCACTTTCCGTTTCTCCTGCTGCCACTACGGCTTCGTGCACAAAGTGCCCGTACATGCCTTTGCCGCCAAACTTGGGGAGCAATGCCGGGTGTATATTGATGATCCGGTTGGGAAAAGCCTGTACCAGGTTGGTGGGTACTTTCCATAAAAAGCCGGCCAGTACAACGAGGTCGGTTTCCTTTTCCTTTAACAAGTTAACATAAGTGTCTGTATGGAAAAATTTTTCTTTTTCTATCAGAACGGAGGGTATCCCTTCCCGTTGGGCGATGTCCAGTATGCCTGCTCCGGGTTTGTTGCACACAATCAATGCTACTCTTGCCTTGTCTGAATTTCTGAAATGATCAATGATCCTTTGCGCGTTGCTTCCTGCACCCGATGCGAAGATGACAATATTTTTCAACGGTTCTTTTTTTAGCTGCAAAGGTACTCAGGATTGAACGGATTAATATGGTTTCGGGGATTTTTTTAGCAGAGCGCTATGCCGGGAGCTGTTCTCCCGGCATAGCGCTCCTGTCTGATCAAGTTATTTGATGTATTCTCCACAACCATGGTAAGTTTGGTCTTTCACCTTTATCTCCACGGTATTCGGGCGCATGAGCCCGCTCATGTCATCGGAGCACATGGTATTACGGATGCTGACGGTAATTTGCGGGGTGGTGTATACTTTAAGCGTGTCGGTATTAGGTTGGGCGGCAGGTAGGTTAGCCAGGATGCTATCGCCGGAGGCTGTATGGAAGAGGAGCTTACTTTTTTCCAGGTCCAGGCTCCAGAAGGGTTCATTGCCGCTGGCGGTGAAAGTGACGCCGGCGCTGGCTTTCTGTGCAAGGAGGGTTCGGCGGTCGCCGCCTTCCACAGGTTTGAGTACGTAGTTGCTGGCGAGGGCCCCTTCAATCCGTTTACCCTCGCGGTCCAATACCAGGAGTTTGTTTTCAGCGGCGAGGAAGGAACTGCTGTCTTTTTTTTTCTGTATGCGGACGATGGAGTCGTTGATTTGTTGCCAGGTACCTTTTTCAGTATAGGCGATCCCTTGACCTCTACCCTGGTAGGCTACCAGTTCGGTAAAGGTGTGGTCGTCAAACAGGCTGATCTGGTAGTCCATTCCCGGGCAGTCTGCACAGGGAAGGGTGCCCTGGTAGGTGCCGGTGATGTGGACAGCTACAGTAGTGGGTATTGAGCCAGCGGCAGCGGTACTGTCGGTGCCGGTATGGTTGTTGTTGTTGTTGTTGTTGCAAGCCATCAGTGTGGCCAGCAGGGTTGGTAAGTAAGTTAGTTTACGCATGGGAATGTTTTTTAGAGACAGATTGAACATTCTTGTCCGGTAGCAGGTTATTATGGTAAAAATAAGATACTTACCTTAATTAAAGGTGGCAGCCTATATATATAATATATAGAGGCCGGGATATAGGAGGGCGTTATTAAGTTTTGATCTGCATATAATAATACTATATCCTTTGAAGAGGGCCTACCCTACTACTTATGAGCACATCTGTAAATAGAAATTGAACTTTCAATCAAAATAATAAGTTTTGAAAGGTCCTGAATACTATTTCAATCAAATTAGCCAGCATAAAGGATTACAACAGAAATTTCGCTGAAGGGAAAGGAAAAAGCGAGGATTTCCTGAGGCAAATAATTTTATAATTGTTGGTAAATTGTCAACATTGTGTCTTATTTTTGCTGGCACTTTTAAGAAACTTTAGGTCAAATCTAAACTATATAGGCTGTGTATCGTCGTGTTTCCATTCTTTTGCGCAAGCATTTTGTGAGTGTGCTTATTCTATGCGCTAGTATAGTAATTCCGTTTTCAGCTGTAAAGGCAGCGGATCCTGCTAAGGGTAAGCAAATCTTCCAACAAAACTGCGCTTCATGTCACAATGTCCATAAGAAGCTGACAGGTCCTGCACTGGCGGGTGTAGAAGGCCGTTGGGCAGATAAGAAATTACTGCACCAGTGGATTCATAACTCCGCATCAGTATTGGCAAGTGGCGACAAGTATGCCAATAACCTCTTCAATGAGTACAACAAAACCGCGATGACGGCTTTCCCTTCATTAAGTAATGAAGATATTGACGACATCCTGGCGTTCATCTCTGTTGAAGAGAAAAAACCTGTTGGTGTTAAACCAGAAGCTGGTACCGCTACTGCCGGTGCTAAAGAAGAAGGCAGCGACAACAGCCTCCTCTTTGGTATCATTACCCTGATCCTGGCAGTGGTAGCCCTGATCCTCATGCAGATCAACAGCAACCTGAACAAGCTTGCTGGTGATAAAGAAGGTCAGCCTACTCCTGAGCCGATTCCCTTCTACAAAAACAAAGCCTACATCGCATTGGCTATTCTGGTGCTGTTCATGGTAGGCGGTTACTTCACTATTCAGGGAGCTATCGGGCTGGGTCGTCAGAAAGACTACATGCCAGAACAACCAATCTTCTACAGCCACAAAGTGCACGCCGGCATCAACCAGATCAACTGTCTGTATTGCCACGCTGGTGCTGAGAAGAGCAAGCATGCCATGATTCCTTCCGAGAACATCTGTATGAACTGTCACAAAGCCATTAAAGAGTACTCCGGCCCTGAGCTGTTTACTGCTGAAGGTAAAAAAGTTGACGGTACTGCAGAAATCGCAAAATTATACGATTACGTAGGCTGGGACGCTGAAAAAGGTAAGTATACCAAACCAGGTCGCCCTATCGAATGGACTAAAATCCACAACCTGCCTGACCACGTTTACTTCAACCACTCCCAACACACAGTGGCTGGTAAACAACAGTGTCAGACCTGCCATGGTGCTATCACCGAAATGGATGAAGTACATCAGTTCGCCGACCTGTCTATGGGCTGGTGTATCAACTGTCACCGTACTACCAAAGTGCAGTTTGCAGATAACAACTACTACAGCATCTTCGAGAAACTTCATCAGGATATTAAAGATAAGAAGATCGATAGTGTGACTGTTGAAATGGTCGGTGGTACTGAATGTCAAAAATGTCACTACTAGAAAGGATTTAGCGTTTCATGATTTTCTGGTCAAACGGGAAATCATGAAATCGTTTCAGAAGATATCATAATTCATAATAATCGTAACTCGTTAATATAACATGGAGCAAAAAAAGTATTGGAAAGGCTTGGAGGAGTTGCACAATACCGAAGCGCATCAGGAAATTGTGAAGAACGAATTCAAAGAAGAATTACCGTTTGAGAGTGAAGGCCTGTTGAATGCTACTACCCCCCGCAGGGACTTTCTGAAATACCTCGGTTTCACCACTGCTGCCGCCACTATCGCTGCCAGTTGCGAAACTCCCGTTCATAAGGCTATCCCTTACGTGAACAAACCGGAAGAAATCACTCCTGGCGTAGCCAACTATTATGCTTCTTCTTATTCAATTGATGGTGAATATGTACCTGTTGTGGTTAAAACCCGCGAAGGTCGTCCCATTAAAATAGAAGGTAACTCCCTGTCTGCTATCACAGGTGGTTCTACTTCAGCCAAGGTACAAGGTGCTGTACTGAGCCTGTACGATGTAGCCCGTCTGCGTTTCCCGACTATCGGCGGTACTGAGGCTACCTGGGCAGAACTGGATAAACAAGTAGGTGCTGCACTGGCCGGTCTGGGCGGTGCTCCTGTTGTTTTATTAAGCTCTACCATCCTCAGCCCTTCTACCAAGAAAGTAATCGACGCTTTCCTGGCTAAATATCCAAACTCCCGCCACGTAGTATACGATCCGGTTTCTTACTCCGGTATGCTGCTGGCTAACGAAGCTTCCTACGGTAAAAGGACCATCCCTTCCTACCACTTCGAAAATGCTAAAACCATCGTCAGCCTGGGCGCAGACTTCATCGGTACATGGCTCAACCCTGTTGAGTATGCCCGTCAGTTCGCTCAAACCCGTAAGATCAATGCCAAGAACCCGGAAATGTCCAAACTCTTCCAGTTCGAAAGCACAATGAGCCTTGCCGGTGCAAACGCCGACGAAAGATATACACACAGACCTTCTGAAGCTGGTGCTGTAGCACTGGCCCTGCTGGCAGCAGTAGGCGGCAGCGTAAGCGCCCCTAAACTGGACGCCAAAGTAGAAGCAGGTATTCAGAAAGCTGCTAAGGAACTGAAAGCAAACGCCGGTAAAGCACTGGTAGTAAGCGGTTCCAACGACGTAAACATCCAGCTGATCGTAAACGCGATCAACAATATCATCGGTGCCAACGGTACTACTATCGACTGGGCTTCTCCTGCCGGCTACCGTCAGGGTATCGACAGCGATATGACCAAACTGGTAAGCGATATGAACGCTGGCAGCATCGGTGCTGTAATCGTATACGGTGCTAACCCTGCTTACGACTACTTCGACGCAGCCAAGTTCTCCGAAGGCCTGGGTAAAGTGAAACTCGCTGTTTCCTTCAACGACAGACTGGACGAAACAACTGAAAAATGTAAATATGTTGCTCCTGATCACCACTTCCTGGAAAACTGGAACGATGCTCAGGGTAAACCAGGCTACTATAGCTTCGCTCAGCCTACCATCTCTCCCCTCTTTAAAACCCGCGCTGCACAAGACAGCCTGCTCACCTGGAGCGCTAACTCCACTATCTGGGCTGACTTCCTGAAAGCTGAATGGGTTGCTAAACTGGGTGGTGCAGAAGCATGGGACAAAGCCCTGCAGGACGGTGTGGTAGAACCAGCCACTGCTCCGGCTTTAGGCGGTGCCTCTTTCTCCGGCGATATCGCTGGTGCTGCTGCCAAAATCAACGGCGCTAAGAAAGGTGGTAAATACGAAGTAGTACTGTACGAAAAAGTAGCGATCGGTAACGGTAAACAATCCAACAACCCATGGTTGCAGGAAATGCCGGATCCTATCACCCGCGCTACCTGGGACAACTACGCTTGTATCTCCAACACCCTCGCTAAAACTTTCTCTGCTCAGCTGGGTGACGACTACGAAATCAACGTTGAAAAGAAAGAACTGAAAATAAAAGCAAACGGTAAGGAAATCATCCTGCCTATGCTGATCATCCCGGGTATGCACCCGGAAGTGATCGCGATCGCTGTAGGTTACGGACGTGGTAAAAACGTTGGTAGAGCTGCTGCCGGTATCGGTCAGAACGCTTATCCGCTGGTAAGCTTCAACGGTCAGACTTTCGACTACTTTGCTGCTGATGCTTCTGTAGAAGCTACCGGTAACAAATACCCTGTTGCTTTAACACAAACTCACAATAGCTACGAAGGTCGTCCTATCATCAAGGAAACTACCCTCGAAGAGTTCAAACATAATCCGAAAGAGGTTAACGAAGACAGACGCGAACTGGATAAATTCGGTAAGGATTTCCGCTCAGACGCTACCCTGTATTCCAGCCACCCTTACCCTGGTATCAAATGGGGTATGTCTATCGACCTGAACTCCTGCTTCGGTTGTGGTGCTTGTACCATTGCCTGCCAGGCGGAAAACAACGTTTCCGTAGTAGGTAAAGACGAAGTAGCAAAAGCGCACGAAATGCACTGGATCCGCATCGACCGTTACTTCAGCGGTGATGAGAACAATCCGGAAGTAGTGTTCCAGCCTATGCTGTGCCAGCACTGCGATAACGCGCCTTGCGAAAACGTTTGTCCGGTAGGTGCTACCAACCACAGCTCTGAAGGTATCAACCAGATGGCTTACAACCGTTGTATCGGTACCCGTTACTGCGCTAACAACTGTCCTTATAAAGTTCGTCGCCTCAACTGGAGAGACTGGAATGGTGCGGACAGCTTCGAAAACAACCTGTACGACGTAGCAGATATGAACGACAGCCTCACCCGCATGGTACTGAACCCAGACGTAGTGGTTCGTAGCCGTGGTGTGATGGAAAAATGCTCCTTCTGCGTTCAGCGTTTACAGGAAGCCAAACTGGATGCTAAAAAAGCTGGTCATCCGCTGAAAGATGGTGCTGCTAAAACAGCCTGTCAGCAAGCTTGCGGCGCCGATGCGATCGTATTCGGTAACGTAAACGACAAAAACAGCGAAATCTATAAGATCCGTAACGAAGAACAAACAGACAGGCTGTACTACGTGCTCGAAGAAACACACGTACTGCCTTCTATCAACTACCTGGCTAAGATCAGAAACAAGGATGCCGCTCCTAAAGCAGAAAAAGAATCTGCTCACAAAGAAGAAGCGCATCACGCATAAGATCTTTTAACAGGTAACGTTAAGGGAAAAAAATAGAAAGAAGTTACAGAATCTGAGATCATAACAAAAGACAAAGGGCTAGTAGCTAGAAGCTAGCAGCTAAAAGCTTATAGAATATGAGTTTAAAATACGAATCCACACTGAGAGAACCTTTAGTTGACGGGGTTAAGGATTATCACCAGGTAACGGAAGATATCATTAGTCCCATTGAAGGGAAGCCTGGTAAATTGTGGTATGTAGGCTTTTTTATATCACTGTTACTGTTGGGCTTCGGCGCATTTTCAGTGTTTTGGCAGATTTATTTCGGTGTGGGTGTTTGGAATCTGAACAAAACCATCGGTTGGGGTTGGGACATCACCAACTTCGTATGGTGGGTAGGGATTGGTCACGCCGGTACCCTGATTTCTGCGATCCTCCTGCTGTTCCGTCAGGGATGGCGTACAGGGGTGAACCGTGCTGCGGAAGCGATGACCATCTTCGCGGTAATGTGCGCCGGTCAGTTCCCGATTATTCACATGGGTCGTGTATGGATGGCGTTCTTCATCCTGCCTTACCCTAACACCCGCGGTCCGGTATGGGTTAACTTTAACTCCCCACTGCTGTGGGACGTATTCGCGATCTCCACTTATTTCACCGTTTCCCTGTTGTTCTGGTACTCCGGTCTGATTCCGGATTTCGCTACCATCCGCGACAGAGCTAAAACCAAACTGCGTAAACTGCTGTATGGTGTAGCTTCTTTCGGCTGGACTGGTTCTACCAAACACTGGCAACGTCATGAAGCACTGTCACTGGTACTGGCAGGTCTGTCCACTCCGCTGGTACTGTCTGTACACACCATCGTATCCTTTGACTTTGCTACTTCCGTAATTCCTGGTTGGCACACTACCATCTTCCCTCCTTACTTCGTGGCGGGTGCGATCTTCTCCGGATTCGCGATGGTACAAACACTGCTGATCATCACCCGTAAAATATTACACCTGGAAGAATACATTACCCTGGGCCACATGGAAGCCATGAACAAGGTAATTGTACTGACCGGTTCCGTAGTAGGTTGCGCTTACCTTACTGAGCTCTTCATGGCATGGTACGGTGCTAACCCTTACGAGTTTGCTACTTTCTTCAAATACCGTGCTGCTGGTCCGCTGGGCTGGTCCTACTGGATCATGATGACCTGCAACGTTATCTCTCCGCAGGTATTCTGGTTCCGTAAAATGAGAAGAAGCGTAGCGGTGACTTTCGTAATGTCTATCATTGTAAACATCGGTATGTGGTTCGAACGTTTCGTGATCATCTGTACTTCCCTGTACCGTGACTATCTGCCATCCAGCTGGTCTTACTATCGTCCATCCTGGCCGGAAGTTGGTTTCTACATGGGTACATTCGGTCTGTTCTTTACCTGCTACTTCCTGTTTGCTAAATACTTCCCTGTAATCGCGGTAGCTGAGATCAAGTCTATCCTGAAAACTTCAGGTGAGAACTTCAAGGAAGGCATGGAGAAATACGAAGGCAAAACTGCAGAAGAGTTTTCTCACGCTGTTCATCACGAACACGCTCACTAATAGATGAATTGACAGAATTAATTAATTGGAATTTGAATTTTTAAATATATGGCTGTTAAAAATTTTGTTGTAGGCTTGTTTGATGATGAGGCAGTGTTATTCCCTGCGGTGAAGAAAGTACGTAATGCGGGCTACAAGTTGCACGATGTATATACTCCTTTTCCTGTTCACGGCCTGGATCATGCAATGGGTTTAAGAGAAACCAGTCTGCACACAGCCGGTTTCATATATGGTATCACTGGTACCACCACGGCTTTGGGTTTCATGAGCTGGGTTTTTAACGTAGACTGGCCGCTGAACATCGGTGGTAAGCCTCACTTCCCATTACCAGCATTCATACCTATCACTTTCGAGCTGACGGTATTATTCGCAGCCGTAGGGATGGTAATGACATTCTGCTACCTGTGCCAGTTAATGCCAGGCGTAAAGAAACATATCTTCCACCCAAGACAAACTGATGATAAGTTTGTAATGGCGATCGAACTGACTGAAAAAACCAACGCGGAAGAAGTAAAACGCTTCCTGAAAGATGCCGGCGCTCATGATATCAATGAGCAGAGAGCAGAAGCTGGCTGGTGGTATGGCAGATTCGATAAAGATGATGCGGATATCCACGCTTATCCGGCTAACGCTTAATAACATTAACAGCTAAAAAATACAGTTGCAACATTAGGATCTGGCAAGCAAAAGAACTAATGAAAGCTAGAATAAATAATTTCTGATGAAAAGGACTTCCAACATATTGATTGTAGCCGCATTGGCAACTGGAGCTTTCCTGGCAGCCTGTAACAAAGGGGAGCACAACAGAAAGCCCGGCAGGATTTATATGCCCGACATGTATGAATCCCGTGCGTATGAATTTTACAGTGCTCGTTTGTCAGGCCTGAAGCCAGTGGAAGGAACAGTAAAAAGAGGTGAACTTTTGCCTTACCATCTGAAAGAAGCAGATACGGCGCTGGCAAATCTGGTGAAGAATCCGCTGACCATCACACCTGAAGATCTGAAAGAAGGAGAACGTTTGTTTAATATCTACTGCGGTATCTGCCATGGTACTGCTCTGGATGGTAATGGTCCGCTGTATAAAGGAGGCGAAGGTCCTTACTCTGCAGCACCAGCCAACCTGGTTGCCGGTGCAAAAGCCGGTTATACCGAAGGCCGCCTGTTTCACGTAATGACCTATGGTTATAACATGATGGGTAGCTACGCCAGCCAGCTCGACAGAGCACAACGCTGGAAAATAGCCGCTTATATCAAGAGCAAACAGCCTGGTTCCGCCAAGCCCGCCGCTGAAGCCGCGCCTGCTAAAGACAGTGCAAAGGCTAAATAAGTGTAAGAAGAGTTAAAAAACAGCATTTCAAAAAGTATTTTAATATACAGTAATGAAAGACCAATTTGTAGTACCGGCAAGATTAAAAAAGACCAGCTTCGTGTTAATGGGCGTGGGCTTGCTGACTTTATTGATCGGATTAATTGCGTTTCAAGGTGAGAGCGCGACACGGTTCTGGGCCGGTCTGTTGCAAAACAGCAGCTTCTTTTTGCTGATTACATTGGCCAGCACCTTTTTTATTGCAGCCACAACACTGGCACACGGTGGTTGGCAGATCGCCTTCCGTCGCGTACCGGAGGCTATTTCAATGGCGGTAATGCCATTGGCTGCTATTTTGTTCATCATTGTAATGATTCTCGTTTTCGGTGGTAAAGAACACATCTACCACTGGGTAAACGCTCACCACGTAGCAGAAGATAAAGTCCTCACCTGGAAATCCGCTTTCCTGAACAAAGGATTTTATACTACTGCCACCATCCTGACACTCGGTCTGTGGATTTTCTTTACACGGAAACTCCGCAACATGTCTATAGAAGAAGACAGCTGGACCATGAATCCTGAAACCAGTCGTAAACTGATCTGGAGAAATACCGTTTGGTGCGGTGGCTTCCTGGTGATTTACGCCCTCAGCGTTGGCTCCACTACTCCATGGGTTTGGCTGATGAGCATCGATGCTCACTGGTTCTCTACCATGTACAGCTGGTACACTTTCGCCAGCAGCTGGGTATCCGGCCTCTCCCTGATCGCTCTGTTCGTAGTTTACCTGAAAAAGAACGGTTATCTGACTTATGTAAATGAAGAGCACCTGCACGATCTGGGTAAATTTATCTTTGCTTTCAGCATCTTCTGGACTTACCTCTGGTTCTCCCAGTACATGCTGATCTGGTACGCTAACATGCCGGAAGAAACTGAATACTTCCAGCCACGCGTATGGGGCGAATGGAGACCTATCTTCTTCCTGAACCTCCTGATCAACTTTATTACTCCGTTGTTGTTCCTGATGAAACGGGACACTAAACGTAACTATACTGCGGTAGCATTCATCGCTGTAGTGGTGATCTGTGGCCACTGGCTGGATTTCTGGCAGATGGTAGGCCCCGGTACTTACAAACACCTGGTATTCCCTTGGTATGAACTGGGTCTGGGAGTTGGTTTCGTAGGTCTGATCATTTTCCTGGTTGCCAACCAACTTGCTAAAGTTCCGCTGGTACCTAAAAATCATCCTTACCTGAAAGAAAGTATTGTTCACCACACCTAATATGGGTGATAACGGAGATTAAGCAATAGAAAAGCATTAGATAACTTAATTATTTCATATAGCAATGTCAGGATTTTTAGCAGTCTTAGTTATTGTTCTCATATTCATAGTCATCTTCCAGATTGCGAAGGCGAGCGAATATGTGTCCATATTGAAGGGAGAAAAGAAAGCGCGCCAGCAAAGTAACCGTATCAATGGTTTCCTGCTGATAGCATTCCTGGTGCTGGGGCTCATCGGCGTGTATTACTGTAATAATCTGCTGAAAGGCAAGATCCTGGGCGAATCTGCATCTGTGCAGGGTGAAGGTGTAGATACCCTCATCTATGTAACCCTGGCCATCACCGGTGTTGTATTTATCGGTACCCAGATCCTCCTGTTCTGGTTCGCATTTAAATACCAGGAAAAAGAAGGCCGTAAGGCATTTTATTTCCCGCATAATAATAAACTGGAAGTGATCTGGACCGTTATCCCGGCCATCGCACTGACAGTACTGGTGGCTTTCGGTCTGAAACACTGGTTCCAACTGACTTCCGACGCTCCAAAAGATGCGGCGATAGTGGAAATCACTGGTAAACAATTCAACTGGCTCATCCGTTACCCAGGTAAAGATGGTCAGCTCGGCCGTCGCGACTTCAAGAAAATTGATGAAGCTGCCAGCAACCCGCTGGGTATGGATTGGGAAGATCAACTGGGCAAAGACGACTTCATGGCAACAGAAGTTCACCTGGTGGTAGGTAAACCCGTAAAATTCATAATCGGTTCCCGTGATGTTATTCACGACGTAGGTTTACCTCAGTTCCGTATGAAAATGGATGCTGTACCTGGTATTCCTACTACCCTGTGGTTCACTCCTAAGTTTACCACTAAACAAATGAAGGAAAAAACCGGTAACCCGGACTTCACCTACGAAATTTCCTGCGATCAGATGTGTGGTTCCGGTCACTACTCTATGAGAGGTGTGATTGTTGTGGAAACACAGGAAGAATACGATGCCTGGGTAGCTAAACAGCCATTACAGTATAGCCTGGCTCACCCTGCGGCCGCTCCTGCTGAAGCGCCAAAGGCTGATAGCACGCAAAAAACTGTGGCTGCGAATATCCGGTAAGCCGTAATTTTGTGAAGAAGAATTTTTTGACGCAGAACTTAAAAAACTAAAAAAGACAAACTGACAAACGAAGATACTTCCCGGGCGTTAGTTTATTAATAAACCGAACCGATTATGAGTAACGAAGCAACATTGCACAGTCAACAGGAGGTAATGCACGGAGCGCATGATCATCACGATCATGAGCACCATCATGAAGACAATTTCATCTCGAAATATGTGTTCAGCCTGGATCATAAAATGATCGCCAAACAATTCCTGATCACTGGTATCGTTTGGGCTATCATTGGTGCTTTCTTTTCTGTGGTGTTCCGTTTGCAACTGGGTTTTCCCGATGCTACTTTCCCCTGGCTGGAAAGCATTATGGGTCACTGGGCAAAAGGTGGCCGTATCTCTCCTGAAGCTTACTATGCATTGGTAACAATGCACGGTACTATCCTCGTATTCTTTGTATTGACCGCTGGTTTAAGTGGTACCTTCTCCAACCTGCTCATTCCGCTGCAGGTAGGTGCCCGCGATATGGCTTCTCCTTTCATGAACTGCCTCAGCTACTGGTTCTTCTTCCTGGCCAGCCTCGTAATGATGGCTTCCCTGTTTGTTCAAACAGGCCCGGCTTCCGGAGGTTGGACAATGTATCCTCCGCTGAGCGCCCTCGGAGATGCTTCCATCGGTTCTAAAATAGGTGTTGACCTGTGGTTGACCAGCATGGCACTGTTCGTTGTTTCTCAGCTGCTCGGTGGTCTGAACTACATCTCTACCCTCCTGAACATGCGTACCAAAGGTATGAGCATGACCAAAATGCCTTTAACCATCTGGTCATTCTTCTTTACCGCTGTACTGGGCGTACTGTCTTTCCCTGTACTGCTGTCCGGCTTCATCCTCCTGCTGATGGACCGTCACGCTGGTACCAGCTTCTATCTCTCTGATATCTTCATCGCAGGTAAAGCCCTGGCTAACGAAGGTGGTAGCGCCATCCTCTACCAGCACTTGTTCTGGTTCCTCGGTCACCCTGAAGTATATATCATTATCCTCCCTGCCATGGGTATGGTATCTGAAGTACTGGCAGTTAGCTCCCGTAAACCTATCTTCGGTTATCTGGCCATGATCGGTTCTCTGTTCGCTATCTGTATCCTGGCCTTCCTGGTATGGGCTCACCACATGTTCGTAACTGGTCTGAACCCATTCCTCGGCGCCTTCTTCGTACTCCTGACACTGCTCATCGCGGTTCCATCTGCCATCAAGGTGTTTAACTGGCTTACCACCATCTGGAAAGGTAACATCCGCTTTACACCGGCTTCCCTGTTCTCTATCGGTTTCGTGAGCACCTTTATCTCCGGTGGTCTGACTGGTATCTGGCTGGGTAACTCCTCTATCGACATTCACCTGCATGATACCTACTTTGTAATCGCACACTTCCACATTGTAATGGGTGTGTCCGCATTCTTCGGTATGTTTGCCGGTATCTACCACTGGTTCCCTAAAATGTATGGCCGTTTCATGAACAATACTATCGGCTATATCCACTTCTGGGTAACCCTGATCGGTGCTTATCTGATCTTCTGGCCAATGCACTACGAAGGTATGGCCGGTATGCCAAGAAGATATTTCGACTACTCCAGCTGGACTTCCTTTAACCAGTTTGGTGGTCTGAACCAGTTCATCAGCATCGTGGTAATCCTCGTATTTGCTACTCAGCTGCTGTTCGTGTTCAACTTCTTCTATAGCATCTTCAAAGGAAGAAAACTCACCGAACAGAACCCTTGGAAAGCTACTTCCCTGGAATGGACTACTCCAATCAATCCTGGTCACGGCAACTGGCCTGGTGAAATTCCTGAAGTACACCGCTGGGCTTACGACTACAGCAAGGATGGAAGAGATTTCATCCCGCAAACCGAGCCCATCGGCCCTAACGAGTCAGCTCACTAATGTAATAAAGAGATTCCGGAGGGCAGAAAATAACTGCTTTCCGGAATCTTGTTCACCGTGATGTTTGTAAATTTGTTCCGGATTTAAATACCGGAATGTGGAAAGAAATAAAATGTTGCAAGAAAACTCCATAAAATTGTCGTCGTCGTATGCAGTAGCGAGCAAGGTGAAGGATTATTCTCAGCTGATGAAGTTTAATCTCACCTTCATGGTGGTATTTTCATCAGTGGTAGCTTATCTGCTGGTACCGGGCGTGGAGTTTAATCTCATCAAAGTTCTTTTGTTATTTGCTGGTGGTTTGCTGGTTTCCGGATCAGCCAATACCATCAACCAGATATGGGAAAAAAATACGGACAAACTGATGGCCCGTACCGCTACCCGTCCCCTGCCCTCCGGCAGGATGAGTGAAGGGGAAGCGATCACCGTAGCCATCGTAACCGGGGTAGCAGGTTTCCTGATCATGGGATACTGCTTTAACTGGCTGAGTGCTGCATTGAGCCTCTTCTCCCTGGTGATGTACGGATTTGTATATACTCCCTGGAAAAAATGGAATTCACTGGCCGTACTGGTAGGTGGAATTCCAGGAGCAATGCCGCTGCTCATAGGCTGGGCTGCAGGTGCCAATAACCTCTCCGAAGGTGGCTGGTCACTGTTTGCTATCCAGTTCCTGTGGCAGTTTCCGCACTTCTGGGCTATCGCCTGGATTGCGCACAAAGACTATACCCGTGCTGGGTTTAAACTGCTGCCGGCTAACGGCGAGCCCAACCGGTTTACCGCCCTGCAGGCTGTTATGTACACCCTGCTGCTGATTCCCGCAGGTGTAATACCTTACCTGCTGAAAATCACCGGTGGTATTTCCGCAATCGTGGCTATCGTAGCAGGCTTGTTTTTCCTGTACCGTGCCATTAACCTGTATAGAAAAAATGATGTCCCTGCAGCACGTAAACTGATGTTCGGTTCATACATTTACCTGACCATTGTTCAGCTGGCACAACTGCTGGACAAGGCCTAAAAGCAATAGGAGGAGTGATGCATACAATGAGCATACAACGTAAGAAAATTCATCCGCACAAGTACTCCCTATGGATAGCAATGGGTAGCATTACCATGATGTTCATCGGATTTACCAGTGCTTACGTTGTGAAGAGATCGCAGGCCAACTGGCTGGCATTTGAACTGCCGCATATTTTCTGGTTATCCACTGCTTTGATTTTACTCAGCAGTCTGACCATCCACCTGGCACTGAAACAGTTCAGGGAAAGAAATATGCTGCGCTATAAACAGCTGATCACCGTTACCGCCGTATTAGGCGTAGCTTTCGCTGCCTGTCAGTGGATTGGCTTTTCTCAGATGAAAAACAGCGGACTCCCCCTCAGCGGGCCCGTTTCCGCTTCCTTTATTTATGTTATTGTAGGCGTGCACATGCTGCACGTACTGGGTGGTGTGGTAGCACTGCTCGTAATGTTTGCCAGGGCCTACCGGACCCGCATTCGTACCTACTCCGCAGTACCAATCGAAGTTGCCGCCACTTACTGGCATTTCGTAGACGTTTTGTGGATCTACCTGTTGATTTTTTTAAGTATCGCGAGATAAACTTTGTAAAATTTTATAAAACAAACAATGGACACAGCAGTTACAGCGAAGAAAAAATGGTGGGCCGGCGGACATTCTCCCTTTAATGTGAGCTATGGCAAGTTGATGATGTGGTACTTCCTGGTATCAGATGCCTTCACTTTCGGTGCATTACTGATATCATACGGAACTATCCGCTTTTCCAGCACATCCTGGCCTGATCCGAATGAGGTTTTCCGTTCTTTCCCGGGTATGGGACATGCCAACTTACCGCTGGTATTCGTGAGCTTGATGACCTTCATCCTCATCATGAGTTCTGTAACCATGGTACTGGCCGTTCACGCCGGTCACATGAGAGATAAAAAAGCTGTCGCCAAATGGCTGACCTGGACTATCATCGGAGGTATCTGCTTCCTGAGCTGCCAGGCATGGGAATGGACACACCTGTTCCACGAAGGTGCATGGTGGGGTCGCAATCCTTTCCACAACGTTGATGGCACAATGGCGTCTACCAACTTCACCAACTTCTTCTTTACCATCACCGGTTTCCACGGCTTGCACGTAACTTCCGGCGTTGTACTGAACATCGTAATCCTCGCTAACGTACTGAAAGGTACCTACGAAGAAAGAGGTCACTACGAAATGGTGGAAAAAGTAGGTCTCTACTGGCACTTTGTAGATCTGGTTTGGGTATTCGTATTCACCTGCTTCTACCTGCTCTAAGCATCAAAAGCAATCAAAAACGAATACAAGGTTTGTAATTTGATTAATAGAATCTGATATTAAGAACTTATTCAATTTAAATAGGAATGGAGCATACGCATACTGCAGAAGGACATGAACATGCACACGATTCATCTACCAAAAAGATCTGGAGAACATTCTGGATCCTCCTGGGTGTAACCATGGTAGAAGTTGGTCTGGCGTTTTTACACCTCGAAACAGGTGTTCCCAACAGGGTACTGCTGAACGCCGTGTTCATCGGTCTGACCGTAGTGAAGGCATTTTATATCGTAGCTGAATTTATGCACCTCGGCAGCGAAATCAAAAACCTGATCTACACCATCCTGCTTCCGTTACTGTTCTTCGTTTGGTTCATCATCGCTTTCCTCTATGAAGGTAACTCCTGGAAAAACCTGAACAAGGATCTGAGACCAGGAACTCCTGTAGAAGCGGTAAAAGCTGCACCAGCTGAAGGTCACGGAGCACATCACTAATTTTTTGATCATTTAAATTTCAGCGTCATTTCTCGCAGGGCTTTATTAGGAGTTGCATTGGCTATATTGGTACCGCTGACTGGTTACCTGATTGTAGATCACTATGGGAAAAATGTAGTACCCATTCCAAAGTACTATATTCCCGAAGGTGTAGACACCATCGTTCATAACGGAAAAGTTACCTACGATACTGTCTACCACCAGATCAAGGACTTTCAGATGACCAACCAGCTGGGACAGAAAGTGAGCCTGAAAGACATGGAAGGTAAAGTTATCCTGGTAGATTTCTTTTTCACTTCCTGCCCTTCTATATGCCCTACGTTGACAAAGAACCTGAGAAAGATCCAGCAGGCTTACGGTAAAACAGATACCCTGCTCCAGATCCTTTCATTTTCGGTAGACCCTGTCAGAGATTCAGTAGCCAGATTACGGAAATACGGATACGATTATCAGGTAAATCCGGACAACTGGTGGCTCCTGACCGGCGATAAAAAGGAAATCTACGATCTCGCCAGACACCAATTCTTCGTTTCGGTGACAGAAGGTGACGGCGGACCAGACGATTTCGTTCATACCGAAAAACTGGTACTGATCGATAAAAACAGACATATCAGAGGATATTACAACGGGCTCGATTCCAGCGCCATCAAACAATGTGCTACCGACATCGCTACCCTGTACCTCGAAAAAGACAGGCATCGCCCGGGATTCTGGCAGTTCCTGAAAGGTTTGTTCAAGAATCTGAGCTGATCAATTAAAAAATAATTTTCACGGAAGGTGGATAAAGGAAAGGACTTAACTTTCTTTTTCCACCTTTCCCATATACGGAACATATTATGGAACTAAAAAATAAAAATCTTAACACACCTATCGCCATCGTTTCTGTAGTTATCCCGGTACTGGTGGCACTGTTGTTTTTCCTTCCCAAGCCCGACTTCCATCCCGGCTTCGATGTCAGGATTCTTCCGCTGTTCCATGCCATCCTCAACTCTGCTACTGCTGTACTGCTGGTTACCAGTCTGTACTTCATCAAAAACAAGCAGGTAAAGGCGCATAAGATCACTAACCTGATAGCTGTTGGGCTGTCTGTTGTTTTCCTGTTGTCTTACGTTACTTATCACGCTTTGGCGCCGGAAACACGTTTTGGTGACTTAGACCACAACGGTATGCTGGATGCTGCTGAAAAAGCTGCGCTGGGTGGTATCCGTTATGTATATTATTTCCTGTTGCTCACCCACATCGTGCTGGCCGGTATCATTGTACCACTGGTCCTTTTCACGCTGCTGCGCGGCTTCCAGTATGATATTCCCCGTCACCGTAAAATAGCTCGTATCACCTGGCCTATCTGGTTCTATGTGGCTGTTACCGGGGTGATTGTGTATATTATGATTTCCCCATATTACCATTGATATATTTTCGGGAGATTTTTTTGGGGTAGATGACCTAATTTTGCTGGATCAAAATAGATTGAAATGAATAAGCTGTGTTTGTTTTTGCTGACAATAATGCTGACGATGATGAGTGCTCCTTTGATGGCGCAGTGTTCTCTTTGTACAAAAACAGCACAGCAGCTGGGTGAAGGCCCTGCTAAAGGATTGAACAATGGTATCCTGATGCTGGCATTTACCCCGCTGTTAATCATCGGCCTCCTTGCTTTCCGCTGGTGGAAGAGCAACCGGGAAGCCTCCTGAGCCCCTGTTTTTTAACCCTTTATTATGATAACCTATAGAAAAGCGGATATCCCTGATATTCCACAGGTTGTCAGGTTACGTCTGCAGTTTCTGAAAGAAGTGTACCCCCAGGCAGATGTTTCCCGCGATGACCTGCTATCCAAGCAGATTGCCCGCTACCTCACAGAACACCTTTCCAAAGGAGACTTTGTAAACCTCTTCGCCGAACATCATGGAAATGTAGTTGCCAGCGTTGGTATTGTTTTTTATAACCAGCCGCCGCTCTATCACAATCTGGATGGCAAAGTGGCTTATATACTGAATGTATATACGCTTCCGGCCTACCGCCGGCAGGGAATTGCACAGATACTGATGGAAAAACTGATTGGGGAAGCAAAGGAACGGAATACCGGTAAATTGAGTCTGCATGCCAGTTTGGAAGGACGCCGGTTATATGAAAGGCTGGGATTTGCTGCAGGAGATAACGAAATGACATTACAACTTCCGCGTATGCAACCCTGACAGGCTCCGGAGGAGCGTTTTGCGGGAATAGCAAAAAAGGAAAGTTACCTTCCCTGAACATTCGACAAAACACTCACACCGGACAATCTGTAAAAAGATGTAGCCTAGTCTTCCCTTGTTTCAAACGAGGGGCAGTCTACCCGCAGGTTGGCCTGCTTCAACGAGATCTTGAGCAGGGTGCAGTAATTACCTTTCTTTTCGGTGTAATGCTGGCAATTAAAGCACATCGGTTGGTGAGTAATCACCTCCTCCTGGTTCAGCTGGTAAATCAGCTGCATCAGCTGATCCAGCAGCACGCCCTGTTCTTTCAGGGGGCTGGTGGCCACTGCATCCTGTAGTGGAGCAGCAAAATGCTCTACTTTTTTAGCGATGGCACGACCTTCCTTCAGCAAATGCAGGGAATGGCTCCTGGTGTCCGTTTCGCTCGGTTTTCTCACCAGGTAATTTTTTTGTTCCAGCGATTTCACAGCGTCGCTGATGGTGGCTTTTGTCATGTTGAAATACAACGCTAACGAGGTCACTGTACGTTTTTCTTCCGGGTAATGGAGTAAAAAAGTCAGCACCTGAATTTGTATGGGACTCAACCCATATTGTGTGGCCTCCTGCCAAAGGAGTACCCTGAAAGCCTCTGATAAGCGCTCAAGAGCAACCACGATTTTGCTCGATGTGTTTTCTGCCTGCTGCGCGGGGCTGAATGTGGAAACTTTCCCCATATTTACTACTGTCCTTAATTAGCGGGGCAAGGTACAATAATAAAGCCTGCTTGTAAATAGCATATTAGTGACATCCTTGTGATTCGTGTATATAGTAACCTTGTTGGGCTATCTTCATCTCCCAGCGGGGAATGATCTCCGTTGTATAACAAAAGCGACAGTCTTTCCGTGTTACGGACTGATCTTCCTGCAGCCGGCCCAGTAAAAATTCGCTTCCGAAGGCTAACACGGCTGTGAAAGCTGTTTCCTGGGGGACAATAATATCAAAGTGTAGGAAACCTCCTGCTTTCTTTTTCGCATATGCCTTATACACGGCTACTTCCATAAACATATTTTGAGGGTGGAAAATGAATATCAGAACGGGGCTGTTTGTCCTCCGGGGTAAACCCACAACAGGGCACTGAGGCTGACGGCTTTGAACCAGGCCTGATGCATGGCTTCTATTTCTTCCGGACTATATCCGGTATCATTGAGAAAATGGCGGCCGGCTTCACTCACTGGAAAAACAAAAGTGGTCATATACCGCAGAAACACTGGTGACAGCGGATGCAAATCATCCAGCGGCACTTTCCTTAATTGCAGCTGTCGTGCAATCTTCTCTTCAAATTCCCACCAACGGCTGCTTTCACTGCGCCTGCACAAACCGGTGATCCATTCCCGGAAGTGCGGACGAATGGAATGCAGGTACGACAGGTCCGGCGCACCACTACTGGTGAAATAATGCGCCAGATAATTGTTTTTCACAATACGCTCGTACCAGCGATTTAAAATTTCTTCTGCATGCGGTGCCAGGATCTCCCCTGCCAGGGTCAGGTATTGCTCATCTTCGTGCGTAAAAAGCATCATGCGTTTGATCTTTATCAACACCTGTGCATCAATGGGAGTGGTTTTGGGTTCAGGAATCATAGATGACCGCTCTGCTGCGTTAATCATATCATATATACGTTTTGAGCTGCTGCAATTAGAAAATGGTCATGTGCAAATATAGTAAGGAATCCTATTCATTTGCAACTTGTTGTAAAAGCAATACCACTTTTATTAAATGTTCCCTTTTCTGAATTGACGAGATATGCTACTTTGAATTAATTTGAGATTTTCGGATGAACTGTATAGTTTTGATTTCCTGTTAACCAGGTCTTTAGTTACAATAATGAAGAACATACAGCCACTTTTATATAGAAACGGTCTTGGTATCCACTCTGTACTATCCGAAGACAAAGAAAATTTTAAAATCGCTCTCCGCGAGGGGCATTTGCGACGTACATTTTACCTGTCGGCGCTGGGCGCCGGAGCTGGGTTGCTTACGGTGGGCGCCGGAATGCTGCTCTCATGGCTGGTCCGGATGCTGACAGGCCTGGCTTTTTTCGGAAAGCTGAGCACGGATGCGGGTATACCCGCCGATAGCGAAGCCGGCATTTGGCTTTTGCTGATCCCGGTAGCCGGAGCGTTTGTATCGCTGTTTCTCTTCGGGTCCCGTTATCCTACCTGGAAACTGCCAGCCCTGGCCATCTGTATTGGCACCGGTGCACCTGTTGGTACGGAAGGGCCCGTGATGGTGGCCGCTGGGGCATTTGTATTGCAGGACCGCCAACGGCTGCGTATTTCGGAAGCGGAAGCGCGCCTGCTACTGGTGGCCGGTGCAGCTGCCGGCGTGGCCTGGTATTTCGGAGCACCAGTATCGGCATTGGTGCTGGCACTGGAATTATGGCTGGGTACCTGGTCTTTGATATTGTTGTTGCCGGTGTTGTCTGGTGTGATAGTCGGTGGCGTAGCTCATTATTGTCTGTCTGACATGAATCCTTTTTTTACGATGGAGAGTAGTCCGGCATTGAATGCTGGTGCTCTGCTGGTTTATATTGTTTTGGGGCTGATTATCGGGCTGATAGCGGCCCTGATGATAAGAGCCTCCCGCGGCCTTGCCCGGTTATTTAACCGGCTGAAATACCATAGTCCCTGGTGGCTGCTGCTGGCGGCCGTACCTGTGGGCATTGCGGGCTACCTGGCCCCCGAAAGCCTGGGTAGTGGCGAAGTATATGGCAACAACCTGCTGCAGGCGCATGTAACGTTGCAATTAGTATTTGTAGTGGGAGTGGTGAAGCTGATCACCTGGTTGTTTTTTACTTCGGGTTACAATACGGGTACTACCATAACACCGCTTCTGATGATAGGTGGAGCACTGGGACTGTTGCTGGCAGTAGTGGCGCAGTTCGTATGTCCTTCTATTGTGATTAATCCGGCGGTGGCAGCACTGATAGGGATGAGCGCTATGTTTGCCGGAATTAGCCGGGCATGGTTGACAGCTATTATACTGGCACTGGAGCTAACACATTGCCTGCCTGCTGTATTGCCCGTGGCCTGTGCGGCCATTGCTGCATTTGTTATCTCTTTCCCGCTTATCAAAACAAAACAGCATACGGCAGAAAACAAGGTGCAGAACTGATGTTCTGCACCTTGCAAAAAAATTATTCTCCGCCGGAAACGGCTTTCAGGCCAGCAATAGAGCCAATCAGCATAATCAGAAAGAAGATCCTCCACATGGCCGCCGGTTCTTTAAAGAAGATCATACCTGCAATGGCAGTGCCGGCAGCACCGATACCAGTCCATACAGCATAGGAGGTGCCGATTGGCAGCCCGCTGTTGATAGCCTTGTTCAGAAAAAGGAAACTGAGCGTAATACAGATAAAAAAGCTGACAGAAGGCCACAGCTTTGAAAAGTTCTCAGAATACTTCAGCGAAATAGTAAAGCCCACTTCAAATAGTCCGCCAATAAGCAGGAATAACCAAGCCATAATAACCAGATTTATTAGTGAAAAATAAGATTTGAATTGAAATATAGGTCTGGGCATGAGAAGCCCGCAGCCTGTGGATCAGAGGCCGTAATTAAACACTGCGTAAGCGATGGATATGCCAAATGAGGTAGTACGCATGCCGCAAAGATACTAAAATTTAGCGACCTGCTTTATCGGCTACGTAACGGTAGAGGTTAAATGATTGTTGCGAGATGTGTTCCTGTATTTCCGTCTGAAGATTTTTTTTGCTGATATCATGCATGCGCCGGTGTTGTATCAGCTGGTAGGCTTTTTCTGCAAGTAACAGCGATCTGCGCTGATGCTGGTGCATAATGGATTCCTGATGCCGGCCAATGGCGGTTGCAATTTCGTGTATGCCTTCCTGTTGGGTAGCCACTGATTTGATGACGGGAATTTCCCAGGATGCCTGTTGTTTGCTGTGGGCCAGCAGTCGCAGGTTTTTTACGAAGATGTCTGCATTATCGCGGTCGGCCTTATTGACTACAAAAATATCGGCGATCTCCATCAATCCGGCTTTCATGGTCTGTATTTCATCGCCTGCTTCCGGTACTACCACTACGATGGTGGTATCTGCAATGCCGGCAATCTCTACTTCGCTTTGCCCTACTCCTACTGTTTCGATAAAGAGATAATCGAAGCCGGCAGCTTTGATAAGGTCACTCACCTCGATGATTTTCGGACTGAGACCTCCCAATGCGCCACGGCTGGCCATAGACCGGATAAACACGCCGGGATGCCCGAAATGTTGTCCCATACGGATACGGTCGCCCAGTAAAGCGCCGAAATTAAACGGTGAAGAGGGATCTACGGCAATGATGGCTACTTTTTTATCTTCTGCCAGCAGGTGGGTGATCAGGGCGTTAACCAGGGTACTTTTGCCCGCTCCGGGAGGACCGGTGATACCTACTACACGGGTAGGACTGTTGGCCGGTAACTGTTCCAGCAAGGAGGTATAACCAGATGCTTCATTTTCAACCAGAGAAATACACCGGGCCAGCGCTTTTATTTCTCCCCGCAGAAGCCCCTCCAAATATTGCTGGTACATGTACAAAATATTAGTTGATCAGGTATTCCAGTATGCCCTTGTCTGCTTTGATTTTTTTGCTGCTCACAGCGGCTTTTACAAGGATACTGTTTTCCTGGTGCTTGCCACGGGAGTTCTCACGATGGTAAAGGTGGAAAGCCACGCCTCCCATTTTAATGAATTTTTTCTGAACGCCGGCATTCAGCAGTCTTACAGCGATATCATTGTCTTCCATCCCCCAGCCGGTAAAATTTTCATCATAACCATTAACGGTAAGAAGATCTTTTTTCCAGAAAGACATATTACAGCCTTTTACATAGTATTTGTGACGGCCACCTATCTTGTATCGTTTGGAAAGGAAGCGGCTTAATGATGGAAAACGTAACGCATTCAGAATGTGGCTGAAAGGGGTAGACCGGAAATCCACATTAATATCGTGGGCCTGTAAAAGTTTATTGGAGATACGGGAAGATAACAGAGCCCGGCTGCCAGTGATAAAATAGCCCGGTTCCGCCAGGCGCATATGATCTTCTACAAAGTGTTTATCCAGGATCAGGTCTCCGTCTATCTGGATAATATAGTCGGACGTAGACTGAGCGATCCCCTTGTTTCTGATTTGTGCAAGCCTGAAACCTTTATCCTCCTGCCATACATGAATAAGCGGTACAGGGAAATCTTTCCGGATACTGTTGATCAGTTCCCGGGTATCTTCCCTGGAGCCGTCGTCGGCGATGATGACTTCTGTTGGTAAGATAGTTTGTGATTTAATACTATTCAGGCATAAGGCTAGAGCTGCAGGCCAGTTATATGTAGAAATCAACAACGATATCGTGGATGTGGTTGCTAGCATGTTTGCGAATGAGTAATAATGTTAATTATAAAGGTATTCCTTTTATTTAATATATACATTAGAGTGAGCTTAATTAGCAGATTCTGCGCCCCTTATGCGGGGCGTTTTTTTTACCTTTAGCCTAAACACTGATCATTAAGATGACAAATTTTATTTCCATATTTCCGCTTGGTATTGTGGTGTATCCGGGAGAACAACTAAATCTCCACGTTTTTGAGCCCAGGTATAAACAACTGGCCCGGGAATGCGTGGCCGAAAATAAGCCTTTTGGCATTCCTGCGGTAATTGACAAAAAAATAATGGAATATGGAACATTGGTAACCATAGAAAAAGTAGAAAAATTATACGATAACGGTGAGATGGATATCATCACCCGGGGAGCCAGTGTATTCCGTACACTGGAACGTATCAACGTGATCCCGGATAAGTTATATGCCGGCGCTATTGTCAATTATCCTGAAAACCATGAAGCCAGCAATGTCCGTCTGTTGGATGAGGTGTTGCATGGTATCCGGGAGCTGCATGCCATCCTCCAGGTACATAAAAGTTTCAGGAAGGAAGATGGCCGGCTCACTGCTTACGACCTGGCCCACCACGCCGGATTATCGCTGGAGGAAGAGTATGAAGTGCTACATCTTTTTTATGAGGTGCAACGACTGGAATATCTCAAACGGCATCTGCATAAAGTAATACCGATGATGGCCGAAATGGAAAGACTGAAAGAAAGAGTGAAACTCAACGGTCATTTCAGAAATCTCTCTGCCGGTGATCTGTAAATTTTTAAACTGGATATTTTCCGCTGAAGATATTGCCGAAAAAACATATTTTTGAGGTGAAATGGTTGTCTGGCAAGGATTTCAGCTTTCGGGAATGTCAACTTTAACGCGCTTTTAACAGGGCCGAATTTGGTTTTTTTTGCTTCCCGCCTTAAAAAGTAGATATTTGCAGACCCATAATTTTCACTGGACAAGGGTTTAAACTCAATTCTGATACGAAATGCATTGGACTAAAGTCAGTATTCTTTGCTTCCTGGTTGGACTGTTCCTGGTGGCAAATAATGCTACAGCACAGGATAATTCACCCTATTCACGATATGGATTAGGCGATCTGAATAACAACCAGAATACGGTAAATCGCGGTATGGGTGGCGTGTCCCAGGCATACGGGGATCCACAATCCGTTAACTTCTTAAATCCGGCCAGCTATTCCAACCTTATGCTCACCACTTTTGATGTGGGCATAGAAGGAGGCTCCCGGTCTATCACCGACAAAACTGCCAGCTTCAACTCTGGCTTTGGTACCCTTTCTTATCTGCAGATTGGTATTCCCATCAAGAAGAAATGGGGGCTCAACCTGGGTTTGCGTCCGGTGACCAGAGTTTCCTACAACATCCAGGAATCTAAAGACCAGATCTTTTATGATACCCTGAAGATGCCGGTGGCCAACCGCTACCAGGGCAGTGGTGGTCTATACCAGCTGTATGCAGGTACCGGTGTTGGTATTGGCAACTTCAGCATTGGTGTCAACGTGGGTTATCTCTTCGGTAATATTGAAAACAATACCCGTGTGATCTATCCGGTGAGTGATATCAACGCTTCCCGGCATATGACCCGTATCAGCTACGGCAGCTTCTTTTATAAATTAGGGGTACAGTACAGGGCCAAACTGAACAAGGAAATGGACCTGACACTGGGTGCTTCCGGAAGCCTGCAGCAGAATATGACGGTTCGCCAGGAAACCCTGAGCGAGACGCTCATGTATAACTCGTCTACCAACGACTTTACTTCCCTCGACACTGTTCAGTATGCAAAAGGACCTAAAGGAACTGTTGTGTATCCTCAGGACTTCGGCGCCGGCTTTATGCTGCGTAAACTGGACAAATGGATGGTAGGTATGGATTTTAATACTACTCAGTGGAGTAAGTTCTCCAAATTTGGTCAGGCAGATTCTCTCCAGAACAGCTGGAAGGTGTCGCTGGGTGGCCAGTTTGTACCGAATGCTATGGCACTCAGTGGTTACTGGAACAGGGTGGCTTACCGCCTTGGCGCCTACTATGGACTGGATTACCTGAAGCTGAACGACCAGAATATGAACACGCTGGGCTTTACAGTAGGTGCAGGATTACCGGTACGCCGTATGCCTTACTCCAACCAGTATAGTATGGTCAACGTTGCCTTTGATGTGGCACATCGTGGCAATAACAATACTGCCCTGAAAGAAAATGTTTACCGGGTATCACTTGGTTTCACGCTGAGTGACAGATGGTTTATTAAGAAGAAATACGATTAAGGCCTGGCCAGGATGATCAGGAAAAAACTCATATATCTGTTGATTGCGCTGACAGCGGTCGCCTGTGAAAATGATATACAGGCGGTGATGGAATTTGATTCCAAAAAAGCTGCTGTGGAAAATGGAACGGATATCCTGCTTATCTATAGTCAGGGAGGCAGGGTAAACGCCAAACTGACCGCGCCTACCATGGAAAGAAGTCTCGACAAGCCTTCTTATGTGAAGTTCAAACAAGGCCTTAAACTGCTGATGTTTAACGATACCCTGGGCCTGGAAAGTACACTTGTTGCCGACACTGGCCGTTATCTGGAAGACGAAGGAGCAGTGTTCCTTTCCAAAAACGTAGTGGTAGTGAATAAAAGAGGCGACCGGCTCAATACCGATGAACTGAACTGGGACCCTAAAAGGAAAGTTTTCTACTCTACCAAAGAGGTCTTCATTAAAACCCCCACCGATTCCTTACATGGCTGGGGCCTGATCGCCAATGAAGATTTTACCGACAGAAAGATTATTAATGTAAGCGGGCCTATCACCATGCAGGACAGCCTGTCTATGCAATAAGCTCCGTTATAAACGCATAAACGAAAGAACCCCACCTCTGCAGGTGGGGTTCTTTCGCTTTAACCTATTTTTTAACCTAAAATTTGTAATATTAAAAACAATAACTATGCCAGTTTGGGCATAATAAATTTATTTCAACACATTCCCTGACCGTTCTTCACAAAGTATGATCCGGCTGTTGCTTATTTGCCGCAAGACCTTTATATTTAGTAAAACGACTGAAATGGAATTGATCAACTGGCAGGATTTTGAAAAAATTGAAATGAGAACAGGGACTATTATTGAAGCCAATGATTTTCCTAAGGCCCGTAACCCGGCTTACCAGCTTACAATTGACTTTGGGCCTGAATTGGGAATTAAACGTTCTTCCGCCCAAATTACCCGTTTGTATCAGAAAGAAGAACTGGTGGGCAAACAAATAATTGCAGTCGTCAATTTCCCTCCCAAACAAATCGCCAATTTTATATCCGAGTGCCTGGTGCTGGGCGTATTAGGGGAGGATAAGGAGGTGACATTGCTGCAACCCGGACAATCCGTAAAAAACGGGCAACGTATTGCATAAAATGTAATGTGAAAATTAAAGGCCCAACGTCAGGATAAAGACGGGGAACGTGCTTTTTGGGACGGTTATCGCAGGAACTTATCAGGTTCATCTCTTCCCAAACCACAAAAAAAATTAATTAATAAGCATTAAATCTTCATTTCTTATTGATTATAAATATGCTATGTATATTTATAATCAATAATTCTATATATTTATAATATTGCAAATTATCTAATATAATAAGATATTTACCATTATCCTCTTTTCACGAACAATATTAAAGCGTTCACGGAAATGGGGCCCTATGACTAAAAACCTAAGTATATCTTTGTTTTAGGTTTTTCATAGGATATGGTTAAAATTATTACAAGGGCGGTATTCTTACCACCCTTTTTTATTTTTTGTACCCTTTAATCGTTTTCATTTACCCCCTGTTTTACTACGTTCACCTGCAATAATATCTCAGTGAGCCAGACTTATCAGATCCTTACAGGACAACAAAACGGTCAGTTTTTTAGCCTATTGTACTGATAATCAATTTTATATGTTGAAAAACAACATATTGTTGATTAATATAAAATGTTTAGATGCTATATACGTTCACCGTCCCTTTTGCCGCGTTCCCCGAATAAAATGCATCGTTCACAAAAATGGAATAACACCTAATGAGAAAAACGCCCACCTTTGGGATAGGTTTTTCAATAAAGATATGGTTAAAATTTTTCGGGGCTGTAGTCTTGCAGCCCTGTTTTTTTTCTCCCTAAACCAATCATCTCCCACTTATTTATTTCCTTTTACCTGATAATCAATTAATTACATCCCTTGTGTAAGGTTTTTTGGTCCTATTTTACCTGGTCCTGTTTATTCCTTATCACCTGTGTGTGATGATTGTTTACGCTCCTACTATTGATTTTCAAATACTTATAGTTATAAAAACGAACGAGTCCCGGAAAAATACCTGTTGGTACTTCTCCGGGACTCATTTATTAAGATCGGGTATGTTGTTTATTTATTGGTGAACATAGCTGGAAACGGTTTGTCCAGCAGGTTGTTATAAATAAACCTGGACATCTCCTGGCTGGCATGTGCGTTTTTAGACCTCCATCCATGGCGCTCGCCGGGATAAAGGATAAACTCAAAGTGTTTGTTCAGGTTTTCGAATTTATCGATCAGCTGAATAGAGTTCTGCATATGCACATTATCATCCATAGTGCCATGCGCAATGCGAAGCAGGCCTTTATATTTATCGGCATAGGTCATCACGGAAGTGATTTTATAACCTTCCGGATTTTCAGCCGGTGTATCCATGTAGCGTTCAGTATAGTGGCTGTCATACAGTTGCCAGTCAGTAACGGCAAAATTGGCCATCCCATATGTAAATACATCCGCGCCATAAGTGAGGGCCATACAGGTCATATAACCTCCAAAACTGCCGCCTGTCATACATATTTTAGCAGGATCGGCCCAGGGTTGGGAGCGTAACCAGGTGGCTGCGTCCATATAGTCTTCAATTTCATATTTACCCAGCTGGCGATGGATATAATTCATCCCCGTTTTACCCAGCTGTCCGCTGCTGCGGTTGTCGATAGTTACGAGCACCACTCCTTCCTGTGCCCACCATTGGTTCCCAGGATCAGCTTTCCAGGTGTCGTATACAGTACCGGCATTAGGACCGCCATAGATACTGATGAGTATCGGATATTTTTTACCAGGCTGCATATGCACCGGCATGGTGATGGTCATAGGCAGTACAAGGCCGTCGCGGGTTTTGTAGGTGGTCAGTGTCGGTTTGGCCAGGTTATACTGGTCAAACTTGCTGCCTTTGCTATCTCCCAGCTCGCGGATGATCTTACCGTTGTTGTCCAGCAGCGCCATTTTGGAAGGCGTTTGCAGGTTGGAATAAGTGGTAATGAAGTATTTACCGTCTGGCGACATACTGATGTTGTGATTGTAGTTGCCGAAGGTGAGGCGGGTGATAACGCCTGTTTTCATATGCACTTTATAGAGATCGAAACGGGTAGACGCTTCTTTACGGGCAGTGAAATAGATAACCTGGTTTTTTTCGTCTGTCAGGATTACATCTTTTACGGTCCAGTTACCGCTGGTCAGCTGTTTTTTCAGAGAGCCGTCCATGTTATGGAGGTAAAGATGTGACCAGCCGGTTTTATCGCTGTGCAGGAGGAAGCCCTGATTATTTTGCAGGAAAGGCACGGCATCAAACCAGCTGACCCAGGTTTTTTGTACCTCATTGTAGATCTCTTTTTTGGTGCCGGTCTGTGGGTTGATGCTGTATATTTTCAGGTTGTCCTGGCTGCGGGGCATCCATTGTATCCACAGCTGTTTGCTATCGGCTGACCAGAAAGGGGTACCGAAGTATTGATCGTCTTGTTCATTGAAGTCGGCCCAAACGGTATTACCACCGCCAACGGGCACTACTCCTACTTTTACAGTAGGGTTAGGATCGCCGGCTTTGGGATAACGGGTGTTTTCCAGGTAGCCATGTTGTCCTTTTTCGCTGTAGATGGGGAATACCGGCACTTTGCGGTCGTCAAAGTGCATATAGGCGATCTGTTTACTGTCGGGGCTCCACCAGAAGGCGCGGTAGCGGGTAGGGCGGCCAAGGATTTCTTCATAATATACCCAGGAAGCCCATCCGTTGTAGATGACATCTGTACCGTCGTTGGTGTAGCGTGTTTCCTTTTTGGTGGCCACTTCTACACTGTACAGGTCGTTTTTGCGGGTAAAGGCCACTACTTTGCCATCGGGCGACAGGGTGGGGTTCTTTTCCTCCAGGGTGTCGTTGGTCAAGCGAATGCTGTTGCCTTCAGCACTTTTATAATAAATATCGTTGTCACGTACTTCTACGCTGGGACCATCTACCGGTGCAGTATATATTTCCGCTTTCCCGGTGCGGGCATCCACTTTCATGGCTTGTACATGACCAGTGGCGGCATCAGGGCGCATTTCCAGATAGTGTTCTGCATCTGCCCAGCCTTTTAGTACAGGCAAAGGTTTGCTGATATCAGTTGGTTTGCCTCTGAAGGCCTGTTCAAATGTAATGTCCTGCTTTTCCTGGGCCTGCACACGGGGCATGGCAGCCAGTAAAAGGGCGGTTCCGCCCAGGCAGGCTGGTTTCAACCATTGTAAGCTTCTCATAAAAATGTGTAAATCAGTGAGTTTTTGCTGTATAGCTGGCGAAAATAAGCATAACTAAAAAATAGCCCCAACAAATTCCATAAGCGGGCAGCAAAGGTCCGCCAGCCACCAGCTGAAAGGTGCCAGTTACCCGATAAATTAAGGCATTCACGAAGTCTGGCTATATATAGCAGTGGAAGCGCCTACCTTTAACGCGGTTTTCATAGGATATGGTCAAAAAATAAGAGGGCTGTAGTCTTGCAGCCCTTTTACATAAGATTCTCCCCATAATCAGTTATTTTTGCACTCCAATTGGCATTTACAAATAATCACATGACACAATTATCTGAGCAAGAGATTATACGCCGGGAGAAATTACAGGAGCTGCATAAACTGGGCATCGACCCCTACCCTGCGGCAGAGTACCCGGTTAATGATACTTCCGTTAACATAAAAACCAACTTTTCGGAAGCCACCAAAGAGCAATTCCAGGATGTATGCCTGGCAGGTCGTATTATGAGTGTCCGCGATATGGGCAAGGCTGCTTTTGTGGAACTGCAGGACAAGGCTGGCCGTATCCAGCTGTATGTACGTCGCGACGATATCTGTCCCGGTGAGGATAAGTCTGCCTACGACACCGTCTTCAAAAAACTGATGGACATCGGTGATATCATCGGCGTAAAAGGCTATGCGTTCATTACCAAAACAGGCGCTACCTCCATCCACACCAGGGAACTGACTATGCTGTCTAAAGCCCTGCGCCCGCTGCCAATCGTGAAATCCGTTGAAGGACAGGTATTTGACGAAGTAACCGATGCGGAATTCAAATACCGCCAACGGTATGTTGACCTGGTAATCAACCCGGAAGTGAAAGATGTGTTTGTAAAACGTACCAAAATACTCCAGACCATCCGCGACTTTTATAATAACCTGGGCTATCTGGAAGTGGAAACACCCATCCTCCAGCCTATCCCCGGTGGCGCCACCGCCCGTCCGTTCGTTACACACCATAATGCGCTGGACATTCCGTTATACCTCCGTATTGCCAACGAGCTTTACCTGAAACGCCTGATCGTAGGTGGTTTTGAAGGGGTTTACGAATTTGCGAAAGACTTCCGCAACGAAGGCATGGACCGTACCCACAACCCGGAATTTACCGTGATGGAAATGTACGCCGCCTACAAGGATTATGAGTGGATGATGAACACCACCGAAACCCTGCTCGAAAAAGTAGCCCTGGCCCTCCATGGCACTACACAGGTACAGGTAGGTGATAAAACCATCGACTTCAAAGCTCCTTTCCGCCGTGTACCCATGTACGAAGCCATCCAGGAACATACCGGCTTCGATATCTCCGGTATGGACGAGGCACAGCTCCGCGATGTGTGCAAACAGCTGGGCATTCACGTAGATGCCAAATTCGGTAAAGCCAAACTGATCGACGAAATCTTCGGCGAAAAATGCGAAGGCCACTACGTTCAGCCTACCTTTATCACCGATTATCCGGTGGAAATGAGCCCGCTGACCAAAAAACACCGCAGCAAACCCGGACTGGTAGAGCGTTTTGAACTGATCGTTAACGGTAAGGAAATCGCCAACGCCTATAGTGAGCTGAACGATCCTATCGATCAGCGCGAACGTTTCGAAGATCAGGTAAAACTGATGGAACGCGGCGATGATGAAGCCATGTACATCGATTACGACTTCCTCCGTGCCCTGGAATACGGTATGCCTCCTACTTCCGGTATCGGAATCGGTATAGACCGCCTCACCATGCTGATGACCAACCAGCCTTCTATTCAGGATGTGTTGTTCTTCCCGCAGATGAGACCAGAACATTAACCGCTGATTAATTCTGATGCCGCTGATACTCCTGATAAACGGAGATATAAGCGAATATAAAAGCAAAGGGCTTTTTGATATTATGTCAAAGAGCCCTTTGCTTTTATCGCTATAAAAAAATGATCACCAAAACTCTTCCCTCGCTCTTATCTCCCCTATCAGAAGCATCAGTAATATCAAAATAAATCAGGGTTGGCATTATATTTTCTATATCCTCCCGGAAGCGCTCATATACCGTTTCCAATCGTAACTTTAAGTAATACTTCCAGTATCACTTTCTGTATCCTAAAATTAGTCATATGAAAACTATACTCGTACCTACTGATTTTTCTGATACCGCCTACAATGCTGCTACCTATGCGCTTGCGCTGGCCGGACAACTGGGTGCGGACCGCATTGTGTTGTATCATGCATATGAACTGATTGTACCCATACCGGATGTGCCTACCTCTATTCCGATGGTCAATCCTGACGACCTGAGGATCGCAGCTGTGGAAGGATTGGAAAAGATGCAGAAAGAATTAACCGTTGTGGCCGGAACTGATGTCAGCATTGTGACACGCGCTGATAATACCCTGCTGGCCGCTACTATCAACGATGTGGTAAAACAAGAAGAAGCAACGCTTATTGTGATGGGTATTACCGGAGGCAGCAAGATGGAGGAAATCTTTGTAGGCTCTAATACCATCGATGTAGTAAAACATACCACCTGTCCGGTGTTGATCATTCCCGGTGAGGCAAAATTCAAGGGGATACAAAAAGTGGTTTTTGCCTGCGACCTCTGTAAAGTAGCAGACACAACACCTATAGCACCATTGAAGAAGCTGCTGACCGTGTTTAAGGCTGAACTGCATGTGATCAATATCGACCATGAAAATAAGCGCTTTACCACCGATACGCCTTTTGAAACCTTGATGCTGGATACTTTGCTGGAAGGCTTTCAGCCACAGTACCACTTCATTGATAATCCAAATATTATACAGGGGATTGTGACTTTTTCAGAGAGTATTCAAGCCGACCTGGTGATCACTATTCCTAAAAAGCACGGGTTGTTTGACAGTATCTTCAAACGGAGCAATACCGCCAAACTAGCCTACCGGACACATATTCCGCTTTTAGCGATACACGAATAAATTTTTATATTTGAAACATTAATACTTATCATCACAACATTATGCTGAAAAAAACACTGTTAGTATTGCTGGGCGTTTGCAGCCTGCAAGCCAGCCAGGCACAATTACTGAACAAACTTAAAAAACTCAGTAAGTCCAACACCTCCACTACAACCACCACCAGCAACACTACCGGCACTACAGGCGCCAGCGTAACGGAATCCGAAGCTGGTTCCGCTATCAAGGAAGCACTCCTGAAAGGCGTGACCAACGGTATTGCCAATCTGAATAAAACAGACGGTTTCTTCGGCAACGAACTGTATAAACTGCTCCTGCCTCCCGATGCTGTTAAAATTGGTAATACGCTGAGAGCTATCGGCCTTGGCCCACAGGTAGACCAGGCTATCCTCCAGATCAACCGCTCTGCGGAAAAGGCAGTAGGATTTGCCGCTCCGATCTTTGTAAACGCAGTGAAACAAATGACACTCACGGATGCACTTAATCTGATCAAAGGAGGTAACAACTCCGCTACTGAGTATTTCAAAGGCAAAACCACTGATCAGCTGAAATCCGCTTTCTCTCCGGTGATAAAAAAATCACTGGATAGCACCAGCGCCACCCGCTTTTATGGTGATATCGTTAATTCATACAATAAACTGCCTACTACTTTCAATAAAGTAAATCCTGACTTACAGGACTACGTGACCACTATGGCCGTGAATGCCCTGTTTGACCAGATCGGTAAGGAAGAAGCAGCCATCCGTGCTAATCCTGCCGCCAGAACAACTGACCTTCTGAAGAAAGTGTTCGGAAACGTTTTGAAATAATATCAATAGCAATAAAGAAAAAGGCGCAAAGGAATTGATAAAATCCTTTGCGCCTTTTGTTATTGGATAAGCTTTGTTATGCACTCAGCAACACTTGCCAGGCTTCCTTAACTTTGTCTGCTTCCAGCAGCTTTTTAGCATACTGGTGCAGTTCCCGTTCCATCTCCTCTGGTGTAATGCTGTAATACTGGATGATGTTTTTGAGATGATCATCTTCGAAGGCAGCATCTACAAAAGGCATTTCATGCACATTGCCCAGTTTGCCAAGGTCGTTACCACTCAGAATACGGCTGTTTCGTATACCTAACGGTAACGCATCTACGCCTATCCCAAGTTGTGTGTTGGGTTTGGGTACTTCGAATACGGCGCTGCCGGAGGCACGGCAATAATAGTCGCCGCCCATGCGGGCTACCAGATCTATTTTATGTGGATCTATTTTGCCTTTGGCATCGAGGATACGCTCATTGATATGGATCAGTACGGGCTCACAGATAATGAGGTTGCCGGCGCCGCCCTGGGTACCGGTTTCAATGATCTGTTTTACCACACATTCCATTTGTACAGGGCTTTCCTTTACACGGAGTGGTTTTACCCTTTCGGAAGGCTCAGGTGTGAAACCGGCTTTCACAAATTCATCTACTCCTTCGGGATATTCGCAACTGGCCAGGGAGGCTTGTTGTACCATGTCGTAGGTGACTACGTTGATCACTACTTCCCGGGTGATGTAAATATTCTCCAGTGTATGTTTGGTTGTGTTGTCCCTGACCCTTCGTGATGGTGAAAATATCAGCGTAGGTGGATTGGTTCCGAAGACGTTAAAAAAGCTGAAGGGCGAAAGATTGGGACGTCCGTCCACATCGACGGTGCTGGCAAAGCAGATGGGCCGTGGCGCCACAGCTCCCTGTAAATAAGCCTGCAGCTCAGTTGTCTTTATTTCAGCAGGAATAACCTTCATGACTATACGTTTTTCTTGAGTGCCAGTATAGAGAAATCGGTATCTTCCTGAACGATCGTATTGGTAAGGGTTCCCAGTCCATCGATCTCCATTTCCACGACGTCGCCGGGTTGCAGCCACTGTTCGGTATAGTTGGGATCGTTGAGTTTACCGGTGCCATTGAGCTCCAGGAAACAGCCGGTGCCAACAGTACCGCTGCCGATGATATCACCAGGCAGGATATTGACGCCATAGGCGCAGCGTTCCACGATCTCAGCAAAGGTCCAGTCCATATCGCCCATATTACCTTCACTCACCTGGATACCATTTACTTTACAGGTCATTTTCAGGTTGTAGTTGTTGCCGGTATGACCTGGTTTAGCGGGGATCAGGAACGATTCCAGTTCATCGGGTGTAACCAGCATAGGGCCTACTACAGTGCTGAAGTCTTTTCCTTTGGCGGGGCCGAGGTTAAGCTTCATCTCTTCCATCTGCAGGGTGCGGGCGCTCATATCGTTCATGATCATAAAACCGCCGATATAATCATCGGCTTCCGCTGCGGTAATATTGCGGCCTGCTTTACAGATTACGATGGCTGCTTCGAGTTCGAAATCGAGTTTATCGAAGTGATCAGGCATACAGTGGATATCACCAGGGCCTTGTATGGCGTTGTGGTTGGTAAAATAGAAAATAGGATACTGATCGAATTCAGGTATCATATCTACTTTACGGTTTCTTCTGGCAGCGGCCACATGCTGACGGAAGGCGTAACCATCACGGCAGGACGTTGGAAATGGTACAGGTGACAGCAGCTGTACACTTTCTACGGATATGCCTTTGGCACTACCGGGATGTTTGCCTGCTTTCAGGTCGGCATCTGCCTTTATGGCTATATCGATTACATCTTCCCACATCATCAGAAACATACCCATATTATTGGGCAGGTCAGGATGCAGTTCCTGTGTGTTGTACAACTGCCCTTCTACGAGTATGGCCAGCTGGTCGGATTCTTCCCTTAAATAACTAACGAGTTTCATGATTTGTATTGTTCTGGTTGTATGAATGGCCAAATATAAGGATGCTCCTGCTGTTTTTTACATAAATTAGGTAGATTAAAAAACCCTTTGCATGAGATCCCTGCTCCTGCCCTTTTTAGCGCTGCTGGCCATGCCGGTGAGTGTTGCTGCACAGTATTCCCGTTTTACCGTTTCCCCGCTGGCTGTACTGCCGGCAGATAGTCTGCTGAAAACAAGAATGTTGGTAAGTTTGGATGGTTTCCTCAGAGACAAAAATCATCCGGAGCAACCTTCCCTTTATACCGACAGTGCGTACCTGAAGCACTATGCGATGGGTTTTGATGAAATTGTACAGATAGAGAACAGTAAAAAATACAGCGACAGCAACTTTTTCCGGCCTCAGTTGCTGAATGTGATCCGGCTGAAGCAGCCAGGTGAATACCTGATAAAGCTGGGATTCATGGGGATGGTCAACGGGCAACCTATTATCCGGAAAATATACAGCATGGTAGGCAAAGACAGGCAGGACAAGATCGTCTTTTATCCGGCTATTGATTGGGTAGTCCGCGATTGGAACCGGCAGCAGGTGGGCAATATTCACTACGTATATCCACATACGCTGGATATGGGTGCTGCCAGGCGTTTTGATCGCTTTAATACGGAACTGGCCGGCTGGTTTGGTATGAAGCCGGTCGAACTGCTGTATTATGATTGCAGTAATGCGCAGGAGTTACTGCGTATCAAGGGTGTAGACTATGATGCCAGTGCTAACTATCTGCGCCGGGGTGACTCGGATGAGGACAATAATATTTTTATGAGTGGTGTGGGCAGTTCCTGGTATGCGCACGACCTGGTACATTTTTACTGTGCTAAATTTCTTCCAAGGCCTGTGAACAGAGCTGCAGAAGAAGGATTGGCCTATTATGCTGATGGCGCCTGGGGAGAGTCTTTTGAAGCCTGTCTGGTAGTGCTGAAGAAATATGTGGCGGATCATCCCGGAGAGGATTTATATCAGACTTTTAAAAAAGCAGTCATGGTAGGTGATATCAGCCTGAAGTATACTATTAACGCCTTGTTGCTGAAGGATAAGATCCGTCGGGAGGGCATCCGGCAGGCGCTGGAGGTGCTTAAAACCGAAAATACCGACGAGGGATTGGATAAGTCTTTACAGACACATTTTGGCCTTACATCAGGCAACTTTAACGAAAAGATCAGAAAGCTCTTAGCAGCCAGCTGATAATTTTATATTTTGGTGATCAGAACCACTATTGACTATGCGAAATTGTTTGCTGATGCTGCTTTGTTGCTGCAGTCTGTTTGTTGTGCAGGCGCAGCCCCGTACCGATACCTTACTGAAGAATATGTTTGATCGCCAGGCTACGCCTTCCTTGCGGCATATCCTGCAGTACCCTGACTCCTTCCGGTATCAGTTGATCTATACACAGATTGACCGGGATGCAAACAACAAGCCTCATTTTAAAAACTACTATCTGGAGGTAGATGCCAACCAGTACTTTAATCCGGCCAGCACGGTGAAGCTGCCTATTGCAGTGCTGGCGCTGGAAAAGCTGCGGGAGCTGAAAGTACGTGGCCTGGATGGTAATACGCCTATGCTGACAGACAGCAGCTGGAGCGGACAGGTGACTGTACATACAGATAGTTCCGCTGCTAATGGCCTTCCTTCCATCCATCACTATATCAAAAAGATTTTTCTGGTGAGTGACAACGATGCATACAATCGTCTCTATGAGTTCATCGGTCAGCAGTCTATCCATGAAAGGCTGTGGAAAAAAGGATATAGCCGTGCCCGTATAGTGCGCCGTTTTATGCCGCTGTCTGAAGAAGAAAACAGACATACCAATGCTATTCGTTTTGTGGATAACGGCAAGACGCTATACGAACAAGCGCCCGCAGTCAGTAAACTGCAGTATGATTTCGGTAAAACCGTGAAAATTGGCCATGGATATATGGATAAGAACGATAACGTAGTGCCGGAGCCGATGGATTTTACCCGACATAACAATCTTCCGCTTGAAGATCTTCAGCGGATGTTGCAGACTGTTATATTTCCGCAGTCAGTGCCTGCTTCACAACGTTTCAGGCTGATCCCGCAGGATTATCGGTTCCTGTACCGTTATATGTCTCAGTATCCTTCTGAAACGGATTACCCGGCTTATGACACATCGGAATACTTTGACAGTTATACGAAGTTTTTTCTTTTTAAGGGGGCGGGGCATAGCATTCCGTCTAATATACGTGTATTCAATAAGACGGGATGGTCGTACGGTTTCCTGACGGACGCCGCTTATATCGTTGATTTTGAGCATAATGTAGAATTCATGTTGACGGGTACGATCTATGTAAACCGCGATGGTATTTTGAATGACAATAAATATGAATATGAAGAGGATGGCTATCCATTCTTCCGTGATGCCGGAAAAATCATTTATGATTACGAATTGCAGCGAAAGCGTGCATACCAGCCGGATTTACAGGATTTCCGGATCGATTACAAACAACGGTAGTGTTACGGCTGAAAATTTTTTGACGGATAAATAAAAGATTCCAATTAATACGAAGGTTGTACTTTTGTACCTGAAATCGGCGGGACACAGAACGTAATCCACCGGTTTATAAGAGTGGTTTTAATTCATTTTCCCGTAACTGTTGCGCGTTAAAACTGGGATTCATGAAATTTGAAAAGATTAAGAACAAAGGACAGGCAAGATTATTTGAAAGCCAGTACCTGGAGATGCTGACGAAAACGCATCCTCTGGTTATCTGGGGAATGTATTTGCCCATCATCGGCTATATGCTTTATTATAGCCACGACACACTTGGTTTTAAAGTGGGAACGGTTGCCCTGATATTCTTCGGAGCTATGTTATTTTGGTCGTTTTTTGAGTATATCATGCACCGGTTTATGTTCCACTTTGCCAGCGATAGCCCCAGGGTGCAGCGTTTTATCTATGTGATGCATGGTAACCATCACGAGTATCCGCGAGACAAACAACGTTTATTTATGCCTCCGGTGCCGAGTCTGATCCTCGCTTCCGCGATTTTCGGTTCGCAGTATATTTTTCTGCGGCAGTATACATTTATGTTTTTCCCTGGTTTCTTGTTGGGTTACCTGATATATGGCAGTATGCACTACGCCATCCATGCCTGGAACCCACCGTTTAGGTTTATGAAACCATTGTGGCGCAATCACCATTTGCATCACTATAAGAGCGAAGAAAAAGGGTTTGGTGTAAGTTCTGCTTTCTGGGACAGGGTATTCGGTACTTTCTTCGATCTGGAGAAAGAAAAGGAAGACAAGGAGAAAGTGAAGGAACTGATGTTCTGATGTGTGTATCTTCAACCATAAAAAAGCAGCAGGGATTTTATCTCTGCTGCTTTTTTATGTAGGTATCCCGGTGTTTACCATCTCTCTTCATCATCCGGCAGATGATCCTGCCGGAAAGCTTCGCGGGATGCTATTTTTTGTAGTTGTCTTTCAATGATCAGTGCAGCGATGGGACGATAAGGGTCTAAGCCTGTTGCGGCGGCGGCTTCCAGGATTAGTTTTACTTTTTTCTCGGCCACGTCTATACGATACAGCAAGAAGATGAACTGCTGGAAGTCATTACTGATCAGATATTCCAGTCTTCTGCCCAGCATTTCCTCCAGTTGTTCGTAGCTGATATTTCCCGGGGGCAGGCTTACCGCGAAGGTTTGCTGCGCCCAGGCAACTGTTTCCTGTAGATATGGAGCAGGGACGGGATGCATTATTTCATTTGTTTTATTTTATAGGAAGCGTTGGTAACTACTTTCACCGGTACTTTCAGATCGTGTTTGATGCGTTTGGCTTTATTGACCTTATAGGTGTAGTTACCGTTCATTTCGGTGGTTTGCACGCAGATGCTGGGCAGGCCGCTGCTGCGCGCTATCAGGTAATTGGAAGAGGTAGAGCCGCTGATTTCGGCAGTGGCTTTTATATCATCTTCCAGGGTGAGGGTTTGAACCTTGTCTGTTTGTATTTTGGCAGTCCCACCGATTTTAGCGGTTTGGGAGTCCCAGGTCTGGAGGTTCCAGTAGAGGTCTACACGACCTACCAGGCCACCGCGAAGGGGAACGCTTTCCTCCCATTGGGTGCCGGTTTTGATGCCGTGTACCGGATACATGATCAGCAGTTGTTCGAGCCAGCTGCGGAAGGCATCAGTACCAAACTGGTCTTTCATTAGTTTTTTATAGGCTTCCTGTTCATCTTTTTTGAGGTTGCTGAAAGCTGCAGCAGCGTTGTCGAGCAGGTTATCCAAACCATCTATTTTAGTGATAATGCCAGTGCTTTGTAATTCCACGGTGAAAGGCTGGTTCAGCAATTTTTTGAGGCCTTCCTGGAAGGGTTCGTCCGGTTTGCTGACCTTGGCATCCACAAAGATGTTCTGGTTTTTAGCGTTGAAATTGAATTTCAGCTCTTTGTAACGGAAGGTCAGCTGGGCTCTGCCAGGTTGTACATCTGTTATTTCGATGCTGATGATGTTGTTGTAGTCGCGGGTGGTGCGTTGTACTACTTCGTTTACGGTCATGTAAGTTTCACTGCGGCTTTTCTGCTCCAGTTCAAATAATTCCCCTTTGTTGAAGTTGTAGTTTACTGACATGTAATCCTGCGCGTTGGCGGAGATGGACAGTGTCAGCATAGCTGTAATGGCGCCCAATAATCTTTTCATTACCGTAATTTATTTTAATCAAACATATTTTTCGATTACCCCCAGTCCAAACAGGGCGAAGTCGAATTTGGCCGGGTCTTCGGGGTCCAGCTTTTTGAGCTCGTGGGTGAGCGCTACTGCTGTTTTCCAGTCTGACTTCGCATCTGATATAAGTCCCAGTCTGGCAGCCACGCGGCTTACATGAACATCCATGGGGCATATCAGTTGTGATGGTGATATGTTTTGCCATAGCCCAAAATCCACGCCATTTTCATCTTTCCTGACCATCCAGCGCAAATACATGTTCAATCGTTTGCATGCAGAATGTTTGGCCGGGGTGGAAATATGTTTTTCCGTTCGGGTAGGATGTTCCAGTGAGAAAAACATTTTATGGAAGCCGATGAGTGCTTTTTCGATATTGTCGTCCTGTGGGCTAAGATGGCCACTGAAAGCAAATTCGAGGGAGGTGATATTGGTATAGTAATGTTGGAGGAACTCCACGAAATACATCAGGTCCAGTCCATTGAAGGTACGGTGACAGAAGGCCATGAGTTTCATGCGCTCTCTGGGCTCGTGGTGCCGGATATAGTCATAGGGGGCATTGTCCATATGGCGCATGAGCTCCGTGCATTTGTTGATAATGCTGGTACGGTTGCCCCAGGCCAGTATAGCAGCAAAGAGGCCGGCTATTTCTATGTCCTGTAATTCGGAGAAGCGGTGCGGAATGCAAATGGGGTCATTTGCAATAAAGTCCGGATGATTGTAATATGCCGCTTTCGTATTCAGGAAGTCCCTCAGTTGTTGGATCTTCATAGTTTGTCACATGTACATCTGCAGCCGGCAAAGGCCATAACCACCTGCAGCAGTACCGCAGGTACCGTTGCAGGTGGTTAATTCATCCAGTGTGGATAAAGGCTGTGGATATGGTTCTGGTAAAATAATATACCAGGTAAAGATAATTTTTACCCCGAAAGAATTAAAATCTGATTGATGAGCGCGTTATCCGATGGCTTTGTTCAGGTCTTCTATCAGGTCGGTGGCGTCTTCGATGCCTACGCTAAGGCGTATCAGGGAGTCTGCCAGTCCGTTTTTTATTCTTTCTTCCCGGGGGATGGAGGCATGGGTCATGCTGGCGGGATGGCCTATCAGTGACTCTACGCCGCCCAGTGATTCGGCCAGGGAGAACAGATGGGTGTTGCTCAGTACGCGGTTGGCTGCTTCTATGTTATCATCCTTCAGCGTAAAGGACATCATCCCACCAAAGCCGCGCATCTGTTGTTTAGCGATGTCATGATTGGGATGATCGGTAAATCCGGGCCAGTATACCTTGTCCACTTTAGAGTGGTTACGCAGGAAATGGGCGATGGTTTCACCGTTTTCACAGTGACGCTGCATACGTACATGTAAGGTTTTGATGCCGCGTAATACCAGGAAACAGTCTTGCGGACCAGGAACGGCACCGCAGCTGTTTTGAATGAAATACAGCTGTTTGGCCAGCTCCTCGTTTTTAACGATCACAGCACCATGTACCACGTCGCTATGGCCGCCGAGGTATTTGGTGGCAGAATGTAATACGATATCAGCGCCCAGGTCCAGCGGATTTTGCAGGTAAGGAGAAGCAAACGTATTATCTACGCATAATAATACATTGTTCTTTTGGGCGATGCGGGCTACGGCTGCTATATCAATGATGTTCAGGAGCGGATTGGTGGGCGTTTCCAGCCATATCATCCTGGTTTTGGGAGTAATGTGTGCTGCAATGCTTTCAGCGTCGCGCATGCTTACAAAAGAGAATTTAATGCCGTAGCGCTCGAAAACCTTTGTGAAGATACGGTAGGTGCCACCATAAAGATCGTTGGTAGCCACTACTTCGTCGCCAGGTGACAGCAGTTTCATGACCCCGTCAGTAGCTGCAAGGCCGCTGCCAAAGGAAATACCGTGTGTCCCGTTTTCGATGGCTGCCAGGGCATTTTGCAAGGCATCGCGGGTGGGGTTCTGGGTACGGGCATATTCGTACCCTTTATGTACACCTGGCGCGCTCTGCACATAGGTGGAAGTTTGAAAGATAGGAGTCATAATGGCTCCGGTGGAAGGATCGGGAGCTACACCTGCGTGTATGAGTTTTGTACCCAGCTTCATGTCTTAATATTTTATAATGAACAATTTTTGGTGGTTTTTCCAAATATACTTCAGTTTTTGCGATTGGAACCGCCTGACAGGCCCTACAATAATTTGTCCATTTTAGCTTTTTTTATTTTACTGAAGTAAATATTTAGCACGCTCACGAACATTTTTATATCATTCACCAAATGAACCCTAACGGGTACGGATATTCGATATACATTCGTTCAGGTTTTTCATAGGATATGGTTAAAATTTTTAAGGCGGTATTCTTACCGCTTTTTTTATTGTGATGAGTTTTGATACTACTGTAACTGTGATGAATGCTGATGTTGTTGATGCTCCTGATGAGCGAAGATGACAGATGATTTGATCGAAGGATGTGATAATCAGTAGAATCATTCAAAATAAATAAAAAGGAATCGCCCATTGATAATAGTATCAATGGGCGATTCCTTTTTATCTTTCTGTTATCAAAACTGATCCCGCTTTAATCTATCACCTGTTCATCTTCACTCATCAGGAACATCAGTAGAATCAGTATTCATCACCGTTACCAGCGGATCGGCAGACTTACACTTACCTTATCCCAGGCGATGATCAGGTTGGCACCGGGCTCCCCTTTTTCAAATACCATAGTGAAGGCATCTATGGGGGTGTCGAGTGCTACTACCGGAAGCGCTGTTCTCACAACGTCTTTACGCTGATCGTATTTAAAAGCGCCCCAGATATCTGTTTCTTTATTGATGATGATGGTCCATGTTTTTTCTGTTGGGATGGCGTACATGGTGTAACGGCCTTTCGGAATACTTTTTCCGGCGATGGTCACAGGTCTGAAGAATTCTATTTCAGTGGCTTCGTTGGCGCCGAGTCGCCATATTTTTCCGTATTCTTCCAGGTTACCGAAGATTTCTCTTCCTTTTGTTTGCGGACGGCTATATATCACCCTGGCAACGAGGGTGCCGGGTTCTCCTTTTACTTTTACCACATAAGGGTACATGGGAGGGTAATAAGCCATGTCCATTGGGCTGGCATCCAGTGGCGGCAGTTTTTTATCCTGTGCTCCTGCGTTGGCGGCAAATAATCCCAGTGCAAAGGCAAAGATGATTGCTTTTTTAAACATCCTTTGATACTTTATTTTCTTTTAAAACAGATAAATTGCGGCCCCAAACCTAGCCTTTTTTATGGAATCAGGAAAGTGGGTGGCAAGGCTTTAACATGCTGTTAGCGGTTTTCGTTTTGTAACAAATTTTCCACATAAGCCTGCAGCTCAGGGAAAAAAGCCTGATAACAACCACGTAATGCTTCATAGTGTTCCAGGAAAACTGCAAATACAATGGCAGGGCTGCTTTTCAGATGTTGAGCCCTTGAGCTGAGTCCGCGGAATGCTCTTTCGATACCGTCGTTGTGTCTATAATTAAATAACCAGTTGAATTCCTTCATATAAGAAAACATCCGCAGAAAATCTGCCGGCAATGTATCACTCTGACCGGTAATCACATCATATACTTCTGCTGCAAAATCGTACAGGCTGTCTTCTGAAAAGCGGGTTGTGTCGGTCGCCAGAAAATGGTCGTAGACAACGTCTGTGAACACGCCGCTGTAAAGACCGCAGGAAGCACGGAAAAAAGTCTTGGCCTGACTGGTGACAGGGTGCTGATCGGTAAAGGCGTCAATAGCCCGGTGTATCCGGATACCCTGTTGTATACCCGGACTGTATTGTTCCAGTTGATGTTGTCCTTTCACATAATCAGCGATCAGATTGCCAGTGATCAGTTCTGGCTGATGAAACGACAAATATGCATGTGCCAGATAATTCATTGAATAAAGCCTCCCGGTTAATGTTTTGAATAACAAATGTAACAATCGTTTTAACCACTGATGTAGGAGCTCATGCCAGTTTTCACGTTGAACCATATTTCTCATCCACTTTAACAGAACCTTAACACACGCTCATGCAACATTGGCAAGGTGGCACCAACAGACAGGCCAGGGCTGCGGAAGATGCCCCGTTGTCCGCCACCGGTCAGGCGGACGTCCGTTAGCGGATACCTGAACTTATCATGTACCTCCATCAGTAAAGTATGCCTTGACCGATGGTCCATTCCCGCCGTAGCTTTGACTCATCGAAAACAAAAAACCAACTCAAAAAAATTATTAACACCATAAAATTTTTACGACATGAAAAAGTTTTTCTTCTTAATGAGCGCTGCCTTCCTGCTGAGTACCGGAGCCCTCTTAGCTAACACATACGAAACTACTGTTAGTAACAAAATCCAGCACAATTTCACCGAAGCTTTCGCTGGAGCCAGTGAAGTAAAATGGTATACAGACGATAACAAAACGTTCACTGCCAAATTCACTATGAGCAACTCCAAAGTGACTGCCTTCTTCGATGATGCTGGTACCCTGCTGGCCACTTCCCGCTACCTGCAGCCCGAACAGCTGCCGCTGCCCCTGGCCACACGGATCAACAAAAGATATCCGAAAGACAGTATTTTCTGTGTGGTAGAATATTCCTCTAATGAAAATGTGGTGTATTTTGTTACGCTCGAAGGAAAGGACACCTGGACAGTATTAAAGGCCGATGGCACTGGCTCCACAACTGTTTATAGCCACCTCAAAAAAGCTTAGTTTTTAGTTGTGCTACCTTTTGATTGAATGAAGGCCGACCATTCCCTGGTTGGCCTTTTTTATTATTATCCATCTCACTGTTCCCCCTTGGAAAATTATCTTAACTTTGCCAGCTGTTAAGGCTTTATGAGCCAGGCTGTTAATGTATAAATGATTAAATGACATGAACAAGGGACCCGTTTCTCAATTTATCCAGCACCATTACCGCCACTTTAATGCCGCTGCATTGGTGGATGCTGCCAAAGGATATGAAACACATTTACTGGAAGGTGGTAAAATGATGGTGACATTGGCCGGTGCGATGAGTACGGCTGAGCTGGGCATTTCTTTCGCGGAAATGATCCGTCAGGGTAAAGTGGATATTATCTCCTGTACTGGTGCTAACCTGGAAGAAGATATCATGAATCTGGTTGCGCATACTCATTACAAAAGAGTTCCCAACTACCGCGACCTGAGCCCACAGGAAGAATGGGACCTGCTGGAACAAGGCTTTAACCGTGTAACTGACACCTGTATCCCGGAAGAAGAAGCTTTCCGCCGTATCCAGCAACATATCTACAAATTATGGAAAGATGCTGATGATAAAGGCGAACGCTATTTCCCGCACGAGTATATGTACAAACTGCTGCTGAGCGGTGTAATGAAAGAAAATTACGAGATCGATCCAAAAAACAGCTGGATGATCGCCGCCGCAGAAAGAAATATTCCGATCATCGTACCAGGATGGGAAGACAGCACTATGGGCAACATCTTCGCTTCCTACTGCATCAAAGGAGATCTGAAAACTTCTACCATGAAAAGTGGTATCGAGTACATGATCTTCCTGTCTGAGTGGTACCGCAGCAACTCCGCTGGTAAAGGCGTTGGCTTCTTCCAGATTGGTGGTGGTATCGCCGGCGACTTCCCTATCTGCGTTGTACCGATGATGTACCAGGATCTGGAATGGACAGATGTTCCTTTCTGGAGCTATTTCTGCCAGATCTCCGACTCTACTACTTCTTATGGCTCCTATTCCGGTGCTGTTCCCAACGAGAAAATCACCTGGGGCAAACTGGATATCCATACACCGAAGTTCATCGTAGAATCAGACGCGACTATCGTAGCGCCACTGATCTTCGCTTATGTGCTGGGTTGGTAATATCTTTTTACATTGAATTATTAGTAAGAAAGGAGATCACTTGTGTGATCTCCTTTCTTTTTTATAGAAAGCGATGTGACGCTTTTATAATAAAAACAGCTCTGCTGCAATTCCATCTGCAAACAATCTGCCGGCCCTGGTGAGCCGCAGATACTTACCTTCCTGTATCATCCAGCCTTTGCTGATAAACTGCCGGCTTTCCTTCTCCAGATGTTGCATACTGGCGGCATCAAATTTTCCGCTTACCCATTCCAGGTCACATCCTGCGGAGGTGCGCAGGGAAGTCATGATGTATTCATTGAACTGCATGGCTGTGGTAAGGTTTTCTATTTCTGCCGGTATCTGGCCGGCAGCAATGCTTTTCATGTAGATCGCATTGTTGGCCACATTCCATTGCCGGGAATGGCCGTTAAAGGAATGGGCGGAGGGCCCCAGACCAAGATAGGAACGGCCCTGCCAGTAGCTGCTGTTGTGCCGGGAATACCAGCCAGGCAGTGCGAAATTGGATATCTCGTAATGCTCATAGCCGGCTGCTTCCAGCCATTGCATCAGCTGCTCAAAATGACGGGCTGCCTTATCCGGATCGGTGGCAGCCATTTTTTTCTTGCGGATGAAATGGTCCAGTGCCGTTCCGGGTTCTACCGTCAGCGCATAACAAGACAGGTGTGGGACGCCCAGTGCAATGGCCTGCCGTACGTTTTGTTCCCAGCCTTCATCGCTGAGGGTAGGACCGCCATAGATCAGGTCTATCGTAATATTCCGGAAACCCAGCTGCTGGGCATTGGTGATACATTCCAGCGCCTGCTGACTGTTGTGGGCCCGGTTCATCCAGCGAAGATCAGTTTCGTGGAAGGACTGCACACCAATGCTGAGGCGGTTGATACCGGCATCCCGAAGTGCCTCCAGTTTAGGAATATCGAGGTCGTCAGGATTGGCTTCCAGTGTGATTTCCGCATCAGGAGCCACTTCAAATGTGTTATACAGGTGGGATAACAGTTGCTTCAGCTCTGCTGTACTGAGCAGGCTGGGGGTGCCTCCGCCAAAATAAATGGTCTGTACCTGCTCACCGGAGAGGTAGTTACGCTGCAGGTCGATTTCCTGCAAAAGGCTCTCCACCATCTTTTCTTTTCCGGCCAGGGAAGTAGAGAAATAGAAGTTGCAGTAATAACAAGCCTGCTTACAAAAGGGAATATGTAAATAAATTCCAGCCATTCGTGTTTTTTATAATAGCCTGCTGTTGCCGTTTTACCGGCCAACTATGGACTATTTTAATATCTTTGCAAACAGCAAAATTACGTTTCAGTTTTGTTATGTGAGCAGGACACTGTTAATTGCCCTCTGGTTGGTGTGATGAGGGCAAACGTTGAAATTGGAAAACCGATTATAAAGACATTGCAAAATATTTTCCTGGTGCGCAACTGGTTATTGTTTCTATTAATTTTCAGCTACTTACCGCTTATGGCGCAAACAGCAGACAGTACTGCTGCGCCTGCTCCCGTTGTTAAAAAGAAGAAGCCTGCTGCTACGCATGTGGTGGCGGATTCACTTCGTCCCAAACCACGGCCTGCTACGGTGGCTGTCAGGAAGGATACAGCCCGGATTGCCGTTAGAAAAGATACAGCAGGTATCGCTGTAAGAAGGGATACAGCTGGCAAAGCGGCCCTGCCCGTTACATTCCTGCCGGTAGACACCAGTGCACATAAAACAGACAGTAGCGCTGTGGCAGCGGCTCCCAAGCCTCAGCCGGTATCAGCATATGATCTGTACCTGAAAAAGCTGGCGGCTGAGAATATTTTGCTGAAACCAGGAAGACCGGTATTTTATGATACCAACCCATTGCGGCCCTACCGTAACCTGGACTGGCTGGTATATGTGGTGGCTGGTATTGTGTTGTTGCTGAGTATTATCCGGCTGTCTTATACCAAGTATTTTACAGACCTTTTCCGGGCATTTCTTAATCCCACGCTGAGTCAGCGGCAGCTGAAAGATCAGCTGTCTCAGGCGCCGTTCCCGAATATGCTGCTCAATGTATTTTTTGCGATATCGCTGGGAGTATATCTGTATCTGGTATTGTACCGGCAACAGGTGTTTCCGCAGGCAGAACCCTGGTTGTTGATTCCGGGGCTGGTTGTTCTGGTGGCGGTTGTATACGGTATTAAATATGTAATGCTGCGCTTCTGTGGGTGGTTGTTTGGTAATAGCGAGCTGGCTGATGCCTACATCTTTATCTTATATCTGATCAACAAGATATTGGGGGTATTATTGGTGCCTTTTCTGGTCGTGTTAGCTTTTTGTGATGCAGAAATTGCCCGTACTTTCCTATATATTTCAATATTCTTCATTTCATTACTTGTTGTATATCGGTATATTAGATCTTATTCTCTAGTAAAGCAGTACCTATCCTTCAGTAAATTGCATTTTTTTCTTTACCTTTGCGCATTCGAAGTAGCGCCGGTACTAATATTGACAAAGGTGTTACTGAATATCTGGTTAACTGGTAATCCCTGATTACTGCCTATTGTTAACACAAGAGCAAAATAAAGTATGATTAAAGGCGGGCCAAAAAAAGATTTGCAAGGTAAACAAATTCAGTCAATCCTAATTTCTCAACCTAAGCCTGAAACAGAAAAGTCTCCCTATTTTGATCTGGCAAAGAAGTTCAATGTAAAACTGGACTTTTATCCATTCATCAGGGTGGAAGGCTTACCCGCTAAGGAGTTTCGGAAACAGAAAATTGATATACTGACTTTTACGGCGGTTATTTTCACCAGTCGCAATGCAGTGGATCACTTCTTCCGGATCTGTGAGGAAATGAAGATTAAAGTATCGCAGGACTGCAAGTACTTTTGTATTACAGAAGCAGTTGCTTTATATCTGCAGAAGTTTATCCTCTATCGTAAGCGGAAAGTGTTTTACGGAGCTGACGGTTCTACCAAAGGTGTGCTGGAAGTGATGAACAAACACCGGGATAATGAGAAGTTTCTCTTTCCCAGCTCAGACAGTCAGAAAAAGGATATCGAAGAATGGTTGAAAGCGAACAAATGTGAGTATGCTACTGCTACCCTTTACAAAACCGTTTCCAACGATGTAAAGGAGATACTGGCAAAGACAAGCTACGACATGATCGTTTTCTTCAGTCCTTCCGGTGTGAAATCACTGTTTGAGAACGTACCATCTTTTGAACAGAATGGTACCCGTATCGGGGCCTTCGGGCCTACTACTTCCGCAGCAGTGGAAGAGGCGGGATTAAGACTGGATGTCAAGGCTCCTGCTCCACAGGCTCCCTCCATGGCGGCCGCATTGGACCAGTACCTGGCAACTGTTAACAAGAAATAAGCGAATAGTGTCGCATAAATAGTTTTCCAGGGATGGCATTTGCCATCCCTGGTTTTTTTACTGCAGAGCCAGCGCAGTAGGGCCTCATCTACTATCATTGGCCTTCTCTCCTCCCCTCCCTTTCTCATCAATTCCCTGAAAAATCTTTCCGCCGGTAAAGGAAATCTGTCAAAATCTTTTTTAATCTTGGCCAAAAATAAATTTCTTTGTACCGTATATTTTAGCAAATCAACTGTTCCAATTCAACCATTTAAGCGGATTCCATGAATAAACTTGCAGGTGAAACCAGTCCCTATCTATTGCAGCATGCGCATAACCCTGTGGAATGGTATCCGTGGGGAGAAGAGGCACTGGAACGAGCCAGGGCAGAAGACAAACCTATCCTGGTGAGCATTGGGTACGCCGCCTGTCACTGGTGTCATGTGATGGAGCGGGAAAGTTTTGAGGATGCGGCTACCGCCGGCATCATGAACCAACATTTTATCAATATCAAGATTGATCGGGAAGAAAGGCCCGATCTGGATCATATTTATATGGATGCCGTGCAGGCGATGACCGGCGCAGGAGGATGGCCCCTCAACGTGTTTCTCACCCCTGATAAAAAACCTTTTTATGGCGGTACTTATTTCCCACCGGTAAAAGCCTATAACCGGCCTTCCTGGCAGGATGTACTGCTGGCGCTGGCCGATGCGTTTGCCAACAAAAGGGAAGAGATCGAAACACAGGCCGACAATCTCACCCAGCATATAGACCAGTCGAGCCAGTTTGGCCAGCAATCCGGCATTAATATCAATATTCCCCGCGAAGAGCTGTTTACCCGTCAGCAGTGTGATACCATTTGTGAAAATATCCTGAAGCAGGCAGATACAGTATGGGGTGGCTTTGGGAGGGCTCCCAAGTTTCCGCAGACTTTTACCATTGGCTGGCTGCTGCGTTATCACCATGCTTTCAGGCATCCTGCTGCGTTGCAACAGGCGCTGCTGTCGCTCGACAAAATGTTGCAAGGAGGCCTCTATGACCAGCTGGGCGGTGGTTTTGCCCGTTATTCCACTGATGAAAAATGGCTGGCCCCGCACTTTGAGAAGATGTTGTACGACAATGCCTTGCTGATAGATGTGTTGTGTGATGCCTGGCAGTTGACCCGTAATAACGTTTACGCACAAACGGTGAAAGATACCCTGACCTTCATCACCCGAGAGATGACAGCTCCGGAAGGTGGCTTTTATGCCGCGCTGGATGCGGACTCTGAAGGAGTGGAAGGTAAATTTTATACCTGGAGCAAGGGAGAGATACATCATATTCTGGGAGAACAGGCTGGTCCTTTCTGTGAGTTTTATGATGTGACTGAACATGGTAATTGGGAAGAACAGAATATATTATGGATACAGCCGCCGCTGGAGCAGTTTGCCGCTGAAAAGGGCTATGATCCGGCAGTGCTGGGCGCCATGCTGAAAGGCTGCCGGGAAAAACTGCTGGCAGTGCGGGATAGCAGGGTGCGTCCGGGGCTGGACGATAAGATACTGTTGGGCTGGAATGCCATGATGGTACATGCCTGTTGCAGGGCTTATGCTGCGCTGGGGGATGAATCCTACCGGGAGATGGCTGTCCGCAATATGGATTTTCTGCTGACGAATTTCCGCCAGCAGGATGGTTCGCAGGCGTTTTATCATACCTGGAAAAACGGCCAGGCCAAGTATCCTGCTTTCCTCGACGATTATGCTTGCCTGATACGGGCTTTGATTGCGCTGCAGGAGGTGACCGGTGATACCCGTTACCTGCACCAGGCGCATGATATCACGGCTTTTGTAAACGATCATTTTGGTGATGGTGGTCATCTTTTTTACTATACTATTGAAGGACAGGACGATGTGATTGTGCGTAAAAAAGAAGTGTATGATGGGGCTGTACCCAGTGGCAATGCACTGATGGCGCAAAACCTTTGGTACCTTTCCGTTGTTTTCGATAATAAAGACTGGGGAAATAAAGCGGTAGCCGCGTTATCCGGTATTTCCCAGACGATTGTAAGATATCCAACCTCCTTCGGCGTGTGGGCGAGCCAGTTACTCCAGTTTGTAAAAGGGACCCCGGAAATAGCAGTTGTAGGAAAAGATTTCAAGGCCAGAATGAATGAGGCGGGTAACTGGTTTATCCCGTTCAGAATTTTAATCGGATCTGAAAAAGATCAGCCGGATATTCCGCTCTTACAGGATAGATACCGGGAAAACGACACATTAGTTTATTTATGCAAGGATTATCATTGTATTAAGCCGGTTTTTTATATACAAGAAATTATTAATTTAATAGAATAATTATGTAACTTGCCCGTTATAAGGGTAGGTAAAGGGAAATAAATGTTGGACCGGTGATATAATAAAATGTTAAAAAATACGTTTAAATTAGTTACCGAACCAAGGTATGTGGAATTGAAAAAGTTGGATAAAAAGTGACTACAAATTAAATTTTATTATTACATTTGCTATCTTTCATATAAACAAAGCGGGTGATAGTATGAGAAATGTGTTCCCTTGCATTCAGGCAAAAAGCACCAGGCTGGTTAATAGAAAAACATATTCTGATGAAAGCTACCCTTATGAAGCTTAACTATTTAAGAGGTCTGTTGGCAGTTCTGCTGGTTTCCCTGCTGGCCAGCTGTGGCGGTAGTAAAGGCCCCAAAAACGCACAAGGGCAACTGATCGGCGTAAGCCCCAGACCAAAGTACACCCCCCCTGTACCTTACGGGATGGTCTATGTTCCCGCGGGAACTTTTCACATGGGCCCCAGCGATGAGGATGTGAACTATGCCTACACAGCGCGTAACAAGTCTATTTCAATTTCCGGCTTCTACATGGACGCCACGGAGATTACAAATAACGAGTACCGCCAGTTTGTACAATGGGTTCAGGATTCTATTGCGCACATTCTGCTTGGCCACGTAAAGCATGACGACGGGCAGGATATCATTGACTGGAAACAGAAGATCAACTGGCGCGATAAAGCGACTGTAGAGAAACTGGACGCGATGATCTATTCTGAAGCCGACAGGCTGTACGGCCGTAAAGACGTAGACGTTGGAAAACTGATCTACCACCAGGAAACCTTTAACTGGGACAAGGCCAAACTGAGGGAAAACTTCGGCAAGCCCCGTTCTACGTTTATCGTAAAGAAAGACGTTCCCATCTATCCGGACACCCTGTGCTGGATCAGAGACTTCTCATACGCCTACAACGAGCCGATGACCCGTATGTACTTCTGGCACCCGGCTTTCGACAACTATCCGGTGGTTGGGGTTAACTGGCACCAGGCTACTGCCTTCTGCGAATGGAGAAGTAAATTCTGGGAAGATTACAGAAACTCTAAAAAATTATTCACGGAAGACAAATTCCAGCTGCCTTCAGAAGCACAGTGGGAATATGCCGCCCGTGGCGGAAGAGAGCAAACACCTTATCCCTGGGGTGGTTATTATATCCGCAATAAAAAAGGCTGTCTGCTGGCCAACTTCAAACCTGGCCGCGGTAACTATCCGGAAGACGGCGGTTTCTATACCGTACGCGCAGATGCTTACTGGCCTAATGACTACGGTCTTTACTGTATGGCAGGTAACGTTGCTGAATGGACTGCCGACATCTTCTATGAAAACGCCTATTCCTTTACCTCTGATATGAACCCTTATCTGAGAATGGATGTTCCTGATGATGCTCCGTTGAAAATGAAACGTAAAGCCATCAGAGGCGGTTCCTGGAAAGACGTAGGATACTTCCTGCAGACAGGTACCAGAACTTATGAATACCAGGATAGTGCAAAATCATATGTTGGTTTCCGTTGTACGATAGCGCTGAGCAGAAGAAACAAACACAAATAGTAATAGCTGATAACCGGTATTGTTTAACCAGTAAAGCCATTATTTATGCACACCGTAAGCAAATCAGTGAGTAATAACTATTCCATACAGAGAACTTTAACACTAAACACTTTAACCAGTAAATTTTAACCTATGGCTATGAATCCTAACAAAGCTAAATGGCTGAACTTTTTCGTATGTATTGCGGCTTCCGTTGTAATTATCGGAGCATTATTTAAACTGCAACACTGGAGGGGTGCTGATATCGCTTTGATCTTAGGTCTGAGCACAGAAGCGCTCATCTTTTTCGTATACGCATTTGTACCTGATTCCGGTGCCTCCCATGCAGAAGGCCAGGTAGTAGCGGTTGCAGGTAGCCCCGCAGTAGCCGGCCTCGACAAAATGCTGCAGGAAGCAGACATCACTCCTGCTAATCTGCAACGCCTCAGCGAAAACTTCCAGAAACTGGGAACTACCGTTGATAAAATGAGAGATATCAGCGACGTAGTAGCTGCTACCGGTGACTACACTCAGAAAACAAGAGAAGCTGCTGCTGCAATCGGTAACGTAGCTAACGCCTACACTACTGCTGCTTCCGCTGTATCTTCCTTCAATAGTGCATCTGAGTCTACCAGAAGTTTCCACGAGCAAATGCAGGGCATGACCAAAAATCTGGCTTCCCTGAATACCATCTACGAGCTCGAACTGCAGGATACCAACAACCACCTCAAACAGATGAACGCTTTCTACAGCAACCTGTCAAAAGCTTCTTCTGCAATGAGCGGCAGCATCGAAGATGCAAAGAAAACTCAGGAACAAATTACCCTGCTGGCAAAAAATCTGAGCAACCTCAATGCTATCTATGGCAACATGTTGACTGCCATGCACGGAAACAGATAATGTACTGCTTATAGTTTAACCAATCATCAATTAAATCTGAAAGAAAACTATGGCACTACCTAAAGATCCTAGGCAGAAGATGATCAACATCATGTACCTGGTCTTAACGGCCATGCTTGCGTTGAACGTCTCTGCTGAAATATTGAACGCTTTTAACATCGTCAATAACTCTATCGTTACTTCCAACGGTTCCCTTACCGATAAAAACAACCTGATTTATCAGCAGTTTGCGGAACAGATGAAGGATAACGCTGAGAAAGTGGCTCCCCTGAAAGCAAAAGCTGAACAGGTGAAAAAACTCTCTGACGATGCTTATAAATACATTGAGTCACTGAAAGACCTCATCATCACTGAAAGCGGTGGTAAGGACGAACACGGTGATATCAAAGACAAAGCTGGTCTGGACGCTCCTACCCGCGTGATGGAGAACATGAAAAAAGGTCCTGAACTGGAAGCTAAACTGGTTGCCCTGCGTGGCCAGCTGCTCGCCTTCGTTGAAGCTAAAGACAAAGCGAAATTTGAAAAAACTTTACCACTGAAAATTGAAGTGGGTAAATCCACCGGTGACGATCATACCGGTGCTGGTCCTAAAACATGGACTACTTACCACTTCAACATGGTACCTACCATTGCTGCGGTTACCATCCTGGGTAAATTCCAGAATGATATCAAAAACTCTGAGTCTGCTATTATCGATGACCTCTATCGCCAGATTGATGCGAAGAACTTCAAATTCGATAAAATCAGACCCTTTATCTCCCTTAATTCTAAAAACCTGATGGCTGGACAGACCCTCACTGCTCAAATCGCAGTAGGTGCTTACAGCAGCACGGTTAATCCAACTATCACCGTTAATGGTCAGAGCATTACCGCTTCTGAAGGTTTAGCTACCTACTCCCTCCCTGTGAGTGGCCTGGGTGAAAAAACCATCTCCGGTACTATCTCTCTGCCTAACCCAACTGGTGGTGATCCTATCACTCAGTCTTTCACAGAAACTTACAACGTAGGTGCTTCTACCACCTCCATTTCTGCCGATAAGATGAACGTGCTCTATATCGGTCTGCAGAACCCAATCTCTATCTCTGCTGCCGGTGTACCTGCTGAAGCCGTTTCTGCTTCCATCAATGGTGGAAACATTACCAAACGCGGCTCCGGTGAATACACTGTAACCGTTAGCCAGCCTGGTAAAGCGGTGATCAACGTAGTAGCCAACATCGACGGTAAAGTGAAAAGCCTGGGTCAGAAAGAATTCCGCGTAAAAAGAGTACCGGATCCGGTGCTGAAAGTGGGATTCAACAAAGGTGGCAGCATGAAAGCAGCTGACTTTAAAGTTCAGATGGGTCTTGCTGCTGCACTGGAAGACTTCGAATTTGAAGGCGTAAAATACGACGTAGTAGGTTACCGTATCGGTGTATCTGCTAAAGGTAAGGACTACCTGGAAGGTGAAGCTAACTCCGCTTATTTCCCAAGCAACGTTGCTGCTTCCATTCGTTCCCTGCGTCCGGGTGATGAAGTTTACTTCGAAAACGTAAAAGTAAAAGGCCCGGATGGTGTTGTTCGTACAATGCCAAGCACAATATTTAAATTAAATTAACAGGTCATAATTTACTGAAATATGCGAGCAGTAATATTTAACAGAATCGGTTGGTGCACCATGTTGCTGGTGATGATGGCAACAGCTGCAGAGGCGCAAAGACGTGGCGGTACAACCCGTCGCAGAACTGCTTCAGAAGCAACTCAGCAAGACCCGAATGCGCCGGTAGTAAACCCCGCAACAGGTAATGCAGTTGCGCCACCTCCTGCTCAGCCTGCATCTCAACGGCCGGATGGTATCACTGCCCCGGTAGTAGACACTCCACGCAAATCACTGCGTGTCGACGGTGTAGTGGAAAGAAACCTTGCCAGAGAACGCGTTCCCATCGTATACGACTATATCCGCGAGGATGACCGTTTCTGGGAAAAAAGAGTATGGCAGGTGATCGACGTAAGGGAGAAAATAAACCTCCCCTTCCAATACAACGTTGACGATGAGAGTGGTAACAACCAGCTGTTTATCAATATTCTGCTGACCGCTATCAAAAATAAAGAGATAGAGGCCTTCAACCCTATCGATGACCGTTTCACCACTGTAATGCCTTATTCTGAGATCCTTACCAAGATCTCCGGTGAAGAAAGGACCGTACGCAGTATCGACCCGGTAACCGGCGAAGAAAAAATGGTGACCACCCGCGACGACTTCGATCCACGTACCATCAAACAGTACAAAATCAAAGAAGTATGGGTATTCGACAAAGAAGCTTCTGCCCTTAAAGTCCGTATCCTCGGTATTGCTCCCATGGTATCCCGTATGAACGAAGATGGTAGCGTCCGCGCTTCTATCCCCCTGTTCTGGGCTTATTATCCTGACCTGCGTCCTACCCTGGCCAAATACGATGTATATAACCAGAATAACGATGCTTCCACTATTAGCTGGGAAGACCTTTTCGAAATGCGCTTCTTCGGTAGTTACATAGTGAAGGAAAATAACACCTACAACCGCGAGATCAAAGACTACATTAAAGACGGTGTGATGAGACTCCTCGAAGGACAATCCATCAAAGACCGTATCTTTAACAAAGAACAGGATCTCTGGCAATACTAATATCATTACAAACACATAATAGCACGAAGGTCTGGGTGATTACCACCCGGACCTTCGTGCTTTATTCGTATTTTGTATACAGCATATGATTTCTTCCGCACTGCATAAAACCGCCTTCAGCATCATGCCACTTCCCGATATCGAATGGGAAGCACTCGCAGCCTGCTGGACTCCGGTGAAGTATAAACGAAAAGATATGATCACCGCCGCGGGTGAAGTGGAGAAGTATATCTATTTCGTGGAAGACGGTGTACAACGATTGTTCAGCCTCGAGGGAGACAAGGAAGTGACCATTCTTTTTTCTTATACCGGCTCCTTTTCCGGTGTGGTAGACTCGTTTCAGTTGCAGAAACCTTCACCCTGGTACCTGGAAGCGCTGACACCCAGCCGTATGCTGCGGTTATCATGGACAGACTTCGACCGCCTTACACGCCAGTATCCGCTGATTGACAGATGGGTACGGATTGGTACTGCGGCTGCGCTGGCCGGCATCCTCGAAAGACATAAGGAAATACTCTCCTATAGCGCAGAACAGAAGTTCAGGACCCTGCTCACCCGCAGCCCGCATGTATTACAGCTGATACCCCAGAAATACCTGGCCTCCTACCTGGGCATAGACCCGGCCACTTTCAGCAAACTCCTGCGATCTGTAAAATTGTAAAATCTTGATCTGCACCAACATTTTCTGTGGGCACTATAGGTAGTTTTGTGGTAAATCTTATGGATATGACCCCCGTCAACACAATAGCATTACTGCAAGACCTGCGCAAACAGATAGTCGCGGCGCAATACAAGGCTGAAAGCCGCTTTGGTGAAAAGTCTTCAGCCATGCTGCAGCATCAGCCCCAGCCCGGTAAATGGAGCGCACTGCAATGTCTGGAACATCTGAATACTTACGGCCGTTTTTACCTGCCGGCACTCGACAAAGCCATCACTGAAGCAGAACAGAAAGGCAGTCAGCCAACACCTGTTTTCCGCAGCAGTTGGCTGGGCGCCTGGTTTACGAAACAAATGCAACCCCAGCCTGACGGACAATTGCGCTCCCGCATGAAGTCTCCCAAAGGACATCTGCCCGCTGTACAACCTGATGAGGAAACAGTCATCAATGAGTTTGTTCAGCAACAACAAATGATGGAAGCCCTGATGTTGAGAGCGGAAAAAATCAATCTGCAGCAGGCTAAAGTCGCCACCTCACTGTCCCGGTTTATTCGCCTCTCAGTAGGGGATACTTTCGGTTTTATGACAGCACATATCAACCGGCATGTGCTGCAGGCCGAAAAGGCGATCAGCACCTGTCAGCAACAGGTGAAAAAAACGGTATAGATCAGCTTTTCTGATGGAAATGGTTCCACACCAGCTTTGCCTTGGCGGCGCCTACTTCATTGGTAAGATCTTCTTCGGAAAGCTGTTTGATTTTGGCTACAGATCTGAATGTTTTTAACAGCTGGGTAGCCGTTTGCTGCCCTATGCCCTTAATGTTTTCCAGCTCATTTTTAAAGGTGCCCTTGCTGCGTTTCTGCCGGTGGAAGGTAATACCAAAGCGGTGCACTTCATCACGAACACGACGTATGAGTTTCAGGCTTTCACTGTTGAAGGGCAATTTGATACTTTCTGAATCGCCGGGGAAAAATATTTCTTCTTCATTTTTGGCCAGACCTACCACGGTCATACTGCCTATGAGGCCCAGCTCGCGGATACTCTCCATGGCCGACCCGAGCTGGCCTTTACCACCGTCGATGATCACCAGCTGTGGCAATGGCTGCTGCTCTGCCAGCAAACGGGCATAACGACGGTATACCACTTCCTTCATAGAAGCAAAGTCGTTGATACCCTCTACAGTTTTGATGTTAAAGTGACGGTAATCTTTTTTGGATGCTACGCCGTCTTTAAACACCACACAGGCGGATACAGGATAACTGCCCTGGAAGTTGGAGTTATCGAAACACTCAATATGTTCAGGTAAGGCTGGCAGCTCAAGATCGGCCTGGAGCTGGTACAGTACCTGTTTTCTTTCCATATCGCTTTTGCCTTCCAGGTGGAGTATTTTCTTGCGGTATAATTCGTCCTTGAAGTAATTGACGTTTTTCTCGGACAGTTCCAGCAGTTTCTTTTTGTCTCCTCCTTTGGGTACGGTAATAGTCACATTGCTTTCCGGGTATTCTAACGGGAAAGGCACTACGATTTCTGTAGTGATACTTTTAAACACATCCCTCAGATAGGCGATGGCGTAGGTGAGTACTTCTTCATCTCCTTCTTCCAGTTGTTTCTCCAGTGTTACGGTTTTGGTATCGGAGATGGTGCCATTCAGGATCCGGAGGTAGTTTACGTAAGCGTGGTTGCCATCACTGATGATAGAGAAGACATCCACATTGCCCATGCGGGTATTGACGATAGTGGATTTAGCGGAATAGTTTTCCAGGCTTTCGATCTTTTTGCGCATGATCTCGGCCTTTTCAAACTCCATAGCAGCGGCGTACTGCATCATTTGTTCCTTGAAGAGGTTGACCACCGGTGCGAGGTTGCCTTTCAACACGTTTTTAACCTGCATCAGTCCTTCGCGGTAATCTTCTTCGGTCTGCAGTCCTTCGCAGGGGCCTTTACAGTTGCCCAGATGGTATTCGAGGCATACCTTGAACTTACCTTTTTTGATGTTCTGATCAGACAGGTTCAGGTTGCACGTACGCAGGGGGATATTGTATTTGATCACTTCCAGTATTTCCCGGACGCGGCCAACAGAGGTGAAGGGGCCGAGGTAATCGGAACCGTCTTTTATCACATTGCGCGTAAAAAACACGCGTGGAAAAGGTTCATGTTTGATAACGATATACGGGTAGGTCTTATCGTCTTTCAGGTTGATATTGTACCGTGGCTGGAATTGTTTGATGAGGGAGTTTTCCAGCAGAAAGGCGTCCTGTTCTGAATCCACGATGGTAAACTCGATGTGGTGGATATGTTCCACCAGTTTACGGGTTTTGAAGCTGTCGTGATATTTAACAAAATAGGAACTTACCCGTTTACGCAGGCTTTTGGCCTTGCCTACATAGAGTAGGGTGCCTGCCTGGTCGTAGTATTTGTAGATACCGGCATCGAGCGGTATGGTATGTGATATTTGTTGAAACTCGGCTGCTGTCATGTGTTTACATCCTGTTTTTAGGGGTGATCGCTACGCTGACTTCCGTTTCTTTCGGTGTCAGAAAAGCTATCTTCTGGAAGGTAGCGATCCTAATGGTTTTATCCTGCTGGTAAAACAGGTCCTGCCGGTACTCATACACCATATTGCTGGTGTAGGAGTGGATGTTCACCTGTTGTATATTCCCATTCTTATCGAGTTCCATTGTGATTTCAGACGGGAAGGTTTGTTTCCCTTTTGACTGATAGATGATGGATCTCCGGCCGGAGAAGGGATCATACAGACTGGAGGTATCATATTCATCCCGGAGGGAAGGTTTGTTAAGATCTATGTCAGTGAAAGGTTTAAGCAGATCCTGAACGGCAGTGCTGTCTGTTCCGGAGATGTTGGTGGTTATTTTGGCACCGTTGAGCATGACAGTTTTCTGCAGGTTAAAATTGCCGGCACGGATGCGTGCTTTTTCTCCGTTGAAGTAAGCTGGCAGTGGCTCAAATTTGGCCCCGGAGGCCGTTTTTGTTGTTATATTATCCTGGTGGCAGGCTATAAAACCGAATATGGTCAATAGTACCGTTGCGTAGCGGTAGTGTTTCATACAACAAAATTAGCACTTAAATATGGGTCAGAAAAAATGCGCCGTAAAAACGGCGCATCGATGCATGAGCAAATCTGTCGAGAGCACTAAAAATATGAAAATCAGTCAGTCAGACTGAGATTATGTCAAAACGGTTTTAGTTAAACGGGAGAAGTGAACGAAAAGTTACATGACGGGGATATTTTTTTTCACACAAAGATGTGAAAGCGGGAAGATGTAGAATGACAAAGGCGCCGGGCGGGAAAAAATTTTTCTTCCTGTTGCCCGGCGCCTTTGCGTGAATTTTTTATGTCGATCCTATACCAGCAGATTGCCTGTCATTTCCTTCGGAATGGGCAGACCCATGAAGTGTAGGATGGTAGGTGCGATATCGCCCAGTTTACCATCTTTTACTTTACCCTGGAAGTCGTTGCTGATGATAAAGAAAGGAACGAGGTTGAGGGTGTGAGCAGTGTTGGGAGTACCATCTGCATTGATCATGTAGTCAGCGTTGCCATGATCTGCAGTGAGAAACACGGTGTAGTTGCTGGCCAGAGCGGCGGTTACCACTTTGCTTACACAATGGTCTACTGTTTCCACGGCTTTCACTGCGGCGGAGAATACACCGGTATGGCCAACCATGTCGGCATTGGCGAAGTTGAGGCAGACAAAGTCGGCGGATTTCTCCTGCAGTACAGGCACGATGACATCCGTTACTTCATTTGCGCTCATTTCCGGTTTGAGATCATAGGTCGCTACTTTAGGAGAAGGAACGATGATCCTGCGTTCACCATCAAATTCTTTTTCTCTTCCGCCGGAGAAGAAGAAAGATACGTGCGGATATTTTTCAGTTTCCGCGATGCGCACCTGTGTACAGTTTTCCTGCGCCAGTACTTCACCGATGGTCATGTTCAGGTTATCGTTTTCGAAGATAACATGAACGTTTTTATAGGTCTTGTCGTATTCTGTCATGGTGGTGAAGTACAGCTGCAGCGGCTTCATACCGAAATCAGGGAATGCTTCCTGGGTGAGTACCTGGGAGATTTCGCGGCAACGGTCGGTGCGGAAGTTAAAGCAGAGTACTGCATCACCTTCCTGGATGGTGGCCAGGGGGTTGTTCTGCTCATCCTGAACGATGATCGGTTTAATGAATTCATCTGTTACGCCTTCTGCATAGGATGCTTTGATGGCGGTAAGCAGATCGTGGGTACCGGTACCGATGCCATTTACCATGGCGTCGTAGGCCAGTTTCACGCGTTCCCAGCGTTTATCTCTGTCCATGGCATAATACCGGCCGGTAACGGAGGCTATTTTACCTGTTGCCTGCTGCAGGTGGGCCTGGAGGTCTTCCAGGAAGCCCAATCCGCTTTTAGGGTCGGTATCACGGCCATCGGTGAAGGCATGTATATATACTTTTTCCAGGCCATTGGCTTTGGCGATGGAGGTAATTGCTTTCAGGTGTTCGATATGGGAGTGTACGCCGCCATTGCTTACGAGGCCCAGCAGGTGTAGGGCTTTGTTGTTGTTTTTGGCGTGGGCCATGGTTTCCAGCAGTACAGGATTGCTGGCCAGTTCTCCTTCGCGGACAGCTACGTTGATTCTCTGCAGCTCCTGATAAACGATCCTTCCGGCGCCGATGTTGAGGTGGCCTACTTCAGAGTTGCCCATTTGCCCATCCGGCAGCCCTACTGCTTCTCCGCAGGTTACGAGGTGGCTGTGTGGGTATTTGTTATATAAGCTGCTTACAAAAGGTGTCTGTGCTTGTGCAATGGCATCGGCCGTAGGAACTTTACCTTCGCCCCATCCGTCCATAATTACGAGAATGGCTCTTTTCTTTTCCATACCTGTCTGGTTAAGGTTAATACTATTAATTCAAGGGAGGTGAAAGTACTGATAATGATGCTGAATACTTTCTAAATTTTTTACAAAAATAAAGTTAATCGAAAAATTATCTATACCTCTTAATCTGATTACATTTTGATAACCAGTTATTCGAATATATTTACATATTAAATTGCTGTTATGATTTAATGCTTCATTGCTACCACGATGGTGTGATTTTATTGATTTGCAGTGGGTTTGGCATAGTTTTCGCATTTAATTTGTGTTGATTTAAAGTTACTTTCTAATAAAAAAACTGACAATGAAGAAGCTATTGATTGTGCTGGTGGTGTTGTTGGGAGGAATTATTTCGGCATTTGCGCTGTCGGCAAACTCACATGAAGATAATTCGGTAGCCGGACCATTTGAAGATGTAGTGGGCGCTATCAAACAAGGTGATGTAAGTGGTTTATCCCGTTACCTGGACAACAATGTGGAAATCAATATTGGCGGTAAAGCCAATTCCTATAGTAAAGCACAGGCAGAAATCATTCTAAAGGATTTCTTTTCTAAAAACCAGGTGAAGTCATTTGAGCTGGTACATCAGGGAGGTGAAACCTCCAGGTTTGGTATTGGTAATCTGGCCACCTCCGGCGGAAATTACAGGCTTTCCTTCTTCCTCCAAAAGAAAGGAGGATCAATGGTCCTGAATGAGCTGAGATTCGAAAGTAAGTAAAATAAGACCACATAAATTGATTGAAAAGGCCTGTGCCCCGCGATTAATTGCGGGGCACTTTTTATTTTTGCAGCGGTTTTACGGAAAGAAACAATGGAGGCAATAATACAAAGACACTGCAGACTTTGTTTCTTACGGGTATCATTCATTGTAAAGGTATGGGGCAGCAATTTGCTACCTTTATTCTTTGCGAGCTAAAATTCACGCACATATGTTAGATGAAACAGCGCTGAACGCGTTTATCAGGAGTGCCCTGGCAGAAGATATCGGAAATGGCGACCACTCTACGTTGGCTTGTATCCCTCCTACTGCCAAAGGAAAAGCTTTGCTGAAGATCAAGGAAAACGGTATCCTGGCAGGTATGGAAGTGGCAGAAGCCATATTTAAATGGCTGGATATGTATGCGGTGTTCAAGCCGTTAAAAAAAGATGGTGATGCGATGGTGGCCGGTGAGGCTGCTTTTGAAATAGAGGCAGCCGTACATACGCTGCTGATGGGTGAAAGACTGGTGCTCAACTGTATGCAGCGCATGAGTGGCATCGCTACCCTCACCCGTCAATACGTAGACAGGCTGCAGGGATATCATACCCGCATCCTCGATACCCGCAAAACCACACCCAACTTCCGTATGCTGGAAAAAGAAGCCGTTCGTATAGGCGGTGGCGTTAATCACCGGATGGGGCTTTATGATATGGTGATGCTGAAAGATAATCATATCGATTTTGTCGGTGGTATTACTGCTGCGGTCAACAAAACCGTGGACTACCTCGCAGAAAAAAAACTGCCACTGAAAATAGAGGTGGAAACGCGTAACCTCGACGATGTTAAGGAAGCGCTGGCTGTGGGACATGTAGATCGTATCATGCTGGACAACTTCACCCCTGAACAAATTACAGCCGCCATGGCGATCATCAACGGAAAGGTGGAAACAGAAGCCTCCGGCGGGATCACCATCGATACTTTACAGGATTATGCAAAAACGGGCGTAGACTTTATCTCCGTTGGTGCTATCATACATCATGCTGTAAGCCTGGACCTGAGCCTGAAAGCGATTATACCTTAAAACAGTTTTTTTGAAGAAGATCCTTTTTATCATAAACCGCAAGGCGGGCACTGATCGTGAAAAACGGCTGGAAGGTGCTATTAACAGGCATTTCCCTGCAAGCAAGTACGATGTGCATATCACGCATCTTGCTTATCTGGGTCACGGCGCCGACCTGGCCCGGGAAGCTGTTGTCAACGGCGTAGATACTGTTGTGGCTGTTGGTGGCGATGGCTCCATTAATGAGATCGCCCAGGGGCTCGTAGACTCAAACACGGCAATGGCGATACTGCCACTAGGCAGCGGCAACGGCCTGGCCCGTGCGCTTAAAATACCACTCGATGTAGACAAAGCATTGCGCCTGATCGTAGCCAACAAACAACGTCCTATCGATGTCGGATATGCAAATGAACATCTGTTCCTCAGTAATGCCGGTGTAGGTTTCGATGCGCTGATAGCTGAACAGTTCAAGCATACCAAAAAACGCGGGTTGCTGGGATATGCTAAACTGGTATTAAAAAGTTTCAGCAGCTACAATCCGGAAGCTTATCATATCAGCATCGATGGCCGCAAGCTCGACGAAAAGGCATTCCTGCTGACAGTAGCCAATGGCAACCAGTTTGGTTATGAATTCAAACTGGCGCCTGGCGCCAGCGTATTCGACGGGCAACTGGACCTCTGTATCATGCCTCCGGTACGCTTTTATCACCTGTTGCCGGTAAGCATCTATTCCTTACTGGGCAATATCGATAAAACACGCTATCTTAAACATCTCACCGGTAAAGAAATCATCATCCACAGCAATTCCCTGCAATATCTGCAGGTAGACGGTGATGCAGTACCAGTAGGTGGTGATGGCAGCGTAAAGCTTACCATAAAACCCGCCGCCATCAAGGTAGTAGTGAATGAATAAACATTAAATGATTTGAGTTATGTCCAAGAAGAAAAATACCTCCGGCGGGATTGTGTATTCTACTGATCCCAACTTCTCCCTCGAACCGGAACATACAGAAGAACAGGAAACCCTCGCCCCTGCCATGCAACAGCTGAGGGTGAAACTGGATACCAAACAGAGAGCCGGTAAAGTGGTAACGCTGATAGATGGCTTTGTTGGAAAAGAAGAAGACGTCGAAAAACTGGGCAAGGAACTGAAAACCAAATGCGGTACCGGCGGTAGCGTGAAAGATGGTCAAATCCTTATCCAGGGTGATTATAAAGAGAAAGTGATAAAGTGGCTGCTCGATTGGGGCTATAAGAAAACGAAATAAATTAAATAGCCATCAGTCGATGATGCCCGTATCGTCGACTGATGGCTATTAATGAAATCCTCCGTATTAGCGGTTCACCAGTTTCAGGGCTCCTTCTGAATACCGGGCGCCGGCAACGGTGCCAGCTTTGAGGATGGCATCTATTTTTTCAAGATCTGCGCTGTTCAGTTGTACATCTGCTGCTGCAGCGTTTTCCTGCAGATATTTTCTGCGTTTGGTGCCTGGTATTGGCACGATATCTTCTCCCTGCGCCAGCAACCATGCGAGTGACAGCTGTGCGGTAGTAATACCTTTTTCCTTCGCAAAATTTTCCAAAGCTGTAACCGTCTGCAGATTTTGTTCAAAGTTACCTTCCTGAAAGCGGGGCAGAGTTCTGCGGAAATCATCATTGCTCAGTGTAGCCGCATCCGTTATAGCACCGGTAGTCAGTCCTCTTCCCAGCGGGCTATAGGCCACCAGTGACATACCCAGTTCACGGGTGGTTTTCAGGATCTCGCCTTCCACATCCCTGGTAAACAAAGAATATTCACTTTGCAGGGCAGCGATAGGATGTACTGCGTTCGCTTTCCGGATAGAAGCTGCGCTGGCTTCAGACAGTCCGAGGTATCGCACCTTTCCTTCCTTTACCAGTTCGGCCATAGCGCCTACTGTATCTTCGATGGGCACGTTCTCGTCTACACGATGTGCGTAGTAGAGGTCAATCACATCTACCTTCAGTCTTTTCAGGCTGGCTTCACAGGCCTGTTTCAGATATTTGGGAGATCCATCGAAAAAGTAAGAACCATCTTCCTTGAATTTGAAACCGAATTTGGTGGCCAGGAAGATTTTGTCTCTTTTGGTAGCCAGTATTTTGGAGAGCAGGATTTCATTGGCGCCCTGCCCATACATGTCTGCTGTGTCCAGGAAGTTGATACCCAGTTCGAGTGCCAGCTCCAGTGTGTTGAGCGATTCCGCTTCGTTGAAGTCGGTAGCATTACCATAGGCAAATGACATACCCATGCAACCCAGTCCTATTGCGGAAATTGATTCCCCTGTTTTTCCAAGTTTTCTGTACTGCATATAGTTAAATTTTTAGAGTATCAAAATTAACCAGCGATGTAGGGATAACAATTGTAGCAGGCAAAGTATTAATTGTAATTATCAAAGATTACTGTAAACGATAGATATGTGGAGACTGCCCGCTATGATTTTTAAAGAAATGGGTGAAGTTGCCCGGATCTTCAAAGCCAAGACACCACGCGATCTCAGCGATCTGCCAGTCGGTATGGATGAGTAACAGCCGGGCTTCCAGCAGGAGCCGCATCCTTATATGCTCACTCACGGTGCGGCCTGTTGTCTGTTTTACGCAGGCGTTAAGATGATTGGGATGTGTGTTGAGCTGAACGGCAAATTCCTTGGCTGTTTTCAGTTTTACCTGATGGTGGTTGTATTCTATCGGGAACTGTTTTTCCAGCATGTCGGTGAAGCGGTGAGCCAGTATCTGTGCTGCCGTTTGTGCACGCTGCGGTGTATGAGCCTCTGAGGCCAGTCTTCTGCCTTCCAGCATGAGCAACCTCAGGTAGATCAGTATCGCTTCCTGTTTGAAAGCGGCATTTTCGTGATACTCCCTTAGCAGCTGCCGAAAAATGGATTCCAGATAATCACTTTGTTGTTGTGTCAGTTTGAATATAGCTCTGGCGCCAGGTTGCAGTAAAGGATGCTGCAGGATGTCTTCATGTGCTGCATGTATGGAGTCGAACAGCAGGTCTGTGAACAAACAGAAATAACCTTCCTGAATTTCTGAAGTGGCCCGCCAGGTTTTAATTTCATGAGGGTTGAGAAAGAATAATGTCGGTCCATCTATCTCATATCGGTCTTCTCCCATGGTGAATATACCCTGGCCGCGGCTGAAGAAACTGATCTTGTAATAGTCACGTCTGCTGGCTGTTACCTCATCCTGACATGGATAATCCGATCTGGAGTGTACCGCAAAGCTACCTTTGAGAGGAGCTTTGGGAACCATGATGTTGGATGAGTACAGTAACACTTTGTCAGTGAAATCCTCCATCCGTTGCAATTTGATGGTGGGGGTTTTGTGAATAGGCATAAACCAAATGTAGTTATTTCAGGATTAAATTATACCGCAGAGGTAACGCATTCATGTTAAGTTTTAGCGGGCAGTGATCGAATGAAATACGCTCCCATGGCGTATAATTTCATTTAATGCAACTGTGTTGCAAATTCATTTTTGATTTATTTCAGAAAATTTCACAATTTGTTAACGCCTTTATCAACCAAAATCTTGTTATCATCATTGCCTTGATGATCCCTTGTAAAGAGCGTCCTGCCTTATATAGCGGATAAGCAAGATACCAAAGAGATCTGCGGATGACTGTGCTTAACGAGGCAGTTTTCCGCTTTTTTTATGCAATGATTACTGTTCCCCCACCCTGATTAGTATTCAATCAAAACCATATTCCATACGCTGAAATATATCATTACACCTGGTACTCCTGGAGATCGGTTCCATCCTTTTTGGGGCATATGGAACAAACCGGTTCCCTGCAGGACACGTTGGCCCAGGAATATGATAATAAAGCAGGTGTGTAGCTGTTGTCCGGGGCTGTCACCATCGGGCCGGCCATGTTGAAAGCCGGCATAATGGATAAACAGCGGAGTTACCGCAGGCAGCAATAACGTGGCATTTTCAGCCAGTCTGCGTTAATGGGTCAGGATAAACTCTACTTCACCAAAACCCAGTTGTAATATGGTACCGTCTCTTTCGAGGCAGAGGTGACCATCAGGCAGTATGTCACGGATGATGCCCTGGAAGATCTCTCCGTCTTTCCGGTAGAGGGCAGGCTGCTGCCAGCGGAAAAGTTTCGTTTTATATTCGGACAGTAGTGTATCAATAGCGGACACATGGAGCTGTTTGATACGGTTATCGAGGTGGCGGCAAAGGTCTTTCGCCAGCGAGGCTGCATCCCAGTTTTTGCCGGTGATTTGTTTGAGCGAAACAGCGTTGGTGAGAGCGTCCGGAAATTTGCCCTGATTAATGTTGAGGCCGATACCAATAATGGCATAATGCCACATACTGCCGCGTAAGACATTTTCTATGAGGATACCTCCTGCCTTTCTGTCACGCCAATAAATATCATTAGGCCATTTTATGATGGTTTCATCGCCGGCATAGGCCGACAAAAAATCGTGGGTAGCGAGGGCTACGGCCATGCTCAGCATGAACTGGCGGGAAAGCGGTAACATGGCTGGTTGCAGGGCTATAGAGAGCGCGATGATATCCCCGGGCCGGGCTAACCACTGTTTGCCACGGGTACCTTTCCCCGCGGTTTGGTTGCTGGTAAACCAGGCTGTGCCGGATGTCACCTGGCCTGAATTCACCTGCTCCATGGCATAGTTATTGGTGCTGTCAATTTCGTCTAGAGTATAAAACGGGTGTCCTACCACATGAACCTTTTTTAGTCTGAAAACAGCCGGAAAAGTAATTCATTTTATTATTTTCTTAACAATTGTAGGCCCCTGAGCATGATATTTCTGCATGTTATATTAGTGCTTGTTTAGTAACTTTGACAATTAAAGTTTATTTTTAACAAAAACGAGATTTATTGGCACCCTTAACCGTTCTGAGCACGAGAAAAAAGGCCCAAACGCGCCTGACCAGAGAAAGTGAAATTTTTACCACCATCATAAAAGCCATACAGGAAAAGAAGGGGGAAAATATCGTGTCCCTGGATCTACGCCAGATTCCTGAAGCTGTGGCCGATTTCTTCGTATTATGTGAAGCCAATTCCAATACCCAGGTAAGAGCAATTGCTGATTTTGTATCGCATGAGGTAGAGTTGAAAGTAGGTGAAGCTCCCTATAGACATGAAGGGTTTACTGCTCAACAGTGGATACTGGTAGACTATGTGAATATTGTAGTACATATTTTCCAGCCGGAAACAAGGAAGTTCTATAATCTCGAGGAAATGTGGAGTGACGCCGATAGGATGGACCACAACGATGACTGAACAAAACAGTCGCGAAAGTATTAATTATTATATAATTCTGATTGTAATAAACATCCGTAAAGGAGCGTAAGATTATGGAAAAAGGAGGCAATAACTTCAACAAGGGTTCAGAAAAAGCGCCTAAGAAAGGACCGAAGTTCAATATATACTGGGTGTATGCCTTTATAGGTCTTGCCCTGCTTGCAATGAACTTTTTTGATTTCAGATCCCCTACCAAAGAAATCAGCTTCCAGGAATTTCAGGTAAATTATTTGAAACCTGGGGACGTCGATAAATTGGTTGTTGTAAACAAGAAATATGTAGAAGTCTACATAAAACAGGACAGTCTTAAACTGCCAAAATTCACCGAGGTAGCCAAAAGCAAGTTTGGCGGTCTGAATCCCGGCCCTCATTACCGTTTCTCAATTGGTAGTGAAGAAAGTTTCAAGAAAGATATTGACAAGGCCCAGGAAGGCATCCCTATGGAAAGCCAGGTAAAAATCTCCTATGACGAGCGTCAAAGCTGGTTTGAGCCTATTTTCCAGTTGCTGCTGCCTATCATCCTGATCATTGGTCTGTGGATATTGCTGATGCGTAAAATGGGAGGCCCTGCCGGCGGTAGTGGCGGTCCCGGAGGCATCTTTAATATCGGTAAGTCCAAAGCTACCCTGTTTGATAAAGGCACCCGCGTAAACATTACGTTCAACGATGTGGCTGGTCTGGATGAAGCAAAGGTAGAAGTGATGGAAATCGTGGACTTCCTGAAAAATCCGAAAAAATACACCTCTCTGGGTGGTAAAATACCGAAAGGCGCATTGCTGGTAGGCCCTCCGGGCACCGGTAAAACCCTGCTGGCCAAAGCAATGGCTGGTGAGGCTCAGGTTCCTTTCTTCTCTATGTCCGGTTCCGACTTCGTGGAGCTGTTCGTAGGGGTAGGTGCCAGCCGTGTACGTGACCTGTTTAAACAGGCCCGCGAAAAAGCTCCCTGCATCATCTTCATCGATGAAATTGACGCAATCGGACGTGCCAGAGGTAAAAATGTCATGATGAGCAACGACGAAAGGGAAAACACCCTGAACCAGCTGCTCGTTGAAATGGACGGCTTCGGTACAGACAGCGGTATCATCATCCTGGCTGCCACCAACCGCCCCGACGTACTGGACAGCGCTTTACTGCGCCCCGGCCGTTTCGACCGTCAGATCTCCATCGACAAACCAGACCTGGCCGGAAGAGAAACCATCTTTGAAGTACACCTGAAGCCTATCAAAACATCTCCTAACCTGGATGTGAAGAAACTGGCCTCCATGACCCCCGGCTTCGCCGGCGCTGATATTGCCAACGTATGTAACGAAGCAGCCCTCATCGCTGCCCGTAAAGGCAAGACCCAGGTAGAAATGGAAGACTTCAACGACGCTATCGACCGCGTAATCGGTGGCCTGGAAAAGAAAAACAAAATCATCTCCCCGGAAGAAAAAGAAGTAATCGCTTATCACGAAGCCGGACACGCTATCTGCGGATGGTACCTGGAACATGCCAACCCATTGGTGAAAGTAACCATCGTACCCCGTGGTGTGGCTGCCCTCGGATACGCACAATATCTTCCGAAAGAACAATATCTCTACAACACCGAGCAACTGCTCGATGATATCTGCATGACCCTCGGCGGCCGTGCTGTAGAAGAACTCGTATTCGGTAAAATATCCACCGGCGCTCAAAACGACCTGCAGGTAATCACCCGCATGGCCTATGCAATGGTGACCGTATACGGTATGAATGATAAGATCGGTAATGTGTCTTTCTATGATCCTAACAGTGATCAGTCCTTCACCAAACCTTACTCTGAAGAAACATCCCGGATGATCGATGAAGAAGTAAGGAAACTGATCGATGCGGCTTATGTAAGAACCAAAAACCTGCTGACAGAAAGAATGGAACAGGTGCAGATTCTGGCGAAGGAACTGCTGCAGAAAGAAGTTTTATACCAGGCCGACCTGGAAAGACTCATCGGCAAACGTCCTTACGATGTGCCCAGAGAACATCACCTGGGAAAAGAAGGTATGACTACTGACGGTGTACACCCGGCAGATATCATCAACCCTTCTCCTTCACCTGCTAATGCGTAGTTTAGATATGAAGATTTCTCCTGCTAAGGAAAATATTCTGAAAAGAGTACGGAATGCGTTAAGCCAGCCGGTACAGTTGCCCTTCCCTAACTCGGAGGGCAACTCCACTGTTTTCAAAGTAGAGAATGAAGGGTTGGAATTGAAGTTTGCGGAGGAGTTTACCAAATTACAGGGGAAGTTCGTTTTCTGCACCAGCAAGGCTGAACTGATAGAGAACCTGCGGGCATTGTCCGAAAATAAGGAATGGCGCAATCTCTACTGTCAGACTCCTTCCGTCATGAAAATGTTGCGTGGAGAAGAGCTGCCGGTGCTTAACCAGAGCGATATGCACGAAGCAGATGCAGCCATCACCGATTGCGAATATCTGATTGCCCGCACCGGTACTGTTGTGCTGAGCGCAGCCCAACCCAGCGGAAGAGTGCTCCCGGTATATGCGCCGGTCCATATTATGGTGGCTTATACCCATCAGCTGGTGTTTGATCTGAAAGATGCTTTCAATAAACTGAAAGAAAAATACGGCAACGAATTGCCTTCTGCAGTATCATTCGCCACAGGACCCAGCCGTACGGCAGACATCGAGAAAACGCTGGTAGTGGGTATCCACGGTCCAAAAGAAGTATACGTTTTTTTAGTAGACGAATAAAATCATGCTGTTTAGCCTTCCGCTTTCAGATTTTAGTAGAATATCCTTTTACTAAAAGCTATTATGCGGAAGGCTAAATTTTTTTTTTAAGGGGTAACGCTAACTGTCATATGGAAATTTCTTTACCAGCCAATAAGAAAATATATTTTGCTTCAGACTTCCACCTGGGTGCTCCCAATCCTGCTGTCAGCAGGGAGCGCGAAAAATTGATCGTACAGTGGCTGGAAATGGTGGAAAAGGATGCGCAACATATCTTTCTGGTAGGAGATCTTTTTGATTTCTGGTTTGAATACAAACATGTGATCCCTAAAGGATACACCCGCCTGCTGGGCAAGCTCGCCGACCTTACCGATAAAGGCATCGGTATATCCGTATTTATCGGCAACCACGACATGTGGATGGATGGTTATTTTGAGTCAGAGCTGAATATCCCTGTTTATTACGAACCCCAGGTGTTTACATTGGGCACCAAAAAATTCTATATCGGCCATGGTGATGGGTTAGGCCCCGGCGACCATGGATATAAGTTCCTGAAAAAGATTTTCCGTAACCCCGTATGCCGCTGGTTGTTCTCCTGTATACATCCGGTAGTGGGCATCTCCATGGCTAATTATTTCAGCCGTAAGAGCAGGGCGTCCACCGGCCAGGAGCTGGAGAAATTCCTGGGAGAAGACCAGGAATGGCTGGCGATCTACAGCCGGGAAGTGCTGCAAAAGGAACATTTCGACTATTTTATTTTCGGCCATCGGCATTTGCCGCTCGACCTTACTGTAGGAAAAGACAGCCGTTACATCAACCTGGGAGAATGGTTGAACTATACCTCCTATGCCGTTTTTGATGGAAATGATACCAGGCTGGAATTTTTTACAGAAGCGGGTGCGAAACTGGGGCAGCAGTCAGGCGTCCAGGATCTCGTGCAGAATGGGCGGTGACTGTAGTTCCGTGAAATCCGGCATATGCAACCGGAGATAGTCGAGATAAGCGTACAACAGTTTCCTTCTTTTTTCTTTTGTCATACTGATACCAGCCAGGTGCTGTATTTCGCTGCACTGGAAAATACGGTCGGTCAGCTCACTGTTTTCCGGGTCCAGGTGGGCCGTATGGTGAGGTGGCAGATCGGAAAAGGTACCTTCCTGCAGATCGAGGTAGGGCGTGTATTCAGTGAAGCGTCCACTAAGACGGAAGCCGAAGTGTTCGGCCAGTTTGAGCGTGTAGTATAGTGGCAGGTTGGCGATGACCGGCGTGGCCGATCCATCCAGCAGCTGCAGGGTGTTTTCTGTAAAATAATACAGCTCAAGATGTTGCTCCGGTTGTTTCAGGCTTTTCTGCAATAGCTCTATCAGGAACAGGGCAATGGTATTTTTGACCACGCTGAAGTGCAGCGAGGTATAAATGTAGCACAGCTTGAATTCGGAGATACGTTGCAGGTTTTTGAGCTCATTGTGGTATACCACCAGCTCGAGGATATTACCAGGCTGCAACAGATTGCCTTTGGCGGCTTTAGGCTTGGATGAGCGCACACCATTGGCGATATATGACTGGAGGCCAAACAGCTCAGTGAAGATACTCACGATCACGCTGGTATCCCCATATTTTACTGTACGTAATACTATGCCGCGTGTTTTATGAAGCAATTCCCCGTTTTTAAAGTGATACCGGCAACTGCCGGAATAAAGCTGCAATTTAGGCCAAACAAATGTAATTCAGGGAGAGATGGCTGTTACCAGCTAATAGGGATTTTAACTTACCTTTACGCCATTTAACAAAATTGAAAAATCCTTTATGTGGCAACGTTTAGCCGGCTTTGTGCTAAAATTCCGATTACCGCTCCTACTGCTGTTACTGATCGCCACCGGCGTGATGGCGATTTTTGCAACCAGGGTGGAGATGTCCTACGACTATGTGGCTACCATACCGCATGATAATCCTAAATTTCTGGAGTACCAGAAGTTCAAGGAAAAGTTCGGAGGAGATGGTAATATGCTGGTGTTGGGGGTGCAAACCGACAAGTTTTTCCAGGAAGATTTTTTCCGGGACTATATGAAGCTCAACCAAGACCTGAAGAAAGTCAGCGCAGTGGAAAGCATTCTGAGCGTGCCGGTGGCCATCAACCTTGTGAAAAATGACAGTACACAGAAGCTGGAAGCGGGGTTGTTGTTTAAGGACAGCAGTTATACCCAGGCGCAGATTGATAGTCTGGCGGGCGTGTTCAGGACCTTGTTGTTTTATAAGGACCGCCTGTACAATGCCGAAACGGGTGCCTATATGATGGCCATCTATGTAAACAAGGATGTTTTCAATTCCCCCAAACGCACAGCTGTGGTAGCTGAAATTACCAAACTGGCCAAAGCTTTTGAAGAGAAACATCATACAGAGGTGCATTTAAGCGGTTTGCCACTTATTCGTACAGTCATGGCCGTTAAGGTAGCGGATGAACTGAAGCTTTTTCTGAAGATCTCTTTCCTGCTGACAGGATTGATCCTGTTCCTGTTTTTCCGGTCTTTTGGAGCAGTGTTGATGTCTATGGTGGTGGTAGCAATTGGTGTGATCTGGTCGGTAGCCACTATTGTGCTGATGGGCTATAAGATCACGTTGCTGACTGGTTTGATTCCTTCGCTGATCGTAGTGATCGGGATACCCAACTGTGTTTATTTTCTCAGTAAATATCATGCGGAATATGCCCGCCACGGTAATAAAACCAAGGCGTTGGTGCGGATGATACAGCGGATGGGCATCGTAACACTGTTTACCAACCTGACCGCCGCTATCGGTTTCGGGGTGTTCTGTTTCACCAACAGTGCTATTCTGAAAGAGTTTGGTGTGGTAGCGGGGTTAAATATCATGTTCATCTTCCTGATCTCTTTCATCTTCCTGCCTTCCGTGTTGAGTTTCCTGCCACCGCCGAAAACCAAACATATCAACTATCTGGAAAACGGTTTTCTGGGCAAGGTGCTGGATTTCCTCATTACGCTGGTATTTAAATACCGCAAACCTGTATATCTTTTTACAGGTATTGTGGTGATAGGAGCCCTGGTAGGTATGACCCGACTGAAGTCTGTAGGTTATATGCTGGATGATATTCCGAAGACCGACAAGCTGTATACCGATCTGAAATTTTTTGAGAATAACTTTAAAGGTGTGATGCCGCTGGAGATAGCGGTAGATACCAAACGTAAAAACGGAGTCGTTAGCCTGCAGACGTTGAACAAGCTGGATGAACTGACTAAGTTGATTGAATCCCAGTCAGACTTTGCGAGGCCTTTGTCGATTGTGGAGGGTATCAAGTTTGCCAAGCAGGCTTATTATAACGGCGACAGCTCCAACTATGCAGTGCCTAACCAGTTTGATCTGGGCTTTCTGGCGCCTTATCTGCGCATGAAACAGGCCAATACATCGGCGAATGGTTCGGCTACTAACTTTTCGAAGCTGCTATCTTCCTTTATGGACAGCACCAAACAGGTGGCGAGGGTAAGTGTGAATATGAAAGACGTGGGTTCCCAGCGGTTGCCGTTACTGATGGATTCACTGGCTCCCAAGGTGACTGCTATTTTTGACACAGCGCATTACAAGGTAACCTTTACCGGTACCAGTATTATATTCCAGGAGGGTACGCGGTTTATCATCAATGGTCTGACAGAAAGTATTCTGCTGGCTTTTGTGCTGATCATGGTTTGTATGTTGTATCTGTTCCGTTCCTGGCGGATGTTGCTCATTTCGCTGATCCCCAACATTATCCCGCTGATAGTGACTGCCGGTGTGATGGGATGGATAGGGGTAGCATTGAAACCATCTACGGTGTTGGTGTTTAGTGTGGCACTGGGTATAGCCATTGACGTTACTATTCGTTTCCTGGTGAACTTTAAGCAGGAGTTGCCGCGGCATGACCTGGATATTTCCGCTACGGTAAAGCAGACGATCCATGAAACTGGTTTGAGTATTATTTATACCTCGATGATCCTTTTTGCCGGGTTTATGATTTTCAGTTTCTCTGAGTTTGGTGGTACCAAGGCGTTAGGATGGCTGACTTCCCTGACACTGGTGGTGGCGATGATTACCAATCTTACGATTCTGCCGGCGTTGTTGTTATGGATGGAGAAGGCTTTGTTGAAGAAGGCACGGAGGAAAGAGTTGTGGACAGCGTTGGATGAAGAGCAGGACATTGAGATGTCTAAGCTGGGTGTTGATGACAGTGAATAGGATGAATTGAGTATTTAGATATCAGATAAAAAAAAGAAGCGAAGGCTATAGTTATGTGCTATGGTTTTCGCTTCTTCGTTTTCCTACCTATTGTAGAAACGGGGTTGTGGGATGCTAAACAGCCGCAATAATTTAGCTAAAATGGACAAAAAACGGTTATAAAATAATCTAGTGGGGAGCATTCAAATACCCTTATCGCCGCTTGTATAAAAGCTGTGTATATACCGAATAAAAAGTGAGAGGTTTATAATGCCATTCTAACCACACTAGTTCATGAAAAACAAATACTTAAAGGGCGCTCATTTATCTGAGCGCAAGTTTAAGGAGATCCTGCGGCTGTTTGCCGACGATCTTACTGCGACGCAGATCGCTGATATAAGCGGAGTAAGCAGAGTAACTATTAATAGTTATCTGAAGAAGCTTAGGAATCAGATAGCCCGTTTCTGCGAGACGCAGCATCCAGTACCGGTTCCGGTCGTAGCCTACGACAGCCGGTATGTTGAAACCCAGACGGATATTGACAGCGGCGATACGCTGGTCGCTGTTAAGCCTGAGGTTGACCGCATTGTAAAGCCGGTCATTTTTGGTATCTGCAAAATTGCAGACCGGTTGCACACCGAAATTTTACCTGATGTAACGAGGCCTATGATCCATGCCGCTACACGCGGCCGTTCCGTATTGGAGACGCTGGATACGACCGAACGTTTGCGTCGGTTTAACGGTGTTGTGGACCTGGGCCAGTATCGTTTGTACCGATTGGGTAATCCCCAGACGGATTCCGCTCATGGAGGTCCGTTGATGGATGATGTAGATGCTTTCTGGGGTTTGACCAAGCACCGCCTGGCCAAGTTCAAGGGGCTGAACCGTAATACGGCCTATCTGCATCTGAAAGAATGTGAGTACAGGTTCAATCATCGGAATGAAGACCTGTATGCGGTATTGCTGGAATTATTAAAAGCATATCCGCTTACCCTTTCTTGATAAATTTATTTGTCACGCCGTCAGGCGTGACAATATTAAATCTCGATTTAGATTTTGGTTGATAAGTGCAGGTGGTATTCTTGCCGCTTGTTTATTTACATCTATCTATATATTTATAATTAATTACATAAGTTAACGTCGTGTTAAAAAGATGTTATCGGCATGTTATAGCCAAGTTTTCCAGCTTAATTTTTTGTTAATAAAGATTATATTTACAGCTGGTTGAAAATTTGTCAAGGAAACTGCTTATGGGAAAGAAGTTAATAGCTTCTTCTGTTGATTTATTAAATAAATCGCAAGGATTGTCGTTGATTTTTAATTATCGTACTGTCATTACACCTGCCAGCTGAAAGTTCTCCACAAGAATTTTATCAACTTATTTTTTATTGCAATAACGGGAACCAAAATGAATTGAGGCATTAAGCCTTGATATTGATTATTATTTTTTTTTGAAGGTTAAAAACTAGGAAACAAAATCATGCTTATGAGGAAAGTATTATTTCTCCTCCTGGCCGTGCTATGCGTGGCTGGTCAGGCATTTGCGCAAAATCGCAATGTAATGGGGAAAGTTACCGACGGGAAAGACGGATCACCTATACCTGGGGTAACCATTCAGGTAAAGGGCACCTCCAAAGGTATTGCCACGAATCCGGACGGCACATTCAGCCTGCAGGCGTCCGGTCAAGATGTATTAGTAGTATCATTTATTGGCTACGAAACCAAAGAAGTACCTGTTGGTACTGCTGAAAAGCTCAACATCACACTGAAAACAGACTCCAAAAGTCTGGATGAAGTAGTGGTAACAGGGTATACCCTGGAAAAAAAGGCGAATTCCACTATCGCTGCCTCCACTATCACTGGTGCAAAAATCAACAACGTATCCCTGCCTGATGTAAACCAGATGCTGCAGGGTAATGCACCCGGTATTTCCGTATCTACCAACTCCGGTCAGCCTGGATCCAAAACAGAAGTAAGGATCCGTGGTATCGGTTCTATCTCTGCCAGCAACAGCCCTCTGTATGTACTGGACGGGGTGATCATGTCTTCAGGTGATTTCACGCAGAATACACCTTCTCAGGACATCATGTCCAGCCTGAACCCGGCAGATATCGAAAACATCACTATTCTGAAAGATGCCTCTGCCACTGCCCTCTATGGTGCCCGTGGTTCCAATGGTGTGGTGGTTATCACTACCAAAACCGGTAAAAAAGGACAGAGCAGAATCAATTTCAATGGCAAATTCGGTTTCCAGAACCTCGCTAAAAGTATTCCGATGATGAATGCTACAGAGCTGCTCGACTATCAGCGGGAAGCCCTGAGAAATGCAGGCAAATCTGAAGCGGATGTTATGAAATACCGTCCTGACCACCTGGCTAATGTTAACACAGACTGGATGGACCTGGCTTTCCGCACAGGTAAAACTCAGTCTTATGGTTTGAACGCCAGCGGTGGAAACGAAAAAACCACTTTCTATACTTCCGGTGACTACTTCAAACAGGATGGTATCCTGATCGGTAGTAACTTCAGCCGTTACTCCGGCCGTTTGAACGTAGACCATAAGTTCAATAACAAATTTGACCTGAGCGTAAAAATGAGCGGTACCTATACCGATCAGAGCAGCGCAGGTGCTGGTAACTCCTACTCTTCTCCGCTGATGGGTGCACTCACACAAGTGCCCTGGATTCCTGCAACAGATGAGAATGGCAAGCCATATGCAGGCCATGTGGATGGTCAACCTGGTTCTACTGGCTGGTCTGGTGTAGCTGATATTCCGCAGTCTTTCCGTCCTGTGCTGCAGGGTGGTAACTTCCTGAATACTGTTGCCAGCAACTACCGGAAAAACAATAATACGCAGACAATTTTCAACGCGGCACTGGGTTATAACATCATCGACGGCCTGCGTTTTGTTGTGAAAGGTAATGCTGAAATCACCGGCATCCGTGAAAAACAATGGACTTCTCCGACTTCTTATGATGGTCGTACTTCCGGCGGGTATCTGTACAATATCAACACCAACATGTCATTGTATACTACTCAACAGTTGCTGACCTACAACTTCTCCATCAACAAAGATCACAACTTTAACGTACTGGCAGGTAACGAGTACTCCTACCAGACAAGGATATATACTCTTGCGGGTAAAAACGGGTTCCCCGGCAACCAGCTGCAGGTGCCTGACGTAGGTGCCAGCCTGTATGATGGTGGTGGTAGCGAAAGAGCTTACGCTTTCCAGGGTCTGATCGGAAAAGTTGACTATGACTACCAGTCCAGATATTTCCTGAGCGCGAGCTTCAGAAGAGACGGTTCTTCCCGTTTCCCTAAAAACTCCCGCTATGGTAACTTCTACTCAGTAGGTGCTGCATGGCGTATTACTCAGGAGGAATTTGCTAAAAATATCTCCTGGCTGAACGACCTGAAACTGCGTTCCAGCTACGGTATCATGGGTAACGCTGAAGGTCTGGGTAGATACCCTGACTATCCTTACCAGGGTCTTTATAGCATGTCCGGTGCTTATCTGGGTGAAACAGCCGCTTTTGCCAGCCAACCAGGCAATCCTAACCTGAGCTGGGAAAAACAAAACCTGTTCGACATCGGTCTGGACTTCTCTGTACTGAATCGTCGTGTGTACGGTAACATTGGTTTCTATGATAAACGTTCTTCTGCCCTGCTGATGGAACTGCCGCTGTCTATGACTACCGGCTTTGAAGCAATCAACATGAACGTTGGTAAAATGCTGAACCAGGGTTTTGAAATCACTATCGGTGGTATTCCGGTTGCTACTAAAGATTTGACCTGGTCTTCTGATGTGAACTTTGCTACCCTGCGTAACAAAGTACTGGACCTGGGTGGCCAACAGGCTATTCCTAATGGATCCAGACAACGTATTGAAGTAGGCAGAGCATACGGTTCCTGGTATATGCCGGTTTGGTATGGTGTTAATCCGGATAACGGAGACCCACTGTGGGTTGGAAATGATGGTAAACCTACCAACAACTACAAAGAAGCACAGAACAACAGGCAATTCGTTGGCCAGATGCTGCCTAAGATCACTGGTGGCTGGACCAACAAAGTCAACTACAAAAACTTTGATCTGTCTATGCTGATCACTTTCAGCGCAGGTAACAAAGTATATAATTCCAACCGTGCTAACCTGGAAGCTGATGGTGCTAACGTTCGTAACCAGGCGAAAGACGCATTGGACCACTGGAAAAATGCCGGCGACATCTCCGACAGACCTAAAGTTATCTGGGGTGGTAGTGGTGCTAACCAGTCTTCTACCCGTTACCTGGAAGATGTGTCTTACGCAAGGATCAGAAACCTGACACTGGGTTATACCCTGCCTAAACACCTGTTGGGTGCCATGAAAATGCAGTCACTCCGTGTATATGCTCAGGCAGAAAACCTGTTCACCCTGACCAGCTACAAAGGATGGGATCCGGATATCAACATTAACCCGCTGCCTCCGACCAGTACTGCTTCTGTGGCTACAACCAACGCGGGAACTGATTTTTATCGTTATCCTACTTCTCGCGTGTTCACATTTGGTATCAGCGTAGGATTGTAATTGAAGAAGTTGCTTAACAAAAAATTTTAAGTTAATCATGAAATATCCAAAACTTTCTATACTTGCGTTATCAGCTGCTACAGCATTTGCTGCCTGCAATTCCAAGCTGGACCTCAGTCCTGCTGATGCGCTGGATGATAAAACTGCCGTTACTGAAGGAAACTCCCGTATCCTGGCCAATGGTTTGTATGAGCGCGCGCAGGAGATTGAGTATTATGGCCGCGACTTTACAGTAGTGAACGAGGTGACAGGTAATGATGTAAAGATTACTTCTATCAACTCCAACAGGTTTGTTCTGGAGTATCAGTACATGTTCACTCCCCTGAGTGCAGCTCAGAACAAAACATGGCTGAATGCTTACCGCGTTGCGAACCAGGCAAGCACCATGATCGATAAGCTGCCGGATACAGAGATGACATTGCCTTATAAAGGTGAGGCTCATTTCATGAGAGCATTGGCTCACCTGGACCTGGCCAGAAGGTATACGAAACCTTACTCCATCATGCTGGAAATTGGTGATGTGAATGCTGCTAACACTGGTCTGCCACTGGCGATGAAAGCTGTAGACGATCCGGCTAAGTTTAAGCCTTCCCGTTCTACGCTGAAAGAAACCTATGATGCCATCATTGGTGATCTGAAAGTGGCCCAGACAATGGCTCCGGACTCAAAACTCAAATCTGATGGAGCTTTCCGCGCTTCCAGAAATGCTGCCACTGCGCTGCTGACCCGCGTGTATCTTTATCAGAAAAACTGGGCTAATGTTATTACAGAAGCCAATAAGCTGATGAATGATTATGCCCTGTGGAGTAATCCCAACTATCTGGCTAACTTCACCTCCGATGCTGCTACCAGTGAAGAGATCTTCTCCCTGCGTTTTCTGACGCCGGAAAACAGAGGTTCTGATAACATCGGTGGCATCTATCTTCCTAATGACAATACTCCTACCAGCGGCTATGGCGACGTAAGACTCGCTGATGGTTTTATGGCCTTGCTGGACCCTGCCGATTACCGCAATACTATTGTTAAAAACTTTGCTGGTGGCTTCTACATGATGAAGTGGATTGGCAATGGTCAGGGTATCACAGGTATGACTAACATAAAAGTATTGAGAATTAGCGAAGTGCTGCTGAATCGCGCCGAAGCTTATGCACAGGACAATCAGCTGCAACTGGCTGTTAACGATATCAACAGCCTGCGTACTAAACGTGGTCTGACTGCCTTTGCAGGCGCTACTCAGGCAGAAATCCTGACAGAGATCTTTAAACAAAGAAGACTGGAACTGATCGGTGAAGGTTTTGGTGCTACTGACCTGTTCAGGACTCACGGTACCCGCCAAATCGTAGATGCAGACGGCTTTAAGTCTCCTAACACACCGGTAGTGCCTTTCAACAACAACCTCGTGGCATTCCCGATCCCACAGACAGAAATTGACGCTAACCCGAACATTGTACAGAATCCGGGTTACAATAAATAATTTTTGCAAACTGTAATTGAAAAGGACACCAGTATACTGGTGTCCTTTTTTCGTATAACCCTATCCATAACTTTAGTTCCCTTCTTCCTGCCCCGGCCCGCCATTTGTAAAAAAAATCTTTTATGCAGTTTTCTTTGTATTTGGTAAAAAAAAATATATTCCCTCTCCCATCACTTTGTCAACAATTCCAAATGTTTCCTGTTATCTAGCTGTTATTTAACAAATATTTATCTAGATTCATATAGCAAATTATCTGAAATTATCTGATATTATTTTAACCAATATTGATAATATATCAGCTTTTTTTGTTGTAATTTAACTGAGTTAACTTCTATTTAGTCAATCAAAACCAAGTCGCTTATGAAAAAAGAGCTACTACTATGGCTGTTCATGTGCAGCAGCGTTCTCAGCGCAGTAGCCCAGACACGAACGATCAGCGGAAAAGTTACGGATGCCAAAGATGGTTCTGCTCTTCCCGGTGTTACGGTGGTCATAAAGGGTACGACAAAAGGGGTGTTTACATCCGGTGATGGTACCTATAAAATGAATAACGTCCCTGCTAATGCTACGTTCGTGTTTTCTTTTGTAGGATATCTCACCAAAGAAGTGCCTGTAGGCCCGGGTAATGAAGTAGACGTGGCCCTGGAATCAGATAAAAAACAATTAGGCGAAGTAGTAGTAACAGCAGTAGGTTTAAAACGAAATGAGACCTCGCTGGGATACTCGGTGGCCACGGTAAAACCAGACCAGATCCAGCAGAAATCCGAACCGGATATGTTGAAGGGATTGCAGGGTAAAGTGGCCGGGGTGGACATCAGAAGCTCACAAGGTACACCTGGCGCCGCCACCCGTATCAATATCCGTGGTAATACCTCTTTTTATGGCAATAACGAACCGCTGATCATAGTAGATGGGATTCCTTACAATAATGATCAGGTAACTACCTCCAGCCAGACTTCCGGTGGTGGTGCCTACTCCAGCGGTCTTTCATCCCTCGACCCCAATGATATTGCCTCCATGACAGTTCTGAAAGGTGCAGCAGCAGCTGCGCTCTATGGTTCGAGGGCTTCTAATGGTGCGATCATCGTTACTACCAAATCCGGTAGTGCCAGCATGGGAAAACGGAAAACTGAAGTGACCTACTCCTCTTCTCTCTCCATGGAAACAGTAGCCAGCTATCCCAAATATCAAAACGATTTTGGTGCTGGTAGCCGGTTTGTTTATTCCAATTCAAATGGCTCCTGGGGCCCCAGATTTGGCACACTGGACTCTATTCCGGTATGGCAAAACTATCTGGATGCTTTCCCCAACCTGTTCCCTGCTTCCGGCAAAATCCCCTATCGTGCAGTTCCCAACAACGTGAGGGACCTGTTTCGTACAGGCTGGATCACTGAAAATTCAGTGGGCGTAAATGGTGGTAATGAAAAATCATCCATCAGTGCTACGGCTTCTTATCTGAGCCAGGATGGTTATGTGCCCCACTCTTTCTTCAACAGAGGCAACCTGTCTGTAGGTGGTGTAACCCGCCTGACCAACGGATTGACCGTTAACGCCAATTTCAGCTACAGCACCAGCAATCAGGGTGGTAGTATATTCGGGGAAAACCAGGTATCGGGTGCTACTTCATCCTTTGCCCGTAACCTATTCCTGGCCCGTAACTGGAATATTGCCGGACTACCTTTTGTGGACCCTCTTACCGGTAATCCGGTTTCTACCAATAATGCTCAATATGATAACCCCTTATGGGCTTTTGCACATAATACCGTGACCACCGCAACAGACCGTTATGTGGCAGGTCTGAAGTTTAACTATGAAGTGTTACCCTGGTTCAACCTGAGTTATCAGATTGGTACCAACATCAACTCTTTCCTGCGTAAGGAAGTGGTGGACGTAGGTTCCAGAGGTGCAGAAGGTAATGGTCAGGTTACACAACAGAGCTATCGCTTTACGGAAATCGAGTCCAACCTCATTGGTACCTTTACTCCCAAGCTTAAAAATGAAGACTTCGGACTGAAAGTGCTGGTAGGTCAGAACGTTAACGAGCGTACGACAAAATCACAGGTGAATATTGGTAAAAATATCATCGTACCCAGAAGTACCTGGGCGCTCACCAATACCAAGAGTGTACTGCCTTCGGAAGACCTCTTCATCCGGCGCAGATTGTGGGGGCTTTTCGGGGAAGTGGACTTAGACTATAAAAAATGGCTCTTCCTGGCCGTGACAGGCAGAAATGACTGGTCTTCCACCCTACCATCCAACAACCGTAGCTATTTTTATCCAAGCGTGGCGGTTTCCTGGGTGTTTACCGATGCGCTTAAACTGGAAAGCAAGGTGCTGACCTTTGGTAAACTCAGGGCCAGCTGGGCGAAAGTGGGCAGGGATGCAGATCCTTATCAACTTGCCAATATCTTCCGCCTCAACATACCTTTCCAGGGACAATCCGGTGTGATGCAAAACCCCAATGCAGGCAATCCTAACCTGAAGCCTGAGTTTACACAGGACTTTGAAGTAGGTACTACGCTGGAATTCTTTGACAGAAGGGCTGCCCTCGACTTTGCCTGGTATTCCCGTTTGTCTACCAATCAGATTGCACCATTGACCCTGCCACCTTCTTCCGGCTTCGGACAGGTGATCGACAACTTCGGGAAACTGACCAATAAAGGGATTGAGATAGATCTTAATGTGATACCGATCAAAAATAAGAATCTCACCTGGAGCATACACGGTGTATTCACCAAAAACAGAAGTATAGTAAAAGAGCTGAAACCCGGAGTGGTACGACTGCCGCTGGCAGGTGTGCTGGATGCGATCTCTCCTTTCCTGGAAGCAGGAAAACCATATGGCTACCTCCGTGGTACAGCTGATGCAAGAGATTCCGATGGTAAGCTGCTTATCGATCCTTCCAATGGTTTCCTGATTCCTGATCCCAATCAGCGCATGATCGGTAATCCCAATCCGGATTTCAAAACAGGTATCAGTACTACCCTCAACTACAAAGGTTTCTTCCTGAATGTATTGTTTGACCTTACCAGAGGTGGAGATATTTATTCTGTTACTACCAGCTCTCTGTTGGGCCGTGGTGTGACAAAAGACACGGGTCCCGCCCAACGTGACAATGTATATGTGATTCCGGGTGTATATGGTGATGTGAATTCTGCCACCGCCTTACTGGACAATAAAGGACAACGTATACCCAATACAACAGCCATCAGTCTTTTTGAAATGTTCTTTGGTGAAACTTTTGCCATCAACTCTGCTTCCGAATGGAATGTATATGACGCTACCGTGTATACCTTCCGTGAAGCGACGCTGGGCTATGATTTCCCTAAAAGCTGGTTCAGCAAAACGCCTATTGGCAGCTTAACCGTTACCCTGACAGGACGTAATCTCTGGTACTATGCTCCTTTTCTGCCTAAATACACACGCTTTAATCCGGAAGTGGGCAGCTTTGGTTCTACCAACGTACAGGGGATTGAATTGTCCGGTGCTCCTACCACCCGGCGTTTTGGCGTAAACGTTAAAGTGACGTTCTAGTTTATCATGAATAAAATTGAACTGATGAAAAAACTAAGCTATATTCTTTTGATTCTCTTTGTTGTTGTGGCGGCAGGATGTACGAAACATTTTCTGGATATCAACAATGACCCGAACAACCCGCAGCAGGCTTCGTTGAAACTGTTGTTGACCGGTGCGGAACATGGCCTGGCATATGATATGGGTTTTACCAATGATGCCCGTGGAGCCAGGGGGCTTACGGAAGTATTGTCTGTGTATGTGCATCAGGTCGTGGTGCGTGAATCCCAGGACCAGTATGGGGCCACCGGTTCGCAGTTTGATATTAACGGTGCGTGGACAGGTTTTTATAGTTCTGCCGTAGCTGCTAACGGTCCCGACTATATTGGTACCATGGAGAACGTCGAGGTACTGATAAGACAGGCCACAGCAGGGAATAATACCATCTATGCAGGTATCGGCAAACTGCTGAAAGCATATGGCTACAGTCAGTATGTGGATGCTTTTGCGGATGTGCCTTTTTCACAGGCCAACCAGTTTGCTACCAATGGTGTACGTTATCCGGTATTTGACAAGGGGGCAACTATTTATCCGAAGTTGCTTGCGCTGATCGATGAAGCGATTGGTAACCTTCAGAATACCAGTGGCAACGATTTGATACCGTCTACTGATGATGTTTTTTACAGTGGTGATGTGGCTGCCTGGATAAGGATGGCCAAAAGTCTGAAGCTGAAACTGTATAATCAGATAAGACTGGTGCAGGATGTATCCGGTCCGGTGAATCAGCTGGTTTCAGCAGGAGGCCTGATCGGCAGTACTGATCAGGGATTTATGATGCGGTATGGTTCGCTGGCTTCTCCGGACGACAGGAACCCGGGTTTCAGTGAGTATTATGCAACCCAGAAATCACACTATATGAGTCCCTGGTTTTATGAAATCATGAAAGGGTATAATACCCGGTTGTTTACCGGTATCAGGGACCCACGTATTCCCTATTATTTTTATAACCAGAATGGTCCGCTGGGCCCTTCCCAGCAGCTGACCGAATACCGTGATTCGGCCTTTATTTCCATCTATTTCGGCTCTACGGGCACTAACCGGAATGGTTCACAGGATAACAGTATGACGGTATTTGGTATTTATCCGGTGGGTGGTCGTTACGATATCGGAGATTCCACTACCGTAACTGCCAGCAGCGGTACCGGTGCTGCGCCTTTAAGGCTGATCTCCTACGCTGATATATTATTTATTGAAGCAGAGCTGATGAATGCCGGTATTATTGCGGGGGATGCCCGTCAGAAATTGTCTGATGCGATAGATGAGTCTTTCCGCCAGGTTGACTTTGTAGTAGGGCTGGCGAAGGGAAACCAGTCGGTACCAGCCATCTTTGGGGGGCCTTCTACTGATTATCGCAACAAAATACTGGTGGCATATGATGCCCAGACTACGCCGGCTGGCCGGCTGGAAGTGATCATCACTCAGAAATGGATACAGGCCTTTGGCTTTAGTGGCGACCTGTATAGTGATTATCGCCGTACCGGTTTCCCCATTCTGTTTAATCCGAACGATCCTACGATGGCCCCAGGTGGTTTTGTACAGCCTCCCATCTTCGGTAATCCTACCCTGCCTCCTCCGCAGGCTAAGGTGCCGGTAGCCTTAGGCCGGAAATATCCGCTTTCCCTGCCATGGCCTGTTGTGGAGATGCAGGTAAACCCAAATGCACCACCACAAAAACAACCTGATATAACGCCTCCGTTCTGGCGTCCTTAACATTGGCATTTCTGGATAAAAAAAACTGTAAGTATGAAGAATAAGTTTCTCTATATAGTAACGTTGGTTGCATGGATGACTTTCATTTTTGCCTGCACCAAGAATGACAATGCTAAACTGCCGGACGGCATTGCCAAACGCGCATTGCCCCAGCTATCCAAAGATGCTACCAAAGACCAGTCTATTCTGGCAGCCAACCTGCCTGGCTTCAACGGTGCCATCAATGTGGCACTGTATTTCCCCGATGGCGAACAGCCTAAAACCACCGATGTGGTAGTGGCTATGAACGGTCAATTAAACAACATCAAAGTGCTGCAGGGCGGTCTTACATCACTGCCTGCTAACGTGCCGATTACCGGTCCGCAACTGATGCAGTTGTTTAGTTTACCAGCCAATGGTGTAAAAGCCGGAGACTTCTTTGATGTGGCTATCAATTTCAATATGAATGACGGCCGGCAACTGCACGGTTTTGGGGATACCATCACTTTGTCTGATGGTACCAAAAAATTTCTCAGACCTTACGGCAGTGATGTGGAAGGTTTTGCCAAACTTGTCAGGAAAGTGACCTTTACGGTGAAGTAAAAAGATAAGATTGAGAAGGTGGATAGATGCTAGATAAGAAAGTGAATCGGTTTATAGCAACAAAAACGGCTAACGGCTTCAGTATTTCGGACATGATGCCTCTGTAATACACTTATCGCATTCAATACTACGTCCATCGTGGAGGGAGACAGTTTGGGTGATTTAATAAAGACTTAATAGAAAACAGTAACGATACCTTACTGAATTTTAATATCAGAAAGCGCGCCATTTGCAGTATGGCGCGCTTTTTTGTTGGCTTTTACTACTACTTAACTTATCAAGAATTATTTATCGGCGAGAGGAATTATAGAATTACATTAACTTAGTGCGGTTAAAAAATATTTTTAACTTTTTTATACCTTGTGTAAGGTTTTAAAAAAGAATTAACAATTGAGTAATCAAAATCTGAAAGTGTGATGTTATAACCCGTTTTTTTACAGCCTTTGCTTATGTAGATGAGACGTGATGATTCCTATGCTGTGCGAGATGCCAGATGCCAACGTAGCTCCTCCGAACAGTATATCCATGTGAGTTTTTGATCCCGGTAATTAAAGTGCCCTGTAATTCAACGACCCTGACTTTAGGTTAACTGAAATATTTATCAAATCTAAATTGCTTATGAAAAGAGGACTACTCTTGTGGCTGCTCGTGGCCATAAGCGTCTTGCATTCCTATGCGCAGACGCGAACGATTACAGGTAGGGTTACCGATGCCAAAGATGGTGCCCCACTTCCAGGTGTTACCGTAGTGGTAAAAGGTTCCGGGAAAGGGGTGCTGACAGCCGCAGACGGTACTTATCAGTTCCCCAACGTAAAAGCTGGTGCTGTAATGATCTATTCCTTTGTAGGTTATGTTAGCAAAGATGTTGCTGCCAGTGGTGATGTGGTAAACGTTACCCTTGACCAGGACAAAAAACAGCTTGGAGAGATTGTAGTTACCGCTGCAGGTTTGAAGCGTAACGAGTCATCTCTGGGTTATTCTATTTCAACTGTTAAGCCGGACGTACTGGTACAGAAGTCTGAGCCCGACATGTTGAAAGGCCTGCAAGGTAAAGTTGCAGGTGTAGACATTAAAACTTCACAAGGTACTCCTGGTGCTGCCACCAAAATCAACATCCGTGGTAATACCTCTTTCTTCGGTAACAACGAACCGTTGATTGTAGTAGATGGAGTTCCTTACAACAACGACCAAGTTTCTACCTCCAGCCAGACATCTGGTGGTGGTGCTTATGCCAGCGGTCTGTCCTCTCTCGATCCTAATGATATCGCTTCCATGACCGTACTGAAAGGTGCAGCAGCAGCAGCATTGTACGGTTCACGTGCATCCAATGGTGCATTGATCATCACAACCAAATCCGGTAGTGCATCTCTCTCTAAAAGAAAACTGGAAGTAACCTATACTTCCTCTCTGGCGCTGGAAAGAGTAGCCAATCTGCCTAAATATCAGAACGACTATGGTACTGGTTCCCGCTTTGGTTATGCCAATGCTAATGGTTCCTGGGGAGCTAAATTTGGTACTATAGACTCAGTGGATGTATGGCCTGACTATCTGGCTGCATTCCCTGAGAAGTTTCCTGCATCAGGTAGGATTGCTTACAAAGCTGTTCCCAACAACGTTAAAGATCTGTTCAGAACCGGTACTATGACAGAGAACTCTGTTAGTGTTAATGGTGGATCTGAAAAATCAGCGCTGAGTGCCACTGCTTCCTATCTTAATCAGGATGGTTATGTTCCAAACTCCAGTTTTAACAGGGCTAACATGTCTGTAGGTGGTATCACACGCCTGACCAATGGTTTGAACGTAAGTGGAAACTTTAGCTACAGCAAGAGTAATCAGATGGGTAGTGTTTTTGGTGAAAACCAGGTAGATGGTGCTGCATCTTCTTTTGCCCGTAACCTCTTCCTGGGAAGAAACTGGGATATTGCAGGATTACCTTATGAAGATGTGAATGGTAAACCTGTTTCCACGATCAGCTCCCAATATGATAACCCGCTGTGGGCATTTAAACATAATACTGTAAATACTCAGACAGATCGTTATATCGCCAACCTGAAAATGAACTATGATGTACTGTCATGGTTTAATGTAAGTTATCAACTGGGTACCAACGTTAACTCTTTCCTGAGAAAAGAGGTTACAGACATCGCTTCCCGCGGCGCCCAGGGCGTAGGCCGTATCGCACAGCAGAACTACAGATTCTCTGAGATCGAGTCCAACCTCATTGGTACCTTTACTCCCAAAATCAATAATGATCTGGGTCTGCGTGTTACAGTAGGTCATAACGTTAACCAACGTACGACAAATTCTCAGATTACTACTGGTAATGGTATTGTGGTGCCTGGTATTTTCTCCATGTCTAATACCGCCAACGTATTACCTACAGAAGACGTGTTATATCAACGCAGACTGTGGGGTATTTTTGGTGAGGTAGCCCTGGATTATAAGAAGTACCTTTATCTGACCCTGACTGGCAGAAACGACTGGTCTTCTACCCTGCCTAAATCCAACCGTAGTTATTTCTATCCAAGTGTGGCAGCATCCTTTGTATTTACAGATGCCTTCAATATGCACAGCAATATCCTGAGTTATGGTAAGCTGCGTGCAAGCTGGGCTAAAGTAGGACGTGATGCAGATCCATATTCATTGGGTAATATCTTCCGTGTAAATAGCCAATACCTGGGTGTGTCCGGAGCTATTCAGGTTCCAACAGCAGGTAATCCTAATCTGAAGCCAGAGTTTACCCGGGATTATGAAGTAGGTGCAACACTGGAGTTCCTGAAAAGACTGGTAACATTGGATGTGGCTTACTATAACCGTTTGTCCACTAATCAGATTGCACCAATAGCAATTGCTCCTACTTCTGGTTTCACCAGAGTGTATGATAACTTCGGATCTCTGTCCAACAAAGGTGTTGAAATAGATCTGAATGTTACACCTATCAGAAACAAAGATTTGACCTGGTCTATCCATGGTGTATTCACCAAAAACAGAAGCGTGGTTGAATCCCTGAAAGAAGGTGTAGACCGCATACAGCTGGGTGGTGTATTGAACACTATCAGTCCGTACCTGGAAGTGGGTAAACCTTATGGTTATCTGCGTGGCACACTCAGTGCAAGAGACAGCGATGGTAATCTGCTGATAGATCCTGCCACCGGCCAAATGATCAGAGCAAAAGATCAGGGTATGATTGGAGATCCTAATGCTGATTTTAAAGCAGGTATCGGTACTACTGTTACCTATAAAGGTTTCTTCCTGAATGCGCTGTTTGATATGACCAGAGGCGGTGATATCTACTCTGTGACAGTGAGCTCCCTGCTGGGCCGTGGTGTAACATTGGATACCAGAGACCGTGAGAATATGTTCATCATTCCGGGTTACTATGGTAACATTAATAACCAGCAACCTATCCTGGATGCAAAAGGAGAAAAGATCCGCAATACTACAATGGTTAGTATGAACGAACTGTACTTTGGTGAGTCCTTTGGGATCAACTCTGCTACAGAATGGAATGTGTATGATGCTACATTGTATACCCTCCGTGAAGTAACCCTGGGATATGACTTTCCTAAGAAATGGTTCAACAAAGCACCCATTGGTGGTTTGACGCTGACACTGACTGGTCGTAACCTCTGGTACCTGGCACCTAACCTGCCTAAGTATACCAACTTTAATCCGGAAGTGGGAAGTTTTGGTAATACCAATATACAAGGTATTGAATTATCAGGCGCGCCAACTACCCGTCGTTTTGGGGTGAACCTGAAAGCAACCTTTTAATAATTGCGAAAACACTTGAACTGATGAAAAGAATAAAATTCAGATATATCATTTTAGGCATGCTGGTAACCAGCACTGCTTGTACCAAGGGGTTTCTGGACATCAACAAGGATCCCAACAATCCGGCTAAGGTGTCCTTGTCTCAATTGCTGCCTGCAACGGAAATGGGTCTGGCCTCCAGTTTGGGCTTTACCAATGATAATTCCGGCGCACGTGGTCTGACAGAAGTACTGGCTGTATATACTCACCAGGTAACAGTCCGTGAGGATCCTGATAAATATGGTGCTACCGGTAGTGATTTTAGTATCGATAACAGCTGGGTTAACTTCTGGGCTGGCGCTCCTGCTCAGGAAACTTCAGATGTATTTGGTACCATGCAGAACCTGGAAGTAATGATTAAGCAGGCAACTGATGGCAGAAACATGAGATATGCTGGTATTGGAAAGATCCTTAAAGCATATGGTGTAAGTCAGTTTATCGATGCATATGGTGATGTGCCTTATACTGAAGCTACTAAGTTTGGTGAAACTGGTAACAGGTATCCCAAATTTGACAAGGGCAGTGAAGTATATCCGAAATTGCTGGCCTTGCTGGACGAAGCGATTGTTGACCTGGGTGTGAAACTGGAGCCTACTACGTTGTATCCTGACAAGGATGATATTATGTATGGTGGTAATAAGGATTCCTGGATCAAGGTAGCCAATACCATCAAGCTGAAACTGTACAATCAGTTAAGACTGATACAGGATGTTTCTGGTCCGGTAAATGCTTTACTGGCAAATCCTGGTAAACTGATCAGCGCTACTGATGAAGGCTTTATGCTGAAGTATGGTACAGTCCCTTCTCCTGATAACCGTAACCCGGGCTTTAACGAGTATGTGGCTACACAAAAAAGTCACTACCAGAGCCCTTGGTTCTACGAGATCCTGAAAGGTTATAATGGTCAGATTTTTACCGGTATTGAAGATCCGCGTGTACCCTATTATTTCTTCAGACAGGCAGGTGCTGAAACTGAACCACAAAACGGTACCGAGTACCGCGATGGAGGATTTATCAGTATCTACTTTGCTTCTTCCGGACCTAACCGTGATAAAACAAATGACAAGGTAATTTCTGTATTTGGTATTTATCCGGTGGGTGGCCGTTATGATGATGGTAATCCGACTGCTGTTTCCTCAAAGAATGCAACCGGCGCAGCACCTTTAAGGTTATTGACCTATGCTGACCGTTTGTTCATTGAAGCAGAACTGATGAACGCCAAAGTTATTGCCGGTGATCCCAGGGCGAAGCTATCAGCAGCCATTGATGAATCTATGAAGCAGGTTGACTTTGTAGTAGGAATGGCCAGAGGAGCACAAAGTGTTCCTGTACTGGGTGGTACCGCAAGAGCAACTGCTTATCGTGATGCTGTACTGGCTGAGTATGATAAGGCTACTACCGATACCCGCCGTCTGGAATACATTATGACAGAAAAATGGATACAAAGTTTTGGCTTTAGCTGTGACCAGTATACTGACTATCGTCGTACAGGCTACCCCGTATTATTCGATCCGAATAATGCTGTGCAGGCACCTGGTGGTTTTGTACAACCTCCTATCAATGGTGACTTTAAGAATCCGGGAGCTCAGCCAAAGGTAAAAGTGTCAAACGGAAGAAAATATCCATTATCCCTGCCCTGGCCCGCGAGTGAAGCCAACGTAAATCCGAATACTCCGCCTGCCAAAAACCCGGACGCTGCACCGGTATTCTGGGATAAAAACTAGGTTTAATGTTATTTAAAAGAAAGTTTATGAAGAAGATACTCAGTTTTATCATACTGGCAGGAATGGCTGTTTCGTTTAATGCCTGCCGGAAAAACGATAATCCGAAATTGCCGGATATTGAAAAGGGAGTTTTGCCACAGCTGGTACAAGACCCAAAGCGTGACCTTCTGATCAAAGAGGTGGCTGACTTTAGTACCGCTTTTAATACTGACTTATATTTTAAGAATGGTGCTCAGCCCAAAAAAATGGACCTGATGGTTACCATGAATGGGGACTATTCAAATCCAAAGCTGCTGAAGGCGGATATTACTACCTTCCCGACCAAGCAGGAGGTTACCGGTACTCAATTGACAGGGCTTTTTGGAATACAGCCAACAACAGTTAAACCGGGCGATTATTTTGAAATAAGGCCAAGCATTACTCTGCAAAGCGGTGCTTTTCTGCCTGCTTTCAGACAGGCGATGATAAATGGTGAACTGACTAACCTGGAGCCTTATGGTGTTGATGCTGCCAATTTCCCGGATGCAAGTATGACACTCACTTATGAGAAAGTATGTCCTTATTTGAGGGCTGATTTCCTGAGTGCCAGTAACGTGCTTTACGTGGACGATAATAAGTTTACCGGAGCTTCCTATCCTGTAAACGTGGATATTAGCAGTGATGGTAATACCTGGACATTCACTAACTGGGCAGGTGTTCCAGGTGCTAAAGTAGTTATGACACTGGATCAGCAGACCTACAAGGTGACTATCGCCAAACAGATTTATGCTGTAACGGCTGACGAACTGGATCCTTCTGAGCATAACTGGACTATTGTTGGCAGTGGTAAAATCAACCCATGTTCGCTTTCCATATCGTTGACAGTTACCAACACTTCCAAAGAATCCAACTATGGCAGTGTTCCGATAAAAATTTATGTGAAAAGGTAATTATCAATATTCTTAAATAGGAACCGCCCTGGTAAAACCAGGGCGGTTTTTTTATGTCTGGGCGCTGTAATATTGTGTCAGGATATAGCACAAAGGTGGTATCTTCTTCCAAAGTGCTTTCATTATATTTGTGACCATCGAAATTGTTTCGAGTGCCAGAATCTGAGAAGGATAGACTAATCTAAATCTAAATCTAAAATTGCGAGTTCAAATAAAATCTAAATACTAGACGTAAGAAAGTTCGAAAATTGTTTTTGCTTATTTAATTTTCATAGGAAGGGTTCATTTGTTTATGGAGAAAAGTCTGACCAGCTTTTCATCAGTTCTGTTTATAATCGGTATCCAAAAGCTATTACGGGGGACATTCAACAGTAGCGTAGAGGGTTTTAAGGAATGTACCGTCATAGGTATGATTTCACTTTCCGGATTGTAAATTCATTTTGGTTTTTTGCTTATTGAATGCTGTTTTTCATTACTTAGAGAGGATTGACTGCAACAGTAGCATGACTTTGCGCCAGTGACTGCGTAAAGGGTTTTCATTTTAATTTTTAATGTTTGATAGAAGCATTTAATGCTTAATGGCATTACTATGCCTGAATGTATGTGTCAGTTACTTTTTATTTTCTCAAATCAAAATCGCTTATGAAGAAAGGATTGCTCCTCTGGCTGTTCGCGGCCATCAGTGCTTTACAGGCGCTGGGTCAAACACGAACAATCACTGGTAAGGTTACCGATGCGAAGGATGGGTCACCTTTACCTGGCGTTACGGTTAAAATTGTTAGCACTGCTAACGGAACTATGACCAATGCTACCGGTGAATTTCATTTAAACGTAGATGCCAAGTCATCTTCCCTGGAATTTTCTTTTGTGGGTTATGCTACACAGGTAGTGGGCATTGCCGGCAAAAATGCTGTTAACGTAAAACTTGCCCAGGATGAAAAAGGCCTGAGTGAAGTAGTGGTAGTGGGTTACGGCACAGTAGAAAGAAAAAATATCACTGCTTCCGTTGCCAGTATTAAAGGCGCTGCATTGAAAGATGTTGCTTCTCCCAGTATCGACCGCCAGCTCGCTGGTCAGGTAGCGGGTGTTCAGGCAACAGTATCCAGTGGTATGCTTGGTCAACCGGCCCGTATCCGTATCCGTGGTACAAACAGTATCAGTAGCGGTACCGATCCATTGTACGTAATCGATGGAGTACCTTATATCTCCGGTAACCAGAGTGGCATTACTCCAAACAATCCGCTGGGCGATATCAACCCTAATGACATTGAGAGCATGGAAGTACTGAAAGATGGTGCTGCTACTGCGATCTATGGTTCCCGCGCAACTAACGGTGTTATCCTGATCACTACCAAAAGAGGTAAGTCCGGTAAACCCCGTTTAACTTATGATGCATGGCTGGCTGCTGCTACTCCGTCCAAGCTTTATAAAGTACTGAATGCAGATGAGTTCATTACCATCGCGAATGAAAAACTGTCTAACGCAGATCCTTCCGACGCTACCAAATATGCAGTAGCTACACCTAATCCTGCTGGTGGTTTTTATGATACAGACTGGCAGAAACTGGTAACCAGAACAGGTTTCCAACAGAACCACGCACTGTCTATGAGCGGTGCCAATGACCAGACCAACTACTACGTGTCTGTAGGTTATTCTGACCTCACTGGTATCCTGGTAGGTAACAATCAGAAAAAATACCAGGCCCGCCTGAAAATCGAACAGAAAGCATTTGATGTGGTAACCGTAGGTGTGAATATGGGTGTTTCCCATATTACCAACAATGGTATGAACACCAGCCAGTCTGGTCTGTCCAGCAACCTGTCCAACGCCCTGCGCTCTTTACCTAACGTTCCTGCACAATGGAATGATGGTACCTACAACCTGAGCCCTACCAATACCCTGGGCAGTGGTTCCAACAAACTGACCATCAGCGACAACTATACCAACATTAAATATGTACTGGATAATAACATCTATCGCAACCAGAACCTGAACATCACAGGTAACACTTTTGCGAACGTTAAAATCCTGAAATCATTTGATCTGAGAACACAGATCGGTATCAACTACCTGAATGGTGAAGACTTCCAGTACTGGAATCCAATCCATGGTGATGGTAAAAGCCCTAATGGTATTGTTTTTCAGCAGTTCCTTCCGAGCTTCCGTTACAACTGGGTGAATACTTTGAGCTATAACAAAGTGATCGGTTCCCATAACGTGAATGCGGTGATTGGTATTGAAAATCAGAAAACCAGAGAAAGAAGCTTCTGGGGCAATGGTACTAACCTGACCAATCCTTTCTTCGGTGTAAACAACCTGATTGATGCGAGCATAGCTACTCAGACTGCTGGTGGTAATGTCATTGAACGTGCTTTCCAGTCATATTTTGGCCGTGCTACTTACGGTTACAAAGATCGTTACCTGTTGTCTGCTACTTTGCGCCGGGATGCGATTTCTTCCCTGCCTATCGGTAAGCAGAATGTTACACTGCCAGGTGCATCTGTTGCCTGGAGAGTTTCTCAGGAAGATTTCTTCAAGAATGCCAATATCAACTTCATCAGCAACCTGAAACTCCGTGGCGGTTATGCTAAAGTGGGTAACGTGGACATCGGCGCTTATCCTTATGCCGGTACTTACAAACCTGTACTGTACGGACCATTGCTGGGTATCGCTTTTGGCCAGATGTACAATCCTGACCTGACTTTTGAAACCAGTAAAAAAATCAACGTAGGTCTTGACCTCGGTTTGCTTCAGGACAGAATTACTGTAACAGCAGACTACTTCAAGAATGATATTGATAACATGATCCTGGCTTCTCCTCTGCCTCCGTCTCTGGGTGTTCCCAGCACTGGCAAGCCTAACGTATTCTACTCCAACGTTGGTAAAATGTACAACAAAGGTGTGGAGCTGACTATCAACAGCACCAATATCCAGCGCAAAGATCTGACCTGGACAACATCCTTTAACCTGTCTTTTATCCAGAACAAAGTGACCGCACTGGTAAACAATGCTGATATCAGCTATGCTTACAACGTTACCCGTGTTGGCGAATCAATGGGTTCCTTCTATGGTTTTGAATCTGCCGGTGTAAACACTGCTAATGGTAATCCGCTGTGGAAAAGAGCAGATGGTTCTATCATCCAGGGCTACCAGGGTATCGACAACGATCCTAAAAACGGTAAATACTTTGCCTACGATCCTGCTAAACCAGAAGATGTCAGCACACAGGTGGCTTCTCTGTCTTCCGGTGATAAAAAGATCCTCGGCCGTGCACTGCCTACCTACTATGGTGGTTTGAACAACACTGTTACCTACAAAGGATTTGATTTTAACATCTTCCTGTCCTTCTCCGGTGGTAACAAAGTATATAACGTAACCCGTCAGGAGACACTCAACAACCAGAAGTTCCAGAACAACGGTAAAGAAGTGCTGAACAGATGGACTACACCTGGTCAGGTTACTGATGTACCTAAACTCTACTATGGTTCTGACAACTTCGTGTTACAGAGTGGTAACGTAAACAGCCGTTTCCTGGAAGATGGTAGCTTTATCCGTGCACAAAACATTGGTCTGGGTTATTCTCTGCCTAAATCAATGCTGGAAAGAGTCAGAATCAGCAACCTCCGTGTATATGCACAGGTACAGAATGCATTTGTGATTACCAAGTATAAAGGTCTGGATCCTGAGTTAAACACTTATACTGATTCCAGAGCTAACACTCAGCCTGGTCTGGACTACAACACCAACCCGGTTCCCCGTACCTATACTTTCGGTATTAACGTAGGATTATAAAAATATTGAGCATGAAAAATAAATTTGCATATACATATAACAGAAGCCTGAAAACGGCTATGGCAGGACTCCTGGCAATTGGTTTGGGTGTTGCATCCTGCTCAAAATATACAGAGCTGGCACCTAAAAATGCCATGCCTGCTGAAACGGTGTTTAATGATTCTGCTACCATTGAACTGGCACTGAACGGTATGTACAATACTGCGGCCATCGGTAGTTATAATGATGATTACTCAGCGGGTCGTGGTTATCCTTTTGGTGCTGCTTCTATTGAACAGGCTGAAATGCGTGGGGAAGATATGGTGAACCTGGCCACGTTTTATGAAATCACTTATAAAGCCACCTACAGCCCTACTTCCGCGAACAACGTGAACATGTGGGTGAATCTGTATGCATTGATCAACCAGGCGAATACCCTGATTGACGGTGTACGTAAAGCTGCTGGGAAAGGAGTTATTAGTCAGGCTAAAGCTGCACAGATAGAAGGTGAGGCGCGTTTTATGCGTGCATTGGCACATCATGAGGCGGTTATCAACTTCAGCCGTCCTTATGCTGACGGAGCCGGTTCTAAAGTAGGGGTACCTTACCGTGATCTTCCTGTAAGCACGCCGGAAGAAATTCAGGCGGCTATGAAGATTGGTCGTGGTACTGTTGCAGAAGACTACACCAAAATTCTGGCAGACCTTGACTATGCAGAAACAAACCTGCCTGCTACTCCTAAGGTGAAAGATATCGCCAGAGCTGGTAAAGGTGCTGCCATCGCACTGAAAACAAGGGTTAAACTGCATATGGGTGATTGGGCTGGCGTAATTGCAGAAGCCACTAAACTGGGTACAGCCTCCGCTGGTAACTTTGTAAGCCCTATCAACGGGTATAAATTACTGCCTAGTCCGGATGAGCCGTTTGTGAAATACGATAATAACAAGGAGTCTATTTTCTCTGTTGCACAATCTGCTGCTACCAATCCTAATACCAATGCTGCGCTGGCTTCTATGTTCGGTCCTGCCGATAAATCCGGCCGTGGCCTGGTAGCTACCAGCCCTAACCTGTACAATGCTTCTTTCTGGGTAAGCGATGACTTACGTCGTAGCATGCTGCAGGTGAAACAATTGACTGTTAAAAGCGGCAAACCCAGCCAGAACTTTTACTTTAACTACAAATACCGCGATTACCTGAACAAAGCAGACTGGGCTCCAATTATCAGATATGCTGAGGTAATACTGAACGCTGCAGAGGCTTATGCCCGTACAGGAAATACAGCACAGGCTTTCCTGTTGTTCAATGCTGTACGTAACCGTGCATTGCCTCCTACAAGTACTAACTTCCTCACTACACCTCCTGCAGATATGGTACTGGCCATCCTGAATGAGCGTCGTATTGAGTTTGCTGGTGAAGGTCGTCGCTGGCCGGATATCACCCGCCTGGTTATGGACCCTGTATATGGCACCAGTGGTATTCCTGCTAAAATATTGCTGACAGACCTGAAAGATGATGGCAGCAATTACGATATCGTTAACAGACCAGTTACCAATTCCAAATTCGGTAAGATTGACTACAGCGATTTCAGATTTATCTGGCCGCTGCCATCTACTGAAATCCTGTCCAATCCTACACTGAAGGATGCACAGAATCCTGGTTACTAGTTTGCGATAGGCTATGTTTTTAGATAGATGATGAGTAACATATATTCAGTTAACAACGTCCCGGGATTACTCCCGGGACTTTTTATTGGGCATTGGCGGGCTATTAGGGCCTGTTTCCTGAGGTTTGGGCATTAACCTCTTTCTTAGGTGTCCAAACGTTAAAAACAGCGCTCAAAATGAAGAAAAACAAAACGGGCAGACCTGATTCAGGTCTGCCCGTTTATATTAGCAACTAATCTGTTTATTTCAGTACTTCCTGGAGTTTGGTAATCAGCGCATCGCCTCTAAGGTCAGAAGCAATCACTTTACCCTGCGGATCGAGCAGGAAGTTGGTAGGGATAGCGTTGATACCGTATAAAGGTACTACGGAAGAATCCCAGAACTTCAGGTCGCTCACATGGTTCCAGGTGAGGCCATCTTTGGAGATGGCAGCCAGCCATTGTTCCTTGGTTTTATCCAGTGATACACCCAGGATGGTGAAGTTTTTGTTTTTGAACTGCTGGAAAGCTCTTACCACATTGGGGTTTTCTTCCCGGCAGGGACCACACCAGCTGGCCCAGAAGTCGAGCAGTACATATTTACCGCGCAGTGACTTCAGGCTGATCAATTTGCCGTTTGGATCAGGCAGGGAGAAATCGGGAGCTTCCATTCCTACTTTTACTGCAGCTGTAGGCTCTTCGCCACCGGCTGCATCGCTGCCTGTTTGATTGCTTTTTTCGAGTTGCGCAATCCTGTCGGTCATGCTTTTTACCAGGGTGTTTTTAGGGAAGCGGGTGGTTAATCCGGTGATCACCTGTTTATGGGAGATGATTTCTTCGGGATTTCTTACCTGGCTGATAGCAAATACTGCGTTGGCAGGATTTTTTGTTTTTTCTGCCATGTCAAAAAAGCCCTGTTCAAAATCCTTCTCTTTTTTCTGAATAGCGGTCAGCTGTGGCTGGAACACACTGTCCGGTACTTTGGCGCCATGGAGACTATCTACCTTACGCATTTCTTCGGTGAGCGCGATAGATTGTTTGCTGATGTCCTGGAGGAACTGATGCAGTTCTGATGTAGCTTCAGAGCCAGACACTTTCATGTTTTCCAGGTTGCTGACATCACCTTCCAGTTTCATGTCACCGGCATCCAGAGAGAGGAGGATGAATTTACCGTTTTCAAAACGGATACGGTACAGACCCTGCTCAGGTACCATGCCTTTAAGTGTGAATTTACCGCTGGCATCCTTTACGTTGGTAGAGTCTACCACTTTCAGGTTGTCGAGCGTAAGCTCTTCCAGTACAACGGGGCCGAGCGGCAGGTTGGTAAAGTGCCCTTCTATCTTGAACTCACCTTTTTCCTGCTGTTGTCCGGTACATCCGGCCAGGAAAGCTGCTACGGACATCCACAATAAGTATTTTTTCATGCTGCTGTTTTTTATCGTTTTTCTGAGCCTTACAACTGTCAATATTAGCTAAATAAATGCAAAGCGTCTTAGCCTTTCAGCTTTTCTGCCAGTAATTCGTTGGTCAACCGGGGATCTGCCTTGCCTTTCGACAGTTTCATCACTTCTCCCACAAACAAAGACATCAATCCTTTTTTACCACTCCGGAAGGCGGCCACTTTATCCGGATATTTAGCCAGCACCTCATCGATGATGGGGCTGATGTTGTCTGCATTGTTGTCTTGCAGGAGATTGAGGCGGGTAGCGATGGCCAACGGGTTTTCCGCCACCTGTGTCATTTCCGGCAGTATCCGGGAGGAAGCGATGGAGAAACTTACCTTGCCGCTGTCGGTAAGGCTGATGAGTGCTGCCAGCGCTCCAGGTGTCACCGGAAACCGGGATATATCTTCCGAATGTTCGTTGAGCCAGGATTTCACAGGCCCCAGCATCCAATTGGCAGCAGCCTTGTAATGGGTGGTGATGGCGGTGAGACTTTCAAAATAATCGGCTGTGGCTTTGTCATCGCAGATTACACGGGCATCATATTCGGGCAGGCCGTACACGGCGGTGTATTTCTGCACCAGTTCTTCCGGCAGTGCGGGCAGCGTGGCACGGATACCGGCTATAAACTCGTCAGTAAGCCTGAAGGGCGCCAGGTCAGGCTCCGGAAAGTAACGGTAGTCGTTGGCCTCTTCTTTGGAGCGCAGCGGAAAAGAGCTGCCATTAGAGGCGTCGAAGCTGCGGGTTTCCTGCACCAGTGTGCCGCCGGCTTCAATCAGGTCGATCTGCCGTTTTACTTCATTATCAATAGCCCGTTTTACGTTACGGATAGAATTCATGTTTTTTACTTCCACCTTGGTGCCCAGTGTGGTAGTGCCTTTGAGGCGTACGGATATATTGGCGTCGCAGCGCATGCTGCCTTCTTCCATGTTGCCGTCACATACACCGAGGTAGCGAACAAGGCGTCGCAGTTCGGTGAGATAAACGTAGGCTTCATCGCTGGTGTGCATATCCGGTTCACTGACGATTTCCACGAGGGGTACACCAGCGCGGTTATAGTCCACGTAGCTGTTGGCCGGGTCCTGATCGTGCAGGAGTTTGCCGGCATCTTCTTCCAGATGGATACGGTTGAGCTTTATCTGCCGGCTGCCGGCATCGGTTACCACTGTAACATAACCGCCCTTACAGATAGGTGCGGTATGCTGTGATATCTGGTAACCTTTGGGCAGGTCGGGATAGAAATAGTTTTTACGGGCGAAATAGTTATCTTTTTCAATCTCGCAATGGCAGGCCAGGCCCAGTTTGATGGCATATTCTGCGGCTTTACGGTTCATCCGGGGCAGGGTGCCGGGATGGGCCAGCGAAATAGCGCTGATATGGGTATTGGGTGCGCCCCCGAAAGCTGCGCTGTCGCTGCAGAATAATTTACTTTCTGTAAGCAGCTGGGCATGTACTTCAAGCCCTATCACTGTTTCGTATTTACTGTAGATATCGCTCATGATCCGTACTGATTCCCACAAATATATTCAAATAATGCTGTGATTTCGGCCTATTTCATCCGGGGAATGACTAACTTGAGGTTAAGCAACATACTAAATTTACACCTATGATCAGCAATGCCCGGATAAGTCAGCTTTATAAGGCCCAGCATGATTATTTCGACTCAGGAGCAACCCTTCCCTACGCCTTCAGAAAGGCTATGCTAAAGCGTCTGAAAAAGGGTGTCAGTCAATATGAATCCCGTATCCTGGAAGCTTTGCACCAGGACCTTCATAAACACCCGCTGGAAGCCTATAGCAGCGAAGTAGGATTTCTGTATGAAGAAATCGCCTTTACACTGGCTAACCTGAAACAGTGGATGGAGCCCGAAGTGGTGACATCACCATTTGTGACCTATCCCAGCAGCAGCCGTGTTTACCGCGAGCCACTGGGACTCACACTCATCATCGCTCCCTGGAATTACCCGTTTATGCTGCAGTTAAGCCCTTTGATAGGTGCTATCGCCGGCGGTAACTGTGCCATCCTGAAACCATCGGAACTGGCGCCGCATACAGCCGCCGTAATTGCCGCCATGATAAAGGAAACATTCGACCCTGCTTACGTCACAGTGGTGGAAGGTGATGGTGCCACTATCATCCCTGCCCTTATGGCCTATCGGTTCGACCATGTCTTCTTCACCGGCAGCATCCCGGTAGGAAAAAAGATCATGGAGATGGCCGTACCGCATCTTACTCCCGTAACCCTGGAGCTGGGCGGAAAATCACCTTGTGTGGTAGATGATAAAGTGAATATAAAGGTGGCGGCTAAACGAATTATATGGGCCAAGTTCTGGAATGCAGGCCAGACCTGTGTGGCGCCTGATTATCTGCTGGTACACCACCGCGTGAAGGAAGAGATGGTAGACGCGATGAAAGAAGCCATTGTGGATTTCTTCGGACAAAACCCTGTCAATAGCGATGACTACGCCCGAATGATCAACTCCCGTCGTTTTGATACGGTGGCTGCTTACCTGAAAGAAGGACATATATTGCATGGTGGTCAGACAGATCGTGACAAGCTCTATATCGCCCCTACCTTGCTGGATGATGTAGAGTGGGATGATCCGGTGATGCAGGAAGAAATTTTTGGTCCGGTATTGCCTATCCTGACTTTTGAAGAGCTGCCACAGGCTATCCAGGCTATCAAGAAAAATCCGTATCCGTTGGCGTTATACGTTTTCACCAAAAGTAAAAAAACAGAAAAAGCGCTCATCGAGCAGGTGCGTTTCGGTGGCGGATGTGTCAACAATGCGCTGGTACATCTTACCAATCCGGAGCTTCCTTTTGGCGGTGCGGGCTACAGCGGTATGGGCCAGTATCACGGGCGCTACAGCTTTGAAACATTTACACACGCTAAAGGCATGCTGAAAACCGGTACCTGGCTGGACGTGCCGGTAAAATACCCGCCCTTTAAAAACAAGCTCGGACTCATGAAGAGAATTATGAAGTAAGGTATACTAACCATAAAACAAAAGGCGCAAAGAGTAAAATCCTTTGCGCCTTTGCGTTTTAAACCCAAAATAAAATGTAGTAAGAAGGTATTAAAGATCTGCTTTACGCAGTCTCTTAGGAATTTTTATATCAATGGTCTGTATTTGTCCGTTTCGTTTAACCGTCGCCGTTATAGACCCTTTGTCGCGGTTGTTACGGTAAATCGCTGCCACGTCTCCCGCTGATTTTACAGGTGATCCGGCCATTTCAGTGATCAGGTCGTCTACTTTGAAACCTGCTTTTTCTGCCGGAGAACCGGGTGCCATATTAATCACCTGTGCGCCGTCGCCATTTTCGGTGTCCTGTACCTGAATACCGAGTTTTACACCTTCATCGGGTATGCCGAATAAATTGCCAAATCCTTGTCCACCGCGGGGAAGTGGCATGGCGAATAGCTCTCCTCTCCTGCGGGGCATATTATGCATGCCAAAAGATTCTTCTTTTCTTTCATCGAGCGTAACCGGTACTTTGGTTTCTTTCTTATTGCGTATATACGTGATCGTTATTTTGTCGCCAGGTTGGAACTTACCGATGGTTTCATATAACTCTTTCGGTTCTTTGATGGCATCCTTGTTTATTTGGGTGATCACATCACCGATTTTGATACCGGCTTTTTCGGCAGGGCTGCCAGGGGCCACAGTTTTTACAGTAGCACCGGCGGCAACGGTTTTTTCGGTGATCACGCCCAGCATAGCTTTGGGAACAGGGATGTCGGTTTCATCACCATCATTAAAAAGCTGAATCTGGTCAGGGGAACCATTTTCAAAGCTGAAGTTGTTGCCATTTATTGGGGTGATGTTCCTGCGGAAAACGGAGATATCGGGGTTGCTGTACTGGTCCAGTTTTTTACCGTCCACCAGGATATTGCCGTCTTTGATTTCCACGGTGACTTTTCCACCTTTGTCACCTTTGCTTTTAATGATGATCTCATCATACTCGCCCATTTTATCTCTGGATGAACCCGGGTTTTGTGCTGAGGCCACGCTCAGGGCCAGGCAACCAAAGCCTGCAAGGGTAAAATTTCTGAGTACGTTTTTCATAATTACCTGTTTTCTTTTTGGAATGTTACAAAATTAGCCGCCGTATAAGGTAAGGAAAAGTTAAAACTACTGAAATGATGACGTACGTCACCAGATGGTTTGTTAAAATTTTTCTCCGGGAGATGACCAACAGGGATTAAAAAGGCGAAAAGCGAAACATTTGTTTCGCTTTTCGCCTTTTAGTTATGTTTTCCGGCAATGCCGGGATGATTAGAATTATCCCAGGATGGCTTTTACAGCGGCTACTACCTGGTCCAGTTTGTCTGTTTCCTGGCCGCCGGCTGTAGCAAAGGTTTTTTGGCCGCCGCCGCCGCCTTTGATCAGGGGTGCTACTTTTTCCTTGATGATCTTAGGAGCTTCCCAACCTTTGGCTGCTACCAGTTCATCAGCGATGCTGAGGGCTACGCTGGCTTTGCCGCCGATGTTTGCTACGAACAGCAGAACATGATTAGGGATATCGCCTTTCAGCTGCAGGGCCAGTTGTTTGAGGCCTTCTGCATTATTAACATTCACCACCTGTCCGAGGAAGTTCACTCCGTTGATGTCCTGGGCCTGGTTGCGCAGATCGGCAGCCAGCTGGCGTACTTTCTCCAGTTCCAGGGCTTCCACCTGTTTTTCCAGGGAGGATTTGTCCTGGGCCAGTGTTTCTACAGCTTTCACGATTTCCTTGGGATTTTTCAGGGTGTTCCTGATTTCCTTCAGCAGTTGCAGCTGTTCGTTGATGAAGGCTTCCGCTTTGGCGCCGGTAACGGCTTCCACGCGGCGAACGCCGGCAGCAACAGCACCTTCGGATAAAAACTTAAAGAGACCGAGTTCTCCGGTAGCGCCTATGTGAGTACCACCGCACAGCTCTACGCTGTAAGCAGGGTCCATAATTACCACACGTACCACGTCGCCGTATTTTTCACCAAAAAGTGCCATGGCACCCAGTTGCAGGGCTTCTTCTTTAGGCAGTTCCTTTATGATCACCGGGATGTTCTGGCGGATCTTTTCGTTAACGATGGCTTCAATCTGCGCTAATTCTTCATCGGTCACTTTAGCGAAGTGGGAGAAGTCGAAGCGGAGGTTTTCTGCATTCACCAGGGAGCCTTTCTGTGCCACGTGTGTACCCAGTACCTGACGCAGTGCAGCATGCAGGAGGTGGGTAGCGGAGTGGTGACGGGCAATGCTGCGGCGTTTGTCTTTCGCCACTGTTGCTTTTACATGGGCAGCAGGGTTAGCAGGCAGTTTATCCGCAAAGTGAATGATCAGGTTGTTTTCCTTTTTGGTGTCGGTAACATGGATCACTTCCTCGTCGAAGTGCAGGATACCGGTATCACCTACCTGTCCGCCGCTTTCAGCATAGAAAGGTGTTTGTCCCAGTACGAGCTGGAACTGTTCTTTGCCTTTGGCTTTTACGGTACGGTATTTCAGCAGTTTGGTACTGCTTTCCAGCTGTTCGTAGCCGATGAAAACGGAATCAGGTGTTTCGTCCAGGATTACCCAGTCGCCGGCATCCACTTCTGTGGCGGCGCGGGAGCGGTCTTTCTGCTGTTGCATGGCGGCATCAAAGCCGGCTTTGTCTACAGTGAAACCGTTTTCTGACGCGATGAGGGTGGTCAGGTCGTATGGGAAACCGTAGGTATCGTATAATTCAAAGGCTGTCTGGCCATCGATGGCTTTGGAGGCAGCCTGTTGCATAAAGTCCTCTATACGGCGGATACCACTGTCCAGGGTGCGGAGGAAGTTGTTTTCTTCTTCAAACACTACTTTTTTCACGAAATCCACCTGCTGTTGCAGTTCAGGGAATACGTGGGAGAACTGGGCTGCCAGTACAGGCACCAGGTCGTGGAGGAGAGGTTTCCTAACATCGAGGAAGGAGAAATAGTAACGTACCGCTCTGCGGAGAATACGGCGGATTACATAACCGGCACCGGTGTTGGATGGCAGCTGGCCATCGGCGATGGTGAAGGAGATGGCGCGTATATGGTCGGCAATTACACGGAAGGCGACGTCTTTTCTGGTGTCGGTGCCTTCGTATTTTTTACCGGTAAAGCTTTCTGTGGTGTGGATGGTGCCCATGAACAGGTCGGTGTCGTAGTTGGAGGTTTTACCCTGCAGTACGCGTACCAGGCGTTCGAGGCCCATGCCGGTGTCTACGTGTTTGGCAGGCAGTGGCTCCAGCGATTTATCTTTCAGGCGGTTGAACTGCATGAATACGTTGTTCCATATTTCAATCACCTGAGGATGGTCGGCGTTAACGAGCGTTTTACCGTCTACCTGTTTCCTTTCGGCATCCGGACGGCAGTCCACATGTATTTCGGAGCAGGGACCACAAGGGCCGGTATCGCCCATTTCCCAGAAGTTATCTTTTTTGTTGCCCAGCAGAATTCTGTCTTCTGCAATATGTTCTTTCCAGTAGTTGTATGCTTCTTCGTCTTTGGGCAGGTTTTCACTCGCATCTCCTTCAAAGACAGTAACATAGAGTTTGTCTTTCGGGATTTTATAGACTTCAGTGAGCAGTTCCCAGCTCCAGGCGATGGCTTCTTTTTTAAAGTAGTCGCCAAAGCTCCAGTTACCGAGCATTTCAAACATGGTATGGTGGTAAGTATCAATACCTACTTCTTCCAGGTCGTTGTGTTTACCGCTTACGCGCAGACATTTCTGGGTGTCCGCGACCCGGGTGCTGGCAGGTACCTTGTTACCCAGGAAGAAGTCTTTAAACTGGTTCATGCCCGCGTTGGTGAACATCAAAGTCGGGTCGTTTTTGATGACTATGGGAGCAGAAGGAACGATCTGGTGCCCTTTCGACGCAAAAAAATCCAGGAATTGCTGTCTTATCTCAGATGCTGTCATAAATATTGATACGAGTTAATATGTATTTTTGTTGTTATGTAACACGCGGTAACAGGCAATTTTACATTGTTTTTCAAGCCATTATAAAGTAGTTAGAAAATTGACATTCAAAAGGTTGATGTTTTAATCTAATTACATTAGGTTTGTGCGCCTTATTTTCCGACGAGTTACAGGGAGTGCAAAAATATCGAAAACCTGTATGATTATTCAAAACAGGTCGTGTTACCCGGCAAAAAAGTTAATGTGGACAGAAAATAATGCTAACTACCGCCATCCAGCTTGTTTGTACCTCATGAAATAAATCTGCTGTTATAGCGTTCAACGCTGTAAATCAGCGTAAAGTACACCCGGTGCATGAAGAAGGTTAAATATTTTTACAACACCCAAACATTAAAATATGAGAAACTCGTAGTATCGCTGCGGGTGAAGATCCTGAGAATACTCGGGTTTTTGTCGGCTGCCATAGTTACCGGGGCTATTTTTCTGTCCGTGGCCTACAGGGTGGTGGATTCTCCCAAGGAGAAGTCGTTGCGCCGCGATCTGGAAGGAATGAAGGAGAAATACGACGCGTTGCAGGGTCGTATGCGGGAAGTGAAGGGTAAGCTGGCCCAGTTGGAAGAGCGCGACAATGAAATTTACCGCGTCATCTTTGAAGCCTCCCCTATCCCCGACAGTACCCGTCTGGGTAAGATCAACCGGGATGAGGAAGCTGCCCAGCTGCAGTCTTTTGCCAGCAGTGAGATCATTGCTTCTACCAGTGTCCTGCTGAAAGAAATCACCAACCGTATTAAGGCTCAGGAAAAATCATACGAAGAAATCGATAACCTGGTGAAGAACAAGCAGCAGATGCTTGCTTCCATCCCCGCCATTCAACCGGTGGCCAACAAAGACCTGAAACATGTCGCTTCCGGTTTCGGCTACCGTATCGATCCGATCTATAAAACGATGAAATTCCATGCGGGCCTCGACTTTGCGGCGCCCAGCGGCACCCCTATCTACGCAACCGGTAACGGAGTGGTGGAAGAGGCCAGCCTGAGCGACGTTGGCTATGGTAACCACGTGATCGTACGACATGGATATGGTTATAAAACATTATATGGCCACATGTTCCGCATGAAGGTGAAGGCCGGCCAGACCGTAAAACGCGGTGATGTAGTGGGATGGGTAGGCAGTACCGGTAAATCCACCGGCCCGCACTGTCACTATGAGGTTATCAAAAACGGAGAAAAAGTTGACCCGGTGTATTTCTTCTTTAATGACCTCACAGCCGACCAGTTTGACCGTATGCTGAAGATGGCCAGGTCCGGCAACCAGTCTTTTGACTAATAGCCGGCCACCAGTAGATTGAACTGGCTTTTAAGATGTTGCAACAGGGGAAATGATATTTTTCCGGGGAAGAAAAAGCGGAATGCTTGCCATGAAAAGCTTAACTTCATTCCCGTAAAAAATATTTTTTCACCGTTTTTTACCATCATGCAACAGTTAAACCTCTTTTCCTCACCTGGAACTCCCCACCCGGTAACGGAGATTGTGGGAGGTGCTGTAAAAGCAAAAGTGAAAAAGACCATAGCTGCTCCCATACAGCCTGGTAAAAAACGGGGACGTAAATCATTGAAAGAAGCATCAGAGGAGCCAGACTTGATTATGGAGCTGGATAAATTAGTACTAGACAAACAATATTATTCTATCAGTGAAGTAGCTGCTATGTTCAAAGTAAATACTTCCCTGATACGCTATTGGGAAAACGAATTCGATATTCTTCAACCCAAAAAGAACAGAAAAGGAGACCGGCTTTTCCGTCAGGAAGATATCCATCACCTGAAACTGATCTACCACCTCCTGCGTGAAAGAAAGTACACCATTGAAGGCGCCAAACAAAAACTGAAGGAAGATCTGAAACTGGCCGCCCGTAATTTCGAAATGGTACAAGCTTTGCTTAAAGTACGGGGTTTTTTGACCGAATTGAAAGATCAATTATAAAAACATGATTATGCGATTGAAAACATTACTCCTGGGAGGTGGCCTGCTTTTTTCAACAATGGCCTGGGCACAGAATGGTAACGATAAAGTGATGAAAGGCAAAATCGAAATGAAAGCACTGATGCAGGACCCGTCTACCGACTGGTTTTACAAAGGTGTCAACAAGTACCAGCCCAACGATAATATGCTCAACTACATCAAAGCTAACCGCAGCAATTATAACCTGGTAGTAGTGATGGGCACCTGGGACGAAACCAGCCGCAAGGTGGTTCCCGAACTGTTCAAAGTAATGATCACCGCCGGCAGCCCGGAAGATCAGGTACTCATGTTTGGCGCTGATCAAAGACTTCAGACAGATGCTCCTACTGACTATAGAGTAAAAAAGCTGCCTACCGTGATCGTTTTCAGGGATGGTGCTGAAGTAGGTCGTATCTCCGGCGCTCCTAAAGAGTCTATCGAAGGTGATCTCTCCCGCATTTTGCTGGATAGCTCCAAGAAAGAACAATGATTCATTTGATGAATGCTGATTCTCCTGATGAGCGAAGATTGAGGTAGAGTCATTACTGAGTAAGATATAAAAGCAAAGAACCCATTGATTTTTGAATCAATGGGTTCTTTGCTTTTATATCTTATATACGCCCTAATCTCTATTTATCAGGAGAACCAGCATTCATCAAATGAATCAGTGGTTCAGGGTGACGTTTGTTGACGTCGTTGGCAGTTTTACATCATGGTCGGCCAGCAGTTTTACGATAGAGAGGTTGACATTTTCTCTCAGTGCCGCATATTGGCTGCCGTCGATGATATAGGTGTTGAAGATGATCTGGATGATATAGGTGTCTTTGGTGAAGTCGTTGAGGTTGACCGTAAAGCCAGGCAATATGTTGGTATTGCTTTTCAGCAGGCTGCGGATATTGTCCAGTATTTTGATGAGTTTATCGGGTGGTGTCTCTGATCCCAGTTCCAGGCGCATGGCCACTCTTTGTTGGGTACGGAGAGACAGGTTGTCCAGAATGCTGTCTACCATCTTTTTGTTGGGCACGGTGACAAAGGTTTTTTCCAGGGTACGGATACGGGTACTGCGCAGACCGATCTTTTCCACAGTGCCCTGGTAAGCATCTACCTTAACGCTGTCGCCTACACGGAAGGGCTTGTCGAAGAAGATGATAAAAGAGCCGATCAGGTTTTCGATGCTCTCTTTGGCAGCGAGGGCGAGGGCTGCCGCACCGATACCGAGACCAGCGATGATCTTTTCTACCAGAGAGGGTCCGAAGAGGATCCTGATAAAGGCAATGGCCCCCATGATAAATACGATGGCTTTGAAGAAGTCCCGGAAAAAGATGATAAACTGCTTGTCAGTCCTATCTTCCGTGAGTTCGGCCTTTTTCTCCAGTACCAGGGCGATGAAGTCTATCAGACGGAGCATGATCCAGATAATGCTCATGCTGAAAGCCAGGCTGAGCAGCGTATCTGTAATGTCCTGCAGGGTGGCTTTGTTGTAAATATGCACATTGAGCACCTGTGGGAAGGTAAACCGGTCGATGGTCAGCATAAAAGTGACCAGCAGCAGGAAATACTCCAGTGGACGCAGTAACAGGTTAGTAAAGTCCTTTTCTTCAATCTGTGGCGACCAGTGGCGGACGAGGCGGAACAGGACGGCGGCTACTCCCTTTGACACATAACGTTTGATAAAGGATACAAACAGCAGCACGCCTATCAAAATAAGATAGTCCCTAACGGAATTGTCCAGGATGACCTGGTTCAGGAAATCATTCATATGGTTAAATCTAGATAATTCGTTTACTTTCTTCGTTGTTGATCAGTACTACACCGGGTTGGGTTCCTTCCCGGAAACTACCGTAGCGGCTTTCGATGCCGAGTGCTCTGGCACCGTTGGCTGTGCCCCACTGCAGGAGCTCTTCCAGCGGTATTTCAGGATAATGTGCCCGGATGGTTTTTATTTCCTCCCAGACAGACAGCTGATGGTTGGACGCCAGGCTGTCGGTGCCCAGTGTGATATTACATCCTGCTTCCCGGAAGAGGGGAATGTTCGGCAACCGGTCTTCTATATACAGGTTGGCCTGCGGACAGAAGCACCACCATATTTCCAGGGGCTGCTGTTGGGCAAACCGGATATCGCTGGCGCTGGTATAGGTATTATGTACGAGTAATATTTTGTTATGGGAGAAGTAGGGCAGATAGGCTTCGAGGCTGTTGACGCCTGGAGCCTGGAATCCGCTGGTATCCATACCGAAGTGGCTGAAGAAGCGGAGGAAGTCGCCAGTTTTGCTGTTATACAGCTCGTTTTCCGCCTGGCATTCCTGGTTGTGGATGGTCAGGGGGGTATTGTGTGGTGTTTGGGCCAGAAGGCCGAATAAGGTTTTGCTGACAGAATAAGGAGCATGTGGCACGATGGAGGCGCTGTGTCCCGGTCCGCTAATCTCACGGAAGGCCTGTAATACTTCCAGGCTGTAGTTGTAACGGGTTGGGGCGGCGTGGTCCACAAATCCCATACATTCCACGAAGGTATGGTAATAGAGGCGCTGGTGGCGTTTTTGCGGGATGGTGGCCGGGCTGTTGCAGATATCTCCCACTGCCGCGATGCCGGATTCCCACATGGCCTCTTCGGCCGCAGCGATGGCATCGGTCTGGTTGTGGCCGTTGTTGCGGCCTTCCATTACCCGGGTGAGGAAAGAAGGAAGTCCTGTTTTTTCGGGGACTGCGCCTTTCATATGTGACAGCTCCAGGTGGCAGTGGGAATTTACGAATCCCGGGCATAGGATGCCGTCCAGCTCCCGGACGTCTTCGCCGGCGGCATTTTCGGCTACAATGCCGGTCACCACGCCGTTTTCATCCATGATCAGCACCTTGCCGGGGCCTAGAAAACGGCTGCCGTCGAAGAGGTCCTTTCCTTTTAATTTGATCTGTTTCAACAACCTGATATTTAATTAAGTTAATGGTGTTAATTTTGCAACCCGATTAGCAGTATCCCGACCCTTTCAGGTGGGTACTCAAAAGTCAAAGATAATTATGATAGACAAACTGGAAGCTATAAAAGGCCGTTTTGAACAGGTAGCGCTGGCCCTTACCAACCCTGAGGTGGTAAGTGACAACAAAAAGTTTGGCCAGCTGAGTAAGGAATACCGCCAGCTGGAAAAGATCGTGAAGGCTTACGACGCCTACCGGAATCTGCTGGACAATATCGACTTTAACAAGGAGGTACTGGACAGTGGTGACGAGGAGATGCGGGAGCTGGCCAAGGCTGAGACCGAAGCCCTGCAGGAGCAGAAAGTGGCGCAGGAAGAAACGATTCGTAACCTGCTGATACCAAAAGATCCACAGGATGAGAAAAACGCCATCCTTGAAATACGTGCCGGTACCGGTGGTGATGAGGCCAGCCTCTTTGCCGGCGACCTGATGCGTATGTACCTGCGTTTCTGTGAGCTGAAAGGCTGGAGCACCAACCTGCTGAATGAAAACGCTGGTTCTGCCGGCGGTTTTAAAGAGGTGGTGATAGAAGTGAGCGGTGATGATGTATACGGTACCCTGAAGTTTGAATCAGGCGTACACCGTGTACAGCGTGTACCTGCTACAGAAGCCTCCGGCCGTGTGCATACCTCTGCTGCTACTGTAGCGGTACTGCCTGAAGCCGAAGAGGTAGACGTAGACGTAAGAGAGGCTGATATTAAAATGGACACCTTCCGGTCTTCCGGTGCAGGTGGTCAGCACGTAAACAAAACCGAATCTGCCGTAAGGCTTACCCACATTCCTACCGGTGTAGTAGTGGAATGTCAGGAAGGCCGTAGCCAGCACTCCAACCGGGAAATCGCCATGAAAATGCTGCGTACCCGTATCTATGAGGCGGCAGTACGTAAACATGAAGATGCTATCGCTTCCCAGCGTAAGAGCCTTGTGTCTACCGGCGACCGTTCCGCAAAAATCCGTACTTATAACTATCCGCAGGGCCGTGTAACAGATCACCGTATAGGCATGACCGTTTATAACCTCGATGCCTTCATGAACGGAGAGATCAAAGACATGGTAGATGCGCTGCAGTTTGCTGAAAACGCAGAGAAACTGAAGCAGGGTAATTAATATTTTTCGATACAGTAATAAAGTGAGCAGAGGCGCAAAGTGTGCAACACAACCGTTTTGCGCCTCTGCTCACTTTGTTTTTGATAAGACCTTCCTATGGTGTTAAATCCTGTTTAAATCGTGTTAATCCTTTGCAAATCGCACTAATCCTAAGTAAATAATCTTACATTTATTTACATCGACCACTACGTTTTTCTTCCACAAAAATCCATATTCAGATGTTAGAGCAATTAATGGAACTCGTTCGGGAACATGCACAGAGCACTGTTGTCAACAATCCCGCTGTGCCCAATGAACACAATGAGGCAGTAATGAGCGCTGCCACTGCGTCCATTACAGATGGTCTGCAACAGGAGTTGGCCAATGGCAATACAGAAGGGGTATTATCCCTGTTGGGTGGTCAGTCGGCTACAGCTCAGGATAATCCTGTAGTGGGCAATATCTCCAATAACTTTATTGGTACCCTGTTGGAGAAGTTTAACCTGGACAAAGGTGCCGCTACCCAGCTGGCTGCTTCTCTGATCCCTACCGTGTTGGGGTCGCTGGTACACAAGACCAATGATCCGTCCAACAACAATTTCAGCCTCAATGGTATCCTTAACTCCCTGACTGGTGGCGCTGCCGGTGGTATCGACCTGCAGGGTGTGCTGGGTAAACTGTCGGGCGGACTGGATAAAAATGGTGATGGTAAGGTAGACCTCAGCGACCTGACAAGCCTGTTTTCAAATGGTGCGAGCCAGCAACAGCAAGGCCAGCAAGGTAATGAAGGTGGTATCGGCGGTATGCTGAAAAACCTTTTGGGGTAGTCCGTTGTTTTTTTTTGCGGATGTATTCATAACGGTAAAAACACAAGCGCTTCGTATATAATTATTTGATTATAAATAAGTTGCTTGTGTTTTTTTTGACGTTTGTTCACCATTATTAATCAGCCGGTTATATGTTTTTAAAAGAAACTGGCAAAGTATTTGTTTTCCACTTTTCGATTACATTTGTTATCCTGAATTATATATATAATAACCTTCATGTTTAAAATTACTAAGATGAAAAGATTGAATGCCCTTGTAGCTGTGGCTTTATCCGTAACCATGTTGTTTAGCTGTTCAACCTGGCAGAACATGGACAATACAAAAAAAGGAGCTGCAATAGGTGTTGGCGGCGGTGCTGCTGCTGGTGCGGTAATAGGTAAAGTGGCAGGGAATACTGCATTAGGTGCTATTATCGGTGCTGCGCTTGGTGGTGCTGGCGGTGCTTTGATCGGTAAAAAAATGGACAAACAGGCACAGGAAATTAAAAACGAAGTGCCAAATGCAACAGTAGAACGTGTAGGTGAAGGTATCAATGTTACATTTGATGCAGGCGTGCTTTTCGGTTTCGACAAATCAGATTTGTCTCCGGCTGCACAAACCAGTGTAAAACAACTGGCTGATATCCTGAACAAATATCCTGATACTAACGTGCGTGTTGAAGGTCATACAGACGACAAAGGTACTGATGCTTACAACATGGGCCTGTCTGAAAGAAGAACTAACACGGTAGTAAATTATCTGAAATCTCAGGGTGTTGCTGCTAACCGTATCCAGGGCTTCTGGTATGGTAAGAGCCAGCCTAAAGTTCCCAACGATTCAGACGCTAACCGCGCTAAAAACCGCCGTGTAGAATTCTCCATCTTCGCTAACGACAAAATGAAACAGGACGCGAAGAAAGAAGTTGGTCAGTAATAGAAGATTTTAAAAATACATATTTCTCATAAGCAGATATATATTCCCCCCTGGTTCCAGGGGGGATTTTTTATGACTTCTGTTTATAAAAAAGACGAAGTACAATTTTGAATACAATCACCCCGGCCGCTGCTCCCAGCGTATCAGCCAATACATCATACAAGTCAAAACTGCGGCCTACCGCCCAGTATTTCTGTATCAGTTCAATTACAAATCCGTAAACGGCTGCTACCACTACAAACAGCAGCAGCGTAAAGGCAGAGATGTGTTTTTTATGCCAGTACACACCCATGCTTAAAAACAACACAATACCACCAAAGAGGCCGAAATGAACGAACTTATCGAAATGTATCCGTTCTAAAAAAGAGTTAGTGGGGATGTCTTTACCCGGCAGGGTACATAAAATAAGGATCAGGATGATCCATAAAGTGGCAGGGAGGAAATATTTCCAGGCTTTCATCTTCTATGCGTCGATTATATGGTCCCGTTAAAAAACAACAGGCATGCGGTGTCGCAGGCCTGTTGTGTACTCTATGTAAAAATATCAGTTGGCTAATTATTCAGCTACCAGCGCCTTGTATTGATCTGCAGTCAGCAGCGCAGCTACGTCAGCAGCGTTTTTTACGGTCATTTTAACCATCCAGCCTTCGCCGTATGGGTCAGAGTTAACCAGTTCAGGCTCAGATTCCAGTTCAGCATTAAACTGATTGAGGGTGCCTGCAACAGGCAGGAAAAGATCAGAAACAGTTTTTACCGCTTCTACAGTTCCGAAAACTTCTTCAGCGCCTAAGGTCTTACCAATTGTAGGAATGTCAACGAATACGATATCTCCTAATTCGCGTTGTGCAAACTCAGTAATACCAACAGTAGCTACGTTGCCTTCTAATAAAACCCATTCGTGATCTTTAGTGTAACGAAGGTTTGACGGAAAATTCATATTAAGTCAGGTTTTGAATTGTAAAAATACAAATCATTTAGAGATTTATGATTTTTTGATTTCTAACAAGATGGCTAACCGGATTGTTGTCGTGTCAGAAAAAAAGCCACTTTCTGATAACGCGCACTTTCATGGGGACGTCCTGCAGTGGTCTGTTCAGGCTGTCTGTTTTCACTGCTGCGATCTTGTCTATCACATCCAGGCCTTTGATCACCTGGCCAAAAACGGTGTAGTTTTGGTCAAGATGTGGTGAGCCTCCTTGTGTTTTGTATATCTCACGCTGGTCTACCGGGATCTTGCGACCACCCAGTCTTGTTTTCTCCAGCTGGTCCAGCTGCTCATCGGTGAACACCTTACCTTGTACGATATAAAACTGGCAACCGGAAGAAGCCTTGGCAGGGTTGTTGTCGCGGGCCGCTGCCAGCGCGCCTTTGCGATGAAAGAGGTCCAGCTGGAACTCCGCCGGGATGGTATACCCTACATCTCCGTTACCCAATGCTGCGCCGGGTTTGGCGTGTTTGGAATCCGGATCGCCACCCTGAATCATAAACTGTTTGATCACCCGGTGAAACAGTGTACTATCGTAAAAGTGCTGCCGGCTTAACTTCAGGAAGTTGTTCCGGTGTTTAGGCGTCTGGTCATACAGGCGTACCACCATGGTGCCATAGGGAGTGATCACTTTTACCTTCCTGTTTTTGGCCATGGCAAAGGTGGCAAAGGTTAGCAGCAAGGTACAGAGGAGTAGCGTTTTTTTCATACCAGATGTTTAATCTTCTTCGTGCTCAGAAAAATAGGTGATGATATGTTCTTTCAGAAAGTGCTCCTGTTCTTCCAGATTAAATTTGGGAACAGGCTGTAGTTCCTTGAAATGAGGCCATCCGTCTGCATCGTAGCCTTCCAGCTCGAAGTAGCCGCTCTGGCTGAGCAGTGTGCATACTGCTACGTGCATCAGGTCCTGTTTCTGTTCTTTACTATATTTCGTCTTCAGGTTGTTGAGCTCATTGATGCCGATCAGGAACAAGATAGCCTCCATATTGGGCTTTTTCCCGAACCTGGCTGTCAGCATATCTTCTATTGGTTTCCAACGCTTCTCAAAATCTTCCATCTTATTGCTGTTTTTTGGGTCAGTGTTTGCTGTTAAGTGGCTCATAGCCATGGCAAATGTACGTTATACGGAAAAATATTATATAAATATGCGGCAGCTTTATTAATTTGGGCATCCCCGTTAGGCTGACTTTCATGGGAATGCGCCACAGTGGCAAGTTTAACAGCACTTTAACGGGCATTTCACATAGTGATAAGTTTTATTTGACAAGAGAATGTTTATTTTAGCACACTTGAAAAATTAACAGCATGGAAAATACAACGTCCGATATCCGGCAACTAAATGAAAAAATTCACCAGGCGAGTGCTTTTGTGGACCTCCTGAATATGGAGCTGGGCAAGGTAATCGTGGGACAGCGCTATATGGTGGAGAGATTGCTCATCGGCTTGCTGGCACAGGGACACGTACTGCTTGAAGGTGTGCCTGGTCTTGCAAAAACCTTGTCTATAAAATCGCTGTCATCCGCTATCAACGCTAAATTCAGCCGTATTCAGTTTACGCCTGACCTGTTGCCCGCGGACGTGATCGGTACTATGATCTACAATCAGCAGAAGAACGAGTTTGTAGTACGTAAAGGACCTATCTTCGCCAACTTCATCCTGGCAGATGAGATCAACCGCGCCCCTGCCAAAGTACAGAGCGCCCTGCTGGAAGCCATGCAGGAAAGGCAGATCACCATCGGTGACACTACTTTCAAACTGGACGATCCTTTCCTGGTACTGGCCACCCAGAACCCGATAGAACAGGAAGGTACCTATACCCTGCCTGAAGCTCAGGTAGACCGTTTCATGCTGAAAGTAGTGATCGGATATCCTACCAAGGAAGAAGAAAGACATATCATCCGCCAGAACCTCAACCCGGAAGCCACCACACCTATCCGTGCGGTGATACAGCCCTCCGATATCCTGGAAGCACGCAGACTGGTGAGGGAAGTGTATATGGATGAAAAAATCGAAAAATATATCATCGATATCGTTTTTGCTACCCGTAACCCGGAAGAATATAAGCTGCAGAAGCTGAAGCCATTGATTTCCTACGGAGGATCTCCAAGAGCCAGCATCAACCTGGCGCTGGCCGCCAAAGCCTATGCCTTCATGAAACGCAGAGGTTATGTGATTCCGGAAGACGTACGCAACATCTGCTTCGACGTAATGCGCCACCGTGTGGGACTGACTTATGAAGCAGAAGCAGAAAACGTTACCAGCGAAAACATCCTGAGCGAAATTCTTAACGCAGTAGAAGTGCCATAAGCCAATTTTTATGATATTGGAGACTGCCGAAATATTAAAGAAGGTAAGACAGATCGAAATCAAGACCAAAGGGCTTACCAACCATATTTTCGCAGGCGAATACCATTCCGCCTTCAAAGGCCGTGGTATGTCGTTCAGCGAAGTAAGGGACTATCACTTTGGAGATGACGTACGGTCTATCGACTGGAACGTGACAGCGCGTTTTAATCACCCGTTTGTAAAGGTCTTCGAAGAAGAACGGGAGCTGACAGTGATGCTGCTGGTAGATATGAGTGAAAGCTCTTCCTTCGGTACCCAAAAACGGGACAAACGGGAGCTGATCACAGAACTATGTGCTGTGCTGGCTTTTTCCGCCATCAAAAACAATGATAAGGTAGGCGTTATTTTCTTCAGCGACGGCATGGAGAGATATATACCTCCGAAAAAAGGTAAATCACATATCCTGTTCATTATCCGTGAGCTACTATCGTTCACGCCTAAACGAAAAGGTACCAATATCAAGGAAACACTGCGTTTTTTCAATAACGCAACCAAAAAACGCAGTATCGTGTTTCTGCTGAGCGACTTCCTGTCCGGCAACTACCAGGATGCCCTGAACATTGCTGCCAAAAGGCATGATGTGGTAGGGATACAGGTATATGACCAGCGTGACAGGGAACTGCCGCCGGTAGGGCTTATCCAGGTAGCAGATGCCGAAACAGGCGCCACACAATGGATAGACACCGCCGACCGCCGGGTTAGACAGTACTATGAGTACCAGTTTGCACAGCACGCACAATATTGCAAAAATGCCTTTATGAAAAGTGGTGCTGAGCTGATGAGTATCCGTACAGATGAAGACTACGTAAAAGCGTTGCAAACATTTTTCCTGAACAGGGCATAAGTTAATAAGGAGAGCAATTTCAGACATGTATAAACAGCAAGTTATAAGGCGTATATTTTTATGTTTCTTTATGGGATTGTTGTATCCGTTAAGCCTGCTGGCGCAAAACACCCTGGAGGTGACAGCGAAGGCGGATACGGGCAGCATCCGGATAGGAGAACAGATAAAGTTGCACCTGAGCGCCACCGTACCGGCGGCGACTTTCAGCAAATCCGACTTCAAGCTGCTGTTTCCCGTAGTGCCGGACTCCCTGGACCACTTCGAGGTGGTGTCCCGTACTTCTCTGGACACCGTGTCCCGGCAGGACATGAAAGTGTTGCAGCAAACCCTTACCCTTACCAGCTTCGACTCCGGACATTGGGAATTTCCCCCTTTAAAATTTGAAGTGTATGGCGCTACTGCTGCCAACAGCGTAGATACCTTGTTCAGCCAGCCGCTGAGCTTTGATGTCAATACCGTGGCGGTAGATACTACCAAAGCCTTTAAACCGATCAAGACGGTGCAAGCAGTGCCCTGGAATATCTGGGACTATTGGCTGTATATCGTGATCGGAGCTGCCGTAGTGTTGATAGCACTGGGGCTGTGGCTGTACTTCCGCAAACGTCCGGAAAAGAAAGTGGTAGAAACACTGCCGCTGGTGACACCTTATGAGCTGGCTACACAACAGCTGAAAACCCTTAAGGATGAAAAGCTGTGGCAGCAGGGTGATATAAAACAATACTATACCAGGCTGACAGATATTTTGCGTAGCTATTTCGAACACCAGTTTGGTATCGCTGCGCTGGAACAGACCAGCGAGGAGCTGTTAAATAACATCAAACCTGTCACCAAGCTGAATCAGCAGCGCGATAAATTGCGCTCCCTGCTGGCGATAGCGGACCTTGCCAAGTTTGCCAAACTGCAGCCTACTGACGATGAGCATGAGGACTGTATGCGCAAAACCGAAGAAATACTGGAGTGGACACGGCCCAAAGAAGAGCCGGTAACCACAACCGCAGTACAAGGTGAAAAACCGCAGGCACAAAAGGAGCTGTAATTAGTAATTTGTAACCGTATTTAAGTAATGGATTTTTCAGCGTGGAAAAATATTGAATTTGCCCATCCGGTTTTCTTCTGGCTCTTACTGCTGATACCGGTGATGATATACTGGCGCACTGTCCGGCGGCAAAAGGCGCAGGGCGTGATGATGGTATCATCCGTGGAAGGCCTTAAAGGGCTGCCGGTATCCTGGAAAGTGCGTTTCCGGCCGGTATTGCTGGCCCTGCGGGTATTGGCATATGCAGCACTGGTGACAGCGCTGGCGCGGCCGCAGACCTCCAATACATCCGAGAATATTGATAGTGAAGGGATTGATATTGTAATGGCTGTGGACATCTCCGGCAGTATGCTGGCAGAAGACCTGCAGCCCAACAGGATGGAGGCCGCCAAAAAAGTGGCCATGGACTTCGTTGACAAACGTATCAGTGATCGTATCGGTCTGGTGGTGTTTTCCGGAGAAAGTTTTACGCAGTGTCCTATTACCACAGATCATACCGTATTGAAGAACCAGATCATACAGGTGAAAAGCGGTATGTTGCAGGATGGTACTGCCATCGGTATGGGATTGGCCACTTCAGTGGACCGTCTGCGTAACAGTCATGCTAAAAGCAAGGTGATCATCCTGCTGACAGATGGTGTTAATAACACCGGTCTTGTAGATCCGCTGACGGCCCTGGAAATAGCCAAAGCATTCAAAATCCGTGTATATACCATCGGGGTGGGCACTATCGGTAAAGCCCCCTTCCCCATGCCTATGGCGGATGGCAGTGTACAGATGGTGATGCAGGACGTACAGATTGATGAGCCGCTGATGAAAAAAATCTCCAAAGAAACAGGTGGTAAGTATTTCCGTGCTACCAATACATCAGATCTGAAAAGCATCTATAGTGAAATTGACCAGCTGGAGAAAACAAAAGTAGAGATCACTTCCTACAAACGTTATGCAGAGCATTTCTTCCCACTGGCAATGCTGGCCCTGGCCTGCATCCTGTTGGAAATTGTCCTGCGTTATTCTGTATTCAGAAGTTTACCATAAGACTTTTATATTACAAGTATATTACAAGCCACAAAGGCGCTAAGGCATCTTCCGGATCCCTGGCGCCTTTGCTGTTTTGGTGTCCTGGTTCCGCTTGGCCGCTTTGTGTGAAAAAATTACCTTTGGGGAACAATAAAATTTTCTATTGCAAGCAACAGTATATAAATCGACAGGCAGCTGGTATGTGGTGAAAACTGCCACAGGAGAAACATTTCAGGCCAGGATGAAAGGGATATTCAAAAAAAATGATGATATCACTTCCACCAATCCTATTGCGGTAGGCGATATTGTGGAGATTGAGCCCGATGACAGCGATGCCAATGCGAAAAACGCCATGATCACTGCGATCGGGGAACGGCGCAACTATATCGTGCGCAGCTCTCCCCATGGGCGTAATAAAAAACATATCGTGGCCGCCAATCTGGACCAGGCCATGCTGATCTGCACTATTAAAGAGCCACGTACCTCTCTGGGGTTCATTGACCGTTTTCTGGTAACGGCCGCAGCCTATCATATTCCGGCCATCCTGGTGTTCAACAAAAAAGACATCTACAAGGCGAGGGAAATGGAGCTGTTTGAGGCTATTGAGGCTTTATACACCGAAATAGGCTATCAGGTGAAGCTGATATCTGCTACCGGCAAAGAGGGTATTGAAGAGATTCAGGCCATCCTGAAAGACAAAACCACTTTGATGTCGGGTCACTCCGGCGTGGGTAAGTCATCGCTGATCAATGACCTGATGCCCGGGCTGGACCTGCGCACCACTGCTGTCAGCGGCTGGAGCGGTAAAGGGCTGCATACCACTACGTTTGCGGAAATGTACGACCTGCCGGGAGGTGGTTGTCTGATAGATACCCCCGGAGTACGTGAATTCGGTATTGCGGAGATTGAGAAGACGGAGCTGTCTCACTATTTCCTGGAGATGGTGCCCTTTCTACCGCAGTGTCAGTTCAACAACTGTCTGCATCTCAACGAGCCCGGGTGCGCTGTAAAAGCAGCCGTAGAAGCCGGAGACATTGACCCTGAGCGATATGTGAGCTATGCTACCATCCTGGAGAGCATCCAGGAAGAACAATACTGATTACTTTTTCGGTTTGTTGAGTTCATCGAGGACTTTTTCTGCGCCCCAGTTGCGGCGGGGCAGCGGGCAGCCTTTTTTACGGGTACGGCAGGCGGTAAGAGTCATGATGGCCAGCAGGGCAAGGACGATTATTCTACGCATAACAAGGTTTTATTAGAATAAACGCATTTGTTTGCCAGCTTTGCGGTTGGAACGCTGTAAATCTTTTTTATTGTAACCGGTGGCGGGACACCCGTATTTCTGCGAAGAGCAGCCTGGCAGTAGGATAGCTGCCAAAAGGAGCAGGCAAATAAACGTTTTCATAGAGGGATATTTGCCTGCAATATAATATTTTTACCTAAAGTGTTATTTTTTCTCCTCCCCTTCTGAGTACCAGGAAGCGTACATGTTGTAGTTGTTGGAGATACGATTGATTTCTCCCTTGATCAGTGCCATATCAATGTCTTTCACTTTTTTGGCAGGAACGCCTGCCCAGATAGTACCGGGTTCTACATGGGTACCTGCGAGGATCACAGCACCGGCAGCGATGATGCTGTTGCTGCTGATATGGGCGTTGTCCATTATGATAGCACCCATGCCGATCAGTACATCGTTATCTATCGTACAGCCGTGCAGGATGGCGTTATGACCGACAGATACATTGTTTCCCACAATGGTTTTGGACTTCTCATAGGTACAGTGGATCACGGCGCCATCCTGTATATTAACATTCTCCCCCAGCCGGATGCTGTTCACATCACCACGAACAACAGCATTGAACCATATGGTACAACCTTTACCCATTACTACATCGCCTACGATAGTGGCATTGGGCGCGATAAAGCAGCCTTCAGCAATCTGTGGTGTAAATCCTCTTACTGGTATAATATGAGACATAACTGATTGTTTTAATGCTTATGTTACAAAGATAACAATTACTAATTAGCGGTTGTTTTCTACCTTCGCAGAGAATGTAAGAGATATGAACAACAGGCAACTTTTTTTGCAGCACGTAGCGCAAACATCAGATGCACCGCTGGCCCTGGAGATCGTGAAAGCGGAAGGCATGTACATGTGGGATGTCAACGGGAAGAAATTTCTGGACCTGATTGCAGGCATCAGCGTATGTAACGTGGGACATTGTCATCCTGCCGTGGTGAAAGCCATCCAGGACCAGGCACAACAATATATGCACCTGCTGGTATATGGAGAGTTTGTACAATCGCCCCAGGTAGCTTATGCCCAGGCACTAACAAAACATCTTCCTGAAAACCTCGACTGCGTATACTTCACCAACTCCGGCGCGGAAGCCGTAGAAGGTGCTATGAAACTGGCCAAACGTTTCACCGGCAGAACAGAGATCGCAGCCTTCAATCGCAGCTATCACGGTTCCACACAGGGCGCCCTCAGCATCCTTGGTGATGAATACTGGCGTAATGCCTATCGCCCGCTGCTTCCCGGCATACAACACCTGGAATACAATAACTACGCCTCTCTGGAACTCATCACTACCAATACTGCAGCTGTATTCGCAGAAAGTGTACAGGCAGAAGGTGGTGTGATAGTGCCCCAACTGGAATGGCTACACGCACTTCGTGCTAAATGTAACGCTACCGGCACCCTGCTGGTACTGGACGAAATACAGTGCGGTCTTGGTAGAAACGGTACGCTCTGGGCTTTTGAACAACTGGGTATTACTCCTGATATTTTATTGCTGGGCAAAGCTCTCGGTGGTGGCATGCCACTCGGTGCTTTTATCTCTTCCCACAACATCATGTGGAGCCTTACCAACAGCCCGGTACTCGGACATATCACTACCTTTGGCGGTCACCCTGTAAACTGCGCTGCCGGTCTCGCTGGTTTCAACGCATTACTGGAAGCAGACCTGATCAAAGATGTGAAAAGAAAAGGTGAGCTTTTCCATCAGCACCTGCAGCATCCGGCCATCAAAGCGGTGCGTTCTCTCGGGTTGATGATGGCGGTAGAACTGGAGAATTTTGCAGTCAACAAAAAAACAATTGATTACTGTATTGAAAATGGGGTGTTAACCGACTGGTTCCTTTTTGCACCGGAATGTATGCGGATAGCACCACCACTGATTATTACAGATGAAGAGATCATACATGCGTGTAAGGTGATCTGTGAAGGATTGGATAAATTATAAAAAAAAGCGGCAGAGAGATCTGCCGCTTTTTATCTTATCAGCTTTTGATTTTTGAAGCCGACTTCTCTCGTTCAATTCGTTTTTTCTTTAGCTCTTCAGGCGTATAGAAAATGACTTTACTGATTTTAGTGGCATCATCAGAAAAGAAGAAGATGTCAGCCTGATATTGTTCAGGGAATTGAAGTTCCTTATTGTAATAGCAGTAGCTATAACGTGTACCTTCCTTCTCTTTTACAGGAATAATACCCGGATCTGCTTTTTTTATGGCGATAGCAATTTGCTTGGTGGCCTCTTTCAGCTTGTCTTTAAACGTTTTGTTTACGATGGTTTTGTGCCCATCTATCATAGAGATGGCGTTGTCCTGCATATCCTGTTCCAGGAAATACATGAATTGAATAGCGGTTGTTTTTTGTTCCGGAGTCCCGATTTGTTGGGATTGGGCTTGAGTTACAGCCCACAGACAGGTGAAAAACAAAGTTGTAAAAAGTCTTAACTTTTTTTGCATAGGTCTAAGGAAATAATGTTGTCTCTTTTAATGATGGTTACTGCTCAAGTAGCAGTTTTGTAACAGCGGTGCAATGATAAATAATAAAATGGCAATAATCAATCGGGTTTGGGATTACTTTCACTAAACTGGCTAAGAGAATAGCGTCTTTCATTACCGTCTTCTGTGTATTTATTAAAATTAGAAAATCGAGGTCGTGAAACCCCGATTTTTATGTTACACAGTTCGTGAAATAGTGTCGAATACTACCCAGATATGCTGATACTGTTGCTTATATGCTTTGTTAAAGCCAGGCATTTTCCTTTTTCTTCCGGGTTGGTGAATTTGCATATTACATCAACTACAGCGAGCCCTTGGGTAGTAAAAAAGACTCTTCTCTCAACAATATATCCAGATAATGTCCGGACGATTGGTGTTTCATATACTATGGATAACATCTCTTTGCCTTCACATTTTACCATTCCTTTATCCAGGATGATTATACTTGGATCGAAATGCAGTAGTTCCTTGATATAATTAGTTCCTCTTCCGGTTCGGCGTTCACGCGGCGGTAAGTATGAACGGCGATATTATCTCTTTCGTTTTAACTCCTCATCATTAATGATTGGAAATGAAATCAATCTCCCAACATCTGTAAGTGGAATAGATAGGCTATAATCAATTTCCACTCGATTGCCTTTTTTAAAAGTCAAAACGGGATATAGCAATACACCATATTTCCTTAGCTCAATTGGGATAGTATCCTCAAACATACTTTTCTTAATAATAGTATCAAGAATGTATTTATCGTTTAGCTCTATTTTTAAAGAAGATTCAAAGTTGTGCGTTACAAATTCTTTAATCCCGTAGACCTCAATATACTTTTCTGGTAAGGTTAGGGAGCTATCATGCGTACAATAATATTGGAAATCTACTTTCACTTTACTATCTCTAAAAATAAATGTTGTATCAATTTTTATAGAGTCGTTATATCTTTGTAAGTATGAATTATAAATATTACTAAGTTCCAATGAATCCTCATCGAACCCACTATTAATTTTACCTTTAAGTTTATTTAACTCCGGATTATCCTTTTGGGGATTGATGATTTCCTGACCTCCTTTTTTACTATTTACATTCTTGCAACCAACATAAAGATGCGCTGAAATTAAAATACTAATAAGTAGTGTAATGTAATATTTCATCATTTTTAATTTAATGACTATAAATCTTTTTCTCATAGACATCCTGAGCCGCGGACCTCCACATGTTATATACATTATTGAATCCCTGTGCTTTAGCATCAGCAGCCATTTTTAAATACCTTCCCATTTCTTGTCTTGCTTCAACCTTAGAATTAAGTTTGGAGAAGTTGGATAAGGGGTTGCCACTTTGTGGTGAAATAGAAACAGGATCGGGCTTTGTGTCCCATTTATAATATCCAAATACTCCATTACCCAGTTTCCCTTCACCAATAGTTACCGTTTGCTCATTAGGACCAACTCCACTTGAAGATTGGATCATAGTAAAACTTATTATATTCCCATCTTTATCTTTATTGACAGTAACTACCAATCCCGTATGATAAGGATATCCTTTATCAAAATGAAAAGTTACAATATTGCCGGAAGTAACATCTTTTTGCCCCAATTGTTGGGTGTTATTCTCAATGTTAAGTACACCTGATGACTCACTTCCATTATTGGGATCTGCTTCTCCTCCTGCCACAACGGAGTTCGAAACTAAACCAGAACAGTCACAAGTACCACCGGGCCCATGTTTGGCCCCCATCTCATATTGATTACCGGATTTTTTTTTCTCCACATATTCCTTCGCACGATCAATAGCATTCTTCCTTTGTGTAGAATCTCTACCATCTGGATCAATCAAATTTACAGGGTCGTTGTATACATATGCATATGGTGTGTAATTAAAATGATTCTTTTCAATTAAAGGGTCCATAACATGCCATCTTCCTATCTGTTGGTCATACATTCTTGCTCCATAGTCATACCATTCAAGTCCACTTCCATCTCCAAACTCTTTCGTCTGTAACTCCTTCCCATTATATTTCAATCTATTCTCCGAATAGTTAGTGCTCTTCAACGCATTCGAACTGATCCCTGCCATCGTCAACCCAAACGGATAATAATGCGTCTCCTCCAGTACTGACCCTGTTGTATGGGTTACCACCACATTATCAAAGAACACGTCCTGCGGACTTTCATTACTGGTATAAACATAAAGGAACCCGCTTTGAGTGATCGGCATTTTATCCTGGGCTAATGTCTGCAACTGGTCTGGTTCTGCTTTGACCTGTTTCACACCACTGTTTGTTTCTACTAATTTAAACTGATCATCGAACAGTACAAAATTAAGATAGGCTTTGGGTTTGTCTGTCTTGTTCTGATCAGGATTTTTTTCTTTTAGTTTACGGTAATCATTATTAAAGAAATTGCTATTGAAAGGTGTCTGGCTGGCCAGTGCATCGCCACCATGATTACCAGCGTCAGCTGGTGTGCCTCCAAAAGCGTGTATAAGATCAGCCAGCATGTTTTCAGCCGGTAACTCGGGAGATTTTCGTTCTTGTGGGCCGGTGGATTTATAGAATGCCTGGGCGCCGATCTGAATGGTGTCTCCGGCCATTACCCGCAATACTAATGATGGACCTATTTTTTTGCCTCCATTTTTAGCATTGAGTTTGGCAACGAATTCATTCTTCCCGGCATTTTGATCCGTAGGGTAACCTACTGGCTTGCTGGCCCTGGTATCGTCGATATTGCTGAAAAGAGTTATTTCTTTGGCAGCAGCTGCTGTTTCCATGGTAGCAACATAGGTATTGACATCATTGACATGAGTCAGTACCAGCCTGGTATTACCAAGGTGGTCCTTTACAAAATAGTCAAAGACATATGCAGGGGCCTGACCTGCTTTATAGGCAAGGCGGATGCGGCCTTCTTCCTGTGGTGCGAATTGAAGTGTATCATTCTGATACACAAAACCACCGATGTAGTCTGTAATGGTGGTTTTAGGAGAGGGGCCTGTTATATCCACTACTTGCTTCCGGATTTTATTGCCAGTAGCATCATATTGGTAGCTAATTGATCCTTTGTTGTCTATCTGGATCAGGGAAGGCAGATTCAGATGATTATAAGTAATCGAACTGATGGATTTGTTCAGGTCTTTGATAAGATTACCGTTGGGGTCATAATCATAATCGTCGCCTGTATTAGTACCATTTTTGAAATCTCCCAATAAATCGTTGACAGTACTACTGTCGCTAACAGCAGATAATTTATTACTATTATCACGATAGTCATATTTTAAACGGTCCAGTTCTACCGGAGCTGTTCCTGACATGCCATATTGTTTCATGCTCCGGATGTTCCCGTTGGCGTCATAGGTAACCCAATCGGTGGAGAAGTTCATTACACTTTTTTCCCAGCTGCTTCCAGGGTTGTCCTGTTGCGTGAAGTTAGCTCCTGTAAGACGATTGGCCTGGTCATACTGATATCCGTAGGCACGAGGCTTTTTATCGTTCCATCCTTTCCAGCGGATACCGGCGATGTTACCGTTGAACTGCGGATCTTTAAAGCCCTGATCATAATTCAGTTCCTGCCCGAAATGTGAAGGACTGTTGTTGGTATTATTGAGATAGTCTTTGTTGATACTTTTTAACCAGCCTCTTATATTGTATTCATAAGATAACAGCTCTATCGGATCAGAACCGGCTTTTATCCCTAATGATTTGCTCCTCAATTGCCCCAGTTCATCATACTCATTGCTGGCAACGGTTTGCTCTTTTGAGATATCATTATTGACTCTTTTCCTTACTGTAATAACACGCCCGGCAGCATCATATTCTGTCATCGTTAGCACAGTAATTTGTGGAGTGAGTCCACTGCGTGGATTTTTATGATTGAGGTAATTGGAAAGCAACTTACCGCTGAAATCGTACATGTTAGTGGCAATATCCTGTCCTCCAGATGCGTTATCGCTGATAAGTTGTACTACTCTGCCTTTGTTGTTGTAATAAGTGGTGGTAGTAAGCCATTGATCGGTGTCCAGTACCCGCACTTTCGTACCGGTAACTAAACCTGTCGTCATATTGCTGACAGCAAATGGTTCTGAGTAGGGATTATTGCCGGCATTCAGTTTCTGTGCTTCAGTTGTTATCGGGTCCTGTTTGCCTGGGAAGCTGTAACCATCGTAGAATGTAAAAGTCAGCGGTGTTAATGAAGCGGCAGGTATGCCCGGTAAAGGATTGCTGATATTGAGATTCAGGTTATCGCCTTGAAGGGTAGGATCAATGAATGCGTCTACATTTCCATTTTCCCCGGAATCAAATCCTGGTTCAAGGTTCACGCTTTTTCTCGCCTTGTAAATATTTCGATCGTGTACAGCTACTACCAGGTCTTCAATGGCAGGGAACTGGTACGGTAATGAGCCATTGGTGCCTGTTGCAGTGTTCATAGCAGTCTGGAGGTCCTGCCGGGAAGTTGCGGAACGATAGATAGCAGTTTCTATGGGACGGTTAAGTACATCGTAAAAGGTAACGAGCCATTTTTCCTGACCAGGTTTCCTCATATTGCCATCACGGGTGAAAACGAGTCTGTCCCTTATATCATATACCATCTCCACAGCCGCTGCTCCCGGTATCTTTTTAATGATCATCCGGTTGCGTTGATCATAGGTATATTGAAAACAAAGTTCATCTGCTAACGCAGCTACATTGCCACCCGCATTGATTTTTTCCACTGCCAGCGGGGGCAGAACAAAACGAAGATTATTGAGATCATCATATACATAATAGGTGGATAACCAGCCAGTATGGCCTTTCCCCGGATTAGTGGAGGCTTGTACCCTTTTCAATACGACACGACCATCTTTGTCTTTAAATTCAGCAACCTGGTTGGTGGCTTCATCGGTTATCAAATTTTTGTATAGCTGAACAGGAGGAAATCGGCATGCTACACTGTCAAAATGGAAAGGTATCGCGGTATAGGAACAGGATAACAAATATTTCGAACAGCTACATGATAAATGTACGTATTAATCCTGATAATAAAACTGTTACCTAAAACTGCAGTTTGTAGCTTCGAAACCGTTGCCATGCAATCTTTCACTTAAACATTGTATGCCGGTTCACAAACATTATGTTGTCGCTTTCAAAGCTAACATTAACACCTGACGTGCTTATATTTTTCTCATGATCATAAATTTCTAATATTCTCTTGTCCGAGTCAAGCAATATATCATATCCTGTTTTTGTTGTAACAGGTACATAACCGTAAAACTCGGCATAGCCTTCTTTTATCTTGTATGGGAATACTGCTGAATGTATAGAGTCGGTAAACGCATTAGTATTTGTTTTTTCAACTTTTATTCTAATAATCCCATAGGCATGATTACCCGATACATTTAAAGAAACTATCTTTCCCGAAAACCTTATGTGGTTCTTGAATAACGAGTTGTATTTATCATCATTCCGGATGATTGACCTGCACCAGGCACAAAAAAATATGATAAAGATGGTCGTTAATATAATTAGTTTTCGTGTGCTCATCTAGGTTAGTTAGATATTTTTCCTCTGTCCCCATTCTGGCTTCTTTTTCATGCATTCGTAGAGGAAGGTATACTTCAAATAGATTAAAAATCCGGAGAATAATTCATTGTCTGCGTTGCTATTATTGCTTCTGACTTTCGAATTGAATGCTAAGATATATTCCGGGTTATCAAAGGAGGGGTATTTCCATGCTGGAGTTTTGGGATTCAGGATACTATCTGCAGCGCGGGCTATATTGCGCCACCGGATGGAATCGTTACAGCAGACCACCAAAGCCACATCAACAGATAGAAGTAAATATATAAAAAATTGAATTGTATCAGGCGTTCAGCCGGCTTAATTCCAGTAAAACCTGTTTAGAGAATATCTCCAGGGAATCTCCTTCAAGAAAAGATAAATAGAAATAATATTCACCTGCTGTGGTCATCTCGTGCAGATTGTTGTTCATTTCAAAACGTCCACGATAGAAGAGATCCATATCATTGCCTTTCCCCGGTTTGGTAGGGTTGAAGTTGCAGTAACCTAATCGGGCGTCGTGAAAGGAAATGATGAGTTTATAGTCATCGTTGATGAATCTTAATTCCAGTTTTTTCTCTGCCAGGCTATAAGTGATGCGGATGCATTCAAAATCATTGTGCAGATCGTAATACTGATCTCCTATTTCGCCGGAAAGCAGCGTTTCAAACAGGTCGATATGTGTTACATCTTTGATCATCAGAACTGCAGTTTAAAGCTTCCAAACACACCAAACTTCTTATTAGCTGGTTCTTCAGGCAGCACATCCGGAGCTACGCGCCAGATAAAGTCTACCCGTAGGAATTTGAAAATGTTTTCGATGCCGGTGCCAACTTCAAGGTAGGGATTACCTGCCAGGGTACGGAAAGGATAGCCGTTGTTGAGGTTCAGCTGTTTATTAGCATTGGAGAGGGAGCCAACGATACCTTTTGCGGTCCAGAACTGGCGCCATTTCAGCTTTTTGATCAGCGGGATATAACCGAAGATACCATTGCCGATGGTGTGTTCGACGTTGAAACCTACATATTGATCGCTGATGAACTCGAAGCGGTTCATCATGTTGAATGCGTATTTGTTGTAGTAGTAGATTTCGTTGCCGGGATGTACTTCGAGGGAAGTATAAGGTACGGTGCCGAAGATCTTACCACCGAAGACGTTGTAGTAGAGTGAGCCGAAGGGCGGTAGCTTAACGTAATCGGATACACTGAGTGATACCCGTTGATATTGCTGGCCACTGTTGGCGATGCCCGGAATGCCTACGGCGTATTTCATTTCGGTGATGGGATATTTACTTCCTAAGCTGATGCGGTAGTAGTTGCCTTCGAGGAACTGCTCATGGAAGGCCCAGCGTAATTTTAACTCCACTTCTGTTGTGGTGAGCGGATCACGGTTATTGGGTTCTTTGGGATAGAAGGCGGCGGTTGGCAATGGTTCATAAGGTCTGGCCTGTTTGTGCAACAGGGTGATCTGATGGGAGAAACCGCTGTAATATTCCTTGAAGAATTCCAGTCTTTGTTCCTGAATCATCAGGAACTTCTGCGGGATACCGTTTTTCCGTATGGCGAGGGTGAAGATGTTATCGGTGCCTACTTCATCGTAGTAGTGGGAACCGTTGTCAAGATCTTTCGTATAGGCGCCATAGAGATACATGCGCGGATGTCTTTTCAGCAGCCATAACGCAGACATCTTTCCTTTGTAAACGTTATCACCGAAACCGTAGGCCAGGTAACCGTAGAGGTATATATCCTTATTGAATTTAGGCGTAGTACCGAGGTCGAGTCGGAGGCGGAATCCTTCCAGCCTGTTTTGAGAGAAGAGGTAATAGTAAGGTCCCCATTCAATTGGTCCCAGTGGCTTGTAGCCGGTGGCCAGAAAACGGATGGTGTTGGAATACTTCTGGAACAGCGGCATACGTTGCAGGGTATCGATCATCTTGTAGATGCCGACCTCGTTTTTGCTCAGGTTCTCGGGGCGGTTGTCGTCCCAGAATGATTCTTTGCGTATGCGGGCACTATCAAGCACTACTACAGCTTCCGGATATTTTCTGTTGCTGAAGATGTTGGTAGCGGCAGTATCATTGGTGATGACGTTATCGTAGGTGGTGCTTTTGCGTCCGATGAAGTCGAAGGTTTTGCCTGGCTTGGGACTGGGCGCCCAGAAGTCGGCTACAAATTTATCCTTGTAAAGGAACCAGGTGCTGTCGTGCAGCTGTCTGAATTCCTGTACCATGCTAACACGGTGTACAAAGTTGATGTTGGCATCTTTGGGAACAGACAGCGTCGCTTTCATGACGGCATAGGTGGTGTCATGTACCCAGATATCACCGATAAAAGTGTTTTCTCCTTTGCGTTTAGGAGAGAAATTCAGTTTGATGAACCGTTGACTGCTGATGTATTGTGTGTCAGCGATTTTATAATCGTAGTAGAAGGCGCCGTTGTGATGTATAGGGCTTACAAACTGTTTGTCGAATACCGGAATGAAATTATCATAGATATTGACATTCTGATACATGCCGCCGAGAAACTTGGTAACGCTTTCATTGTCTATGCCGGAAGTACGGGCAGCTTTAATGATTTCCTTTGTTTTGCGGGGGCTCGACTGGTAGTAGAAGTCTGACAGGGATTCTGTCAGGAATATGGGTAGAAAAGGTTTGTCTTCCGAAGTACTGTCGATGTTATTGAGAATAAAAGCAAACGGTTTGGTAAACCTGTTTCTGGACAGTTTTTCCTTGTTAAGGTTTTTCATGTCCAGTTCAAGTTTGTTGTATACTTCGTATTTATAGTTATCCAGCCGGTTATAATTGTTCTCCGGTTTATGGCGGACGATCTGTTTGAGGAGGATCAGTGCCCAGTTAACGTTAGCTTTGATTTCGTATGTTTTGAGAGACAGATCGGAGCGGGTAAGGTCGAAGTTGACAGTTTGTTCTTTCAGGCTGCGGTTAACGGGCATTTTAAGAATGGTATATCCCATTACCCTTACCAGTAGCGAATCTGCAGGGATAACATTTAACTCGAATACATATTTTCCTTCAGCGTTACAAACCATACCGGTCTGTGTATGGTCAAACTGAAGAGTAGCGAAGGGAATGATTTCCTGGGAATGCGCATCTCTCACTGTTCCACTGATCTTATATTGCTGCGCCTTCAATGCTGTACAACAAACACTTACGCCTATTAGGACTGCTATAATTCTTTTCCAACCGAACATATCAACAACAATATTAAAATATTTAGCGCGAATCTGTATATCTGCTTTCCTGTAGGTAACGCAGTTATAACAAAAAATTATATTTTGATATGAATGAATTTTTTATAACTTTGTAGTGCAAAGTACTTTTTAGTATGACAGACCAACAACACCTGCAAACATTAACAGACATCAAGCGTATTATGGAGCGTAGCAGCCGCTTTATTTCTCTCAGTGGACTGAGTGGGGTATCTGCCGGCATCTGCGCACTGGTAGGGGCCTGGCTGGCGCGTACATGGCTGACAGCCTATTATGATCGCTGGGATGCTTCCGGCATTTATGATATGGCGGATTTTGCGGAGCTGAAGCTCAGGTTGATTGCGCTGGCACTGGCTGTAATGGTGGCGGCGGTAGGCGGTGGAATATTTTTCACCTGGCGCCGGGCGAGGCGGAATAATCTGCCGGTATGGGATGTTACCAGCCGGAAGGTGCTGATGAATGTTTGTATTCCGTTGGCGGCTGGTGGCGCTTTTGCAGCCGGTTTGCTGTACAACCATTTCGAAACACTGGTGGCTCCCACCTGTCTTGTCTTCTATGGTCTGGCATTGATCAACGGTAGTAAGTACACTTTGCCGGATGTACGTTACCTTGGTCTTCTGGAAACCATTCTGGGTATCGCCAATCTTTTCTTTTTGCGCAAAGGGCTTTATTTTTGGGCCGTAGGATTTGGTGTACTGCATATAGTCTACGGGATATTGATGTGGTGGAAATACGAAAGAAAAGAAAGGGAAGCATTCAACATATAGCATGAATCCGATCGGAAACTTAAATAAGATTTTTGAAAGCCGGATACGCCTCGGCGTGATGAGCGTATTGATGGTGAATGATGAGGTCAATTTTAATGACCTTAAACAGATGCTGGAAGTAACAGACGGTAATCTGGCCTCTCACCTCAATACGCTGGAAGAAAACGGCTATATCAAGGTATATAAGGGGTTTATAGGTCGTAAGACCAATACCACCTATAGTATTACCGCTACCGGAGAAAAAGCCTTTAAAGGACATCTGGCAGCCCTCGAACATATGATCAAATTCACGAAATAATTTTTTTTGTCCTTTCACTTTGAAATACAAAGTACTTTTAAAAAAATAAACCATGGAAATTCCCGCTAACAACGACACCCCGTCTTTTTTTGCCCGTTATGCTTACGCCCTGAAAGCACTGTTCATCGTGATCATGGTCCTCGTACTGCTGATACCTGCAAGCATGATCCAGAACCTGATCTTCGAACGGCAAGACCGGCAAACATCGGCCACTGAAGAAGTCAGCCACCGCTGGGGATACGAACAACAAATTACCGGCCCTTTACTGGCCATTCCCTATACCGTGGCATCTTCCGGCGCCATATCCTATGTATATCTGTTGCCGGAACAATTAAAAGTCAATGGTGAATTGTTACCCCAAAAACTCAGAAGAGGCATCTTCAACGTAGCCGTTTATGATGCCAAACTACAGCTGAGCGGTACCTTCAGCCCCACTGCCCTCCTCAAATCAGGCATTCCGCCATCTGCCCTGAAATGGGACCAGGCAGCCATCATCCTGGGTATCAACGACCTGCGTGGCATAGGCAACCAGGTAAACATGACATGGAACGGTAAAACCTTTCCATTCAGCCCCGGCGTGGTCAACACAGACCTGTTCAAAAGTGGCATTCAATCACCGGTATCGCTGACTCCCGGCGATACCGGCGCCCTCGCCGGCTCCTTCGTAATGGAACTGAGTGTAAAAGGCTCCGGCAAAATCAGCTTCTCCCCTATCGGTAAAACCACGACCGTCAACATCAGCTCCGCCTGGCCCGACCCCAGCTTCGACGGCGCTTTCCCGCCCAAAGACCGCCGTGTAGACGCTAAAGGTTTCAGCGCCCTCTGGGTGGTGCAGGACCTGAACCGCCAGTTTCCCCAAAGCTGGACAGGCAACAGGTACAATATCCACAGCGATGATTTTGGTATCAAACTCTTTATGCCGGCAGAAAGTTATCAACAGTCCAGCCGCGCTGTTAAATATGCCATCCTGGTGATCGGCCTTACCTTCATCATCTTTTATTTCATCGAGCTCTCTCAACGCCGCGCCATTCATCCATTACAGTATGCCCTCATCGGCCTGGCCCTTTGTATTTTCTATACTTTGCTGATATCCATTTCAGAACAGCTTAACTTTACACTCGCCTATCTGATTTCCAGTGGGCTCACCATCGGCCTGATAGCCCTGTATACAGCCAGCGCCTATAAAAGCAGTCGTATTGCTGCAGGCATCGGAGCTACCTTGCTGGTCCTGTACGGCTTCATTTATGTGATCATCAGCGCGGAAGACCAGGCTCTCCTGATGGGTAGCATCGGTCTCTTCCTCGTGCTGGCTGTCATTATGTACTTCAGCAGGAATATCCGGTGGGATAAACTGTCTCAAAAATCATCAACAGCAGCATAGATATTATGAAAAATTCTTATTTCAGCAGACGGATAGCCAGTTTCGGATATGCATTCAATGGGATAGCCGCCTTCCTGTGCAGTGAACCCCATGCCCGCATACATGCGGTGGCCACCATCGTAGTAACTGCGGCCGGCTGCTGGTATAAGTTGACAAGGATGGAATGGATCTTGCTGATCATCGCCATCGCGATGGTATGGGTCACAGAAATGCTGAATACCGTCATCGAAAAAATAATGGACCACCTGTCGCCCGACTACCACCTCAAAGTGAAGTGGATCAAGGATGTGGCGGCAGGTGCCGTGCTGGTGGCCGCTATCGCTGCTGCTGCCATCGGAGCCCTGATATTTATTCCGCATATTCTGTAAAAACAGCTATTCGTCCCGTACCATTAACACATTAAAAACAAATGAAACATGCGTTTGAAAAGTGCCATCCGTTTGATGCAACAGCGAATTGCCCGTAACCAGCAGGTATACACCCTGTATTTCTCTATCCTCTTCAGCTTGGCATTACTCTGTTTTCGTATATACCATTCCGGTAGTTACCTGCGTATCTCGCTGATATGGAATCTGTTCCTGGCTTATATTCCTTTTGCCATCACCCGGTGGATGGAAAAACATCCGGCAGAAGTCAGCAACCGCTATGCCTGGTACGGATATTTTGCAGTGTGGCTGCTGTTCATCCCCAATTCACCTTATATTCTGACAGACCTGTTTCATCTCTTTGATGGTGGCGTGCCGCTTTGGTTCGACCTCTTTGTTATCTTTTCCTTTGCCTGGAACGGCATGATGCTGGGCTATATCTCTATCCGCAGTATGGAGCAGTTGTGGCAGGCAAGGCACACCCGTTGGCCGGCATGGCTGTTTACTTTCCCGGTGATGTTCCTCTGTGGTATGGGCGTATATATCGGCCGCTACCTGCGTTACAACAGCTGGGACGTGGTAAAAGACCCGCTGACGCTCCTGTGCGACATCCGCGATATTATATTGCATCCCGTGGAAAACCGCACCGCCTGGGCCTTCACCATCTGTATGGGTGTTTTCCTAAGTCTGATGTATCCCCTGGTAAAAAAACAAAGTGGTGAATCTGCTTAATATATCTTCCTAAAAACAAAAATCCCGTTTGATCATCATCAAACGGGATTTTTTTATATAAATCGCTTCAATCTTCTCTTTAATCTTCTTCCATCAGGAGCATCAGCCCCATCACATCCATCACCGTTAGAAATCCACTCCCATACCAAAGTACCAGATCGGGCTGCCGCGGAAGAATGCAACCATCGGCCAGCCGGCGTCTACACGAAGGAAGTATCCGGCGATGGTAGTACGTGAACCGAAACCATAACCACCGATGAATGGTCCGAGGAAGCCTTCTTTGATACGGGTGGTCACCAGGCCGTTGTTATCATTGTAGTTGGTGTAATTGGCATCTTTAAAGCTCAGCTTCTCATTCCAGGCAGTACCGATATCCATAAAGGTGGTCACCTGGAAGTTACGCAGGAATGCGGAGTTGATAGGTTTGTTGATGAACGTGGCGAATACCGGTAACCTTAATTCGGTGTTCAGCAACATCACGTTGTTACCATTTTTCGCATTCTGTTTGTAACCGCGCAGGTTTTCTGCCAGTGTCTGGAAGGCGTAGTTGGTATTGGGATTAACCGGTGTATTGGTGTTGATCTGCGGATTCAGCCAGTTGTCGATACCACCCAGGTAGTACAACAGCTTACGGGTACCCCAGGAGAGGTCAGCTGAGAAACGGGTTGCCCAGATGAAGTTGCGGTAAATCTTCTCATAATGCCTTACATCGATACCCATGTTGTAGGTAAAGCGACCGTTAGCGGCCGGTGAGTTAGGATTGAAGATCTCGTTCAGTCCGCCGTTGGTCAGTTGGGAATTCAGCTCTCCATATATTTTGTAACGGGTACCATTCCATATGTTGATAGCTGGGTTGATGGTATTGTCGTACACATATTCCAGGCGACCGATCGCGTAGTTTTCGCTGTAGTTTTTGCTCAGCAGGGAAGGTTTTTCCACAGCCTGGGTAATGAGCTTATCAGTACGAAGACCAACAGACAGACGGATGCTCCTTACCTGGTCAAACGGATAACGTACTTCCGCCTGATACAGGTTGGTGATGAACTTAGCCGGTGCACGGAACTGGCCCAGCTCCGGATCGCTCACGACCACATCGCTGTTCTTATCTACCTTACGATAATAGGTGAACTTATAATCGAAGCGTTTCTTCAGGTACGAAGTCGTGAAGAAATATTCAGAGCCCTGCAGCGATGATGGAATACGGAAACCACCGCTGAATTTCAGATCTTCAAACAGATCGCTGACGCCTATACGAATTAATCCGTTTACCGGATCTGTCAGGCGGATAGGACCGGAAGGAGGACCGGTAAATGGCTGGTATTTATTGATTAATACAGAGTTGTCCAGCTGCAGGATCAGGTAATCAGAAGCAAACTTGAACTTGTAAGGGAACAGTTTAGACTTTTTCAGTACCGGTTCTTCTTTTTTCTTTTCGAACAGTCCTGGCACGGTAGGTACGGAAACCACATGGTTGGTGGTGTCAACCGGTTCGTTACCAAATTCGTTCTGGAAGAAGTTGGGATGTGAGGTGGTATCTTTGGCCGGGGCTGTATAGGTAGGCAGTCCCAGGCGCAGACTATCTGCATGCATTTCTGCTTTGCGGTAATTAGTTGGTCGGGCCGTTACATTCCTTTTCTTCAGTACGTTGGTATCTACCTTCAGCTTCATCAGCCTTTTGATATCACCATAACCAACTACTTCAGATACTTCTCCCTGTTCGCCGGTAATACGTGATTCCTGGATACCGTATGGATAATTGGATATCGGGAAAGTGTAGGTGGAATCGTTGGTGATGGCTACAGCCTGGATGGAATCAGGGGCTGTGGCGCCATAACTGGCGAGGGCAGAGTCCAGTTCTTCCTTGTCCGGATTGTGCAGTATTTCAGAGCCTACGAAAAACAGGGAGTCCACACCGGCGGCCTGTGATCTGAAGAAACCGGCATAACGGTTACGGATACCGTTGGCGTCAGATACAAAGGTGAAGTGATGGGTGTTGTACTGCATAGGCAGACGTGCATCGCCATACTTCAGGTCGGTGAGCTGAGTGATTTGTTTTTCGCTGCTTTTGTTCCAGTTGTCCACCATAAAGATGTTGTACGGTCTGCTGGGCAGGGAGGTGTCGCTACCTCTGCCTTTAGGACCGGGTCTGTTGGACGCGTAGATGATGCCGCTTTTGCCCGGGAAGGCTGCAAAAGACGGATCGAGGTCATCGTACACGTCGTTGGTGATCTGGTCTGTTTTGGAATTGCTGATGTTATAGGTAAAGATGTCGGTATGACCATTTTTGATGGCAGACAGCAGCAGGGTATTCTCCATTACAGGCATGTATTTGAAATCCACTACCCTGTCGAACTGCGGCAGATCCTGACGTATAGTCGTTTTAGTTACCAGGTCATAGATCATCAGTTTGGTTTTGCCTTCATGTTCGTATATCACTGCGATGCGGTTGCCTTTGGTGTTCCAGGCCATCAGCGGATAGTTGGGATCTACCTGGTTGGCCAGCTGCATAACACCGCTGCGCAGCAACACTTTAGGTTTGTTCCATCCCAGCTGTATCTGTACGCGGTAGACGCCTTTTTTGAACTCTACCACGGCATATGAGTTGTTTTTAGGATTGGGGTTGAAGCGGTAGTAGTCGGATTTGCCGATTTCCTGTGCTACAATCACACGACCTTTGGCAGATGTTTTTCTGCGGCGGTTGTCTTCTGCAAAACGTTTCTGATAAAAAACGAAGAAGTCCTGAGTAGCTTTTTTGGGTGTCTGGTTGAGCACCTGTTCAAAACCTTTCTTCAGTCCGCGGTTGATGCGGGTGATATACATGAGGTAAGGTACTGCGTCCTTGCCATATTTGCTTTCCACATAGTACCAGAAGGCTTGTCCGGCCAGCAGTGGCTTGTCGTAGGCCAGCTGGTTGAAGTTGGAGTATTTTCCGGACAACAGGATTGCTTTCAGCTCTTCATCCAGTTTGGCGCTCCAGTTTTCGGCTGCATAAGCAATGAAGCCGTCGGTAAACCATTTTGGGAAATCTATCAGGGCGGCGTTACCGGCAAATTCTCCGATATCTTCACCGAAGAGGAGTGTTTCCAGTAATATACGGGCTATCCCCTGGCGTATCTGGCGGCGAAGGTTATCGTGATTGCCATCAAAATACACAATCATCTTATTACCTACCAGCTTAGTGACGCCTCCGGTATTCTGCCAGTCGATGCCAATACCGATATTGGACTGTTTCATCTCACCGAAGCTGTTGTACACCACGATATTGATACGCTGGCGGGGATTGGATTCCATAAACTGCTCTATGGAAGGCAGTTCCTTTTCGGCTATCTGAACAACATATTTCCCCAGTTCCAGCCCACCCTGGCTGAAATAGGTGTTAAAGTGCCGGCTTTGGTAATACCTCCACTTGAAATTTTTAAACTGAACACGATTTTGGCCGAATTCTACTGTATTTGTCTGGGCTTTTGTAACTATCGTTCCAAGTAATAGGGTACCTAGGACTAATAACCGGGTAATAAATCTGTTCATACAGAAAGTATTGATAATATTGTGATCAGTTTAAAATTAGCTAAAAATCAGGTAACAATGATCGAAATCCAACAATTCACCTTTGGTCCTCTTCAGGAAAACACCTACCTGCTTATTAACGGAAAAAGGGAATGTATAATTATAGACCCGGGTTGTTATTTTCAGGACGAAAGAAAAGAATTATTACAATATATACAAACGGAGCGCTTAAATGTTACGAGATTGCTGAATACACACTGCCACTTTGATCATATATTCGGCAACAAGCTGGTAGCGGATACGTTTGGGGTAAAGCCTGAAATACACAAAGACGATCAGGTAGTGCTGGACAACTCTCAGGCAGTGGGAGCGATGTACAATATCCCATTTGAGCCCTCTCCCATGCCGGGTCGTTACCTGGTAGAAGGAGAAAAGATCCCGTTTGGCGGCCACGAGCTGGAAGTACTGCTGACGCCTGGTCACTCTCCTGGCAGCGTGTCTTTTTATTGTCCTACCCAGCAGTTTGTGATCGGAGGCGATGTGCTCTTTTATCAAAGCATCGGCCGCACTGACCTGCCGGGAGGCAATCATGCTACCCTGCTGCGCAGCATACGGGAAAAGCTCTTCGTATTGCCGGATGAGGTAAGGGTATTCCCCGGGCACGGTCCCGCCACTACGATCGGCTTCGAAAAGAAATATAACCCTTTTTTACAAGAGTAGCGCCATCATGATCAGGTTATATGTTCGCATATAACCTGATCACTGCATTACCGGATATATTTTCCGATAAACGGCATCCTGGCAAATTCTTTCTTCTCCATCCGGAAGATAAACCACGTATAGGCGCCAAAGAAAGCGGTGGCTACCAGCAGCGACAGCGGCTTCAGTGCATAAATGTCGCGTGGGGAAAGTACTTTGGCATTCAGCCAGCTATATACGTAATAGGTGAGCACTGCCACAACAATGTAGGTGACCAGTTTGGGAAGATGATATGGGATGGGATAATATTTTTGTCCGAGTACATAACAGATCACCATCTGGATAAAATAACATACCATGGTAGCCAGTGCGGCGCCATAGTAGCCCATTACCGGTATCCACCAGTAGTTGAACAGGAAAGCCAGTACAGCCGTGATCAGTGTGATCACTGCGCCCGTTTTGGTCCTGTCCGTCAGTTTGAACCAGATGGTCAGGTTATAATAGATGCCCAGGAACATATTGGCCAGCAGTAACACCGGTACTATGCGCATACCCTGATAATAGAAGGAAGTACGCAGGAATGCTTTCCAGACATTAAGATAAAGGCTTACAAAGAGGAACATGAGGCATAACATCACTACAAACAGCTTCATGATACGGGCATATATCCGTTGCGGGTTTTCGCTTTCAGCCTGTTTGAAGAAAAAGGGCTCTGCTCCTAACCGGAACGCCTGTATGAACATGGTGATCAGAATGGCCAGTTTATAGTTGGCACTATACAGGGCGATAATTTCCTTTTTGGCCTCCATATTGTTGCCGGGCAGGAACTGAGGCAGAAACCAGGCCCGGTCAAAGGTTTCATTGACCATGCCGGCCATGCCCACAATGATCAGGGGCAGGGCGTAATGAAGCATCTGCTTCCAGAGGCCCAGATCAAATTTCCATTCTATTTTTCGGATCTGTGGCAGGAACAGCACCAGTGTGAGGGCGCTGCCCAGCATATTGCTCAGATAGATATAACCGGTCATGTCACTTCCACTGTGCGGGTTGGGTACCCACTGATACCCGGCTGCAGCCAGCTTGGGACAGATGACCAGGAAAAAGATGTTAAAGAAGATGGTGGTCAGTATACCGGCCAGCCTGATGGCGGCGTATCGCACCGGCCTGCCCTCCAGCCGCAGCTGGGCAAAGGGAATGGCCGTCAGCGCATCAAAAGCCATCAGTAATACCACATAGGTATAAAAGGCCGGATGCCCGGTAAGTCCCGCCAGCTCTCCTGTATAGGAGTTAATTACCGTCCCCTTCAGCAACAACAGCAACACGGTGATAGACAACGTCGATATCAGCAGTGAAATGGTGGACGTACCCAGCACATGCGCCTGGTTCTCCTTTTTGGCAAACCGGAAAAAGGCCGTCTCCATGCCGTAGGTGAGCACAATATTGGCAAAAGGAATATAGGCATATACGTTAGACATCTCCCCAAAGGAGGCCTTTGTTAAAATGCTGAGGTAAAAAGGAGTAAGGAAATAATTGAGCAGTTTGCTCATTATGTTACTCAAACCGTAATAAACCGTCTGTCCTGCCAGTTTCTTGATACTGCTCAAACCCTGAAAATTTTATGCAAATTACGAATTAGTGCCGCGCTGTCACTCAAAATTTCCTCTACGCTGCTGTTTTTTCTCCGATAGGCGCTTCTTAAACTGGATCCGTTTTTCAATGACGGCTTTGGAAGGCTTGGTGGCTACTCTTTTCTTTCGTGGTATCAATGCTTTGTTAATTAAGTCATTGATTTTGAAGATAACCTCATGTTTGTTGCCCAGCTGGGTACGTGCTGTCTGTGATTTTACCAGCAGCATTCCTTCTGAATTGATACGGTTGGCCAGTTTCTCGCGCAGTGCCTGCTTCTGTTCAGGGGTTAACAGGGCGGAGGCTTCTATGTTGAAATAAGCTTCCACCATGGTTTCCACCTTGTTCACATTTTGCCCGCCCGAACCGCCGCTGCGGGCCGTACGGAATGTGAGCTCAGGTGTAACGTCAATGTTCATTGTATGATTGTTTTTTATAATGCAAATTTACGCAAATAGGGGGGCAATTTATTAAATCTCTCTGAAATCCGCCCGGGAATGGTGTTGCGCTTTTGCAGTTTATAGCCTTACAGGGAGTAAGGGATCAGGTAAACACCTGCCGAGTCTTTTTTGAGCGGGACCGGATTCTCTCCCAGGGTAACTGCGTTGATAGCGGTCACGCAACAATTAATCTCTTTTGGGGTGATGGTCAGCTTTTCCCTTGTCGCTTTGCCGGGTCTGCCCACTTCCAGTTGTAAATTTGGCCAGGATTCAGGACCATAAAGCACATTTTTATCCCATGGTGCCTGGTGGCTCTCCAGTACTTGTTTGCCATTGTGAATAAATCGGATGCTGTCAACAGGTATCGTGGCATGAGCCCCGAATACCAGGTCGTCCCCGTTTCTGGCATCCACTATCCGGAATCTTAATGTTTCGCTGCTAAAACAGCAATTAGCACAAGGACTTTCATCTTTTTTGCTGTTATTACTACAGGCACTTATCAACAGGACAATTAACAAAACACAGGGTAAAAGGCGGGTCATATTATTTTGATTTTGGTAAATGTTAAGCGTGCAAAACCGGTAAATGTTACGCCTGATTGTATTAATTTCCCGCTTTCTTAAACAGGATAAATATGAGAGTAGTCATACAGCGTGTGTCGCAGGCATCGGTTACTGTAGATGGAGTAGTCACCGGTCAGATAGGCCAGGGACTGGTGGTATTGCTGGGCATCGAAGATGCCGACGGGCAGGAGGATATCAATTGGTTAAGCAGCAAGATCGTTAACCTGCGCATCTTCAACGACGATGACGGTGTCATGAACGTTTCCGTGAAAGATATGCATGCCGACATTCTGCTGATAAGCCAGTTTACGCTGCATGCCTCCACCAAAAAAGGCAACAGACCTTCGTATATCCGTGCCAGTAAACCAGATGTGGCTATCCCGTTATATGAGAAAATGTTCCTGCAGCTGGAACAGGACCTGGGTACCACCATCCAGCGTGGTATCTTCGGAGCCGATATGAAGGTGGCGCTGATCAACGACGGGCCGGTCACCATCATCATCGATAGCCATAACCGTGAGTAGATTAAACCATTGTTCATACAATCCGTTATCTTTAAAACTTTAATTCATTATCCATGACTATACAGGAAGCGCAGGAAAAGATCGACAACTGGATCAACACAACCGGTGTACGGTATTTCAGTGAACTGACCAACATGGCCATTCTTACAGAAGAAGTGGGAGAAGTAGCCCGTGTAATGGCCCGGCAGTATGGCGATCAGTCTGCTAAAGAGAGTGATAAAAAAAGAGAACTCGCCGATGAGCTGGCCGATGTGATGTGGGTATTACTCTGTATTGCCAATCAAACCGGTATAGATATGACAGTGGCCCTGGAGAAAAACTTCGAAAAGAAAAATATCAGGGATGCTACCAGACATACCAGCAACCCGAAATTAAAATAATCAACACTACCCCACCCCGCCTATAAAACCTATTGAATGAACGGAACAACAGGAAAAATACAACTGTACTGGAAAGTGCTGAAAGAGTCGGCTAGCGCTTTTGTAGATGGTAAAGTGCTGAAACTCAGTGCTGCACTGGCTTACTACACTATTTTCTCCGTAGCGCCTATGCTTATCATTATCATCTTTTTCTGTGATCTGTTTCTGGGCAAGGAGGCGGTGGAAGGCAGTATCTATGGCCAGATACAGGGTCTGGTAGGCAGTGAGGCCGCCATACAGATACAGTCAATGATCCGCAATGCTACCCTGTCAAACGATATGAACTGGGCTACCATGGTGGGTTTCGTGACCCTGATCATCGGTGCTACCGGTGTATTCGCTGAGATCCAGGATTCTATTAACTTTATTTGGGGGCTGAAGTCGAAGCCCAAGAAAAACGGCCTGCTACGTATGTTGCTCAACCGGCTGTTGTCTTTTTCGCTGGTAGTGAGCATGGGCTTCATTTTGCTGGTATCGCTGGCTATTAATGGTCTGGTGGAGCTCTTTCAGAATGTGCTCTACCGGCTCATACCTACCAAACTGACCACCACCGTGATCGTATACGTGGCCAATCTGGTAGTGCCTTTCATAGTTATTACCATCTTGTTTTCTATCATCTTTAAAGTATTGCCGGATGCTCGTATCAGGTGGAAAGATGTGGTAGTAGGCGCTATTGCGACCGCAGTACTGTTTATGATCGGTAAATTCGGCATCGGGTATTACCTTGGGGCCAGCAAGGTCAGCTCCACTTACGGAGCAGCCGGTTCGGTGGTCATCATACTGCTGTGGGTGTATTATTCCGCAGCTATCCTGTATTTTGGGGCTGTCTTCACCCGTGTCTATATCCGGCATTTCGGAAGGGAAATCTATCCCAACGATTATGCTGTATGGGTAAAACAGGTGGAAGTGCCGTATGAGCGGCCTACCCAGGAAAATGAAGTAGAAGAAGGTTGAATTTGCTGCCAGTAATGGCATTACATATTATATAATAATTACAAACATATTTTCAAATTTGGCATTTATCTTTGCGCCACTATGTCTACAGATCAGAATAAATTCCAGGCGATTATATCGCATTGTAAAGAATACGGTTTTGTTTTTCCATCCAGCGAGATATATGATGGATTAAGCGCGGTTTATGATTACGGTCAGTACGGCGCTGAGCTGAAGAAAAATATTAAGGACTACTGGTGGAAGAGCATGACCCAGCTGCACGAAAATATCGTGGGGCTCGATGCTGCCATCTTTATGCATCCTACCATCTGGAAAGCATCCGGACACGTGGACAACTTCAGCGATCCAATGATCGACAACAAGGACAGCAACAAACGTTACCGGGTAGACCACCTGCTGGAGGCTTTTGCCGAAACACTGCCGGAAGCGGAAGGCAATGCCCTGCTGGCCAAAATGGACGAACTCCTGAAAGAAAACGACTTCGCAGGCCTTAAAACCCTGATCGAAGACAATAAAATTAAATGCACTGTCAGCGGTACCTGCAACTGGACAGAAGTACGTCAGTTTAACCTGATGTTCTCCACCCAGCTGGGCAGCGTAACCGATGAAGCCAATGAAATATACCTGCGTCCCGAGACAGCACAGGGTATCTTTGTAAACTTCCTCAACGTGCAGAAAACCGGTAGGATGAAAGTTCCTTTCGGTATCGCACAGATAGGTAAAGCTTTCCGTAACGAGATCGTAGCCCGTCAGTTCATTTTCCGTATGCGCGAATTTGAACAGATGGAAATGCAGTTCTTTGTACGCCCTGGCACGCAGAAGGAATGGTATGAGAAATGGAAGGAAGAGCGTATGCAGTGGCACCTGAGCCTCGGCACCGATCCTGCTAAATACCGTTTCAAAGACCACGCTAAACTGGCTCACTACGCTGATGCCGCTGTGGACATCGAATTCGAATTCCCATTTGGCTTCAAGGAGCTGGAAGGTATCCACTCTCGTACTGACTTCGACCTGAAACAACATCAGGAATACAGCAGGAAGAAAATCCAGTATTTTGATACAGAGATCAACCAGAACTATGTGCCTTACGTGATAGAAACTTCTATCGGTCTGGACCGTATGTTCCTGCAGGTGATCTGCAATGCTTACGAAGAGCAGGATCTGAGCACTCCGGAAAAAGAAGACAGCCGTGTACTGCTGAAATTACCAGCTAAACTGGCGCCGATTAAACTGGCGATCTTCCCGCTGACCAAAAAAGATGGTCTGCCTGAACTGGCCCGTGAGCTGATGACCAGTTGCATGCCGTTCTTCCACTGCTTTTACGAAGAGAAAGATGCAATCGGTAAACGCTACCGTCGTCAGGACGCTATCGGTACGCCTTTCTGCGTAACCATAGACCACCAGACCAAAGAAGATGGTACCGTTACCATCCGTCACCGCGACAGCATGGAACAGGAACGCGTTCCGCTGACCGAGGTAAGGAATATTGTTATGAATAAGATAATGTAATTCATGTAACATATCCGGGCTACAGTCGTTAAACTTCGTATATACCCCTTACCCCGATGCATATACGAATATTAATGGCTGTAGCCTTTGTTTTTTGTTGTACTACCCTCTTTGCCCAGCGCAAAAAAACACCACAACCCGACTCCCTTGTAGCAGCTGCTGACGCCAGAATATGGCCACAGGTACTGTATGGCAGCTTTTTCGGCCCTGCCTGCGGTTTTGGGCTCAACTATGATGTACGTTTTACCAGGCGCCGTACGGGTCTGGGTGCACGTGTGGGCATCGGTTTTGCCCCTGAGTACCGGGACAGCTGGTCTGACAAGCCCAGTCCTCCCCGCTGGAGTGGCAGTCCGGAGGATACTGGTCGGCACTATCTCTCTGTTCCCAACCGTCCCAGTATTTTCGGGGGCCTCAATTATGTAGTGGGGCAGCCAAATAAGAATTGTGCTGAGCTGGGTGCCGGCATGACCTATCTGTTTGGCGATTCATTATGGTTTGAAGAAGGAGCCAGCGACCGCACCCTACTGGGATGGACTGCCGCAGCATGGCGCCGGCATTTCAAGCGGCATTTTATGATGAAGATCGGGGGAATGCTGATGTTTTCGTCTAACCGGGTAACACCCAATCTGGACCTGGGTTTCGGCTACTGCTGGTAAAGCTACTACCCGTACAGTTCCTGGTGAATATCTTTCCGGTCATAGCCCATGGCTGTGATGCGTTGTTTGGCTTCATCTATCATAGCCTTCCAGCCGCAGAGGTAAAAGTTGGCGGGTTTTTTCTCTCCGGCCAGTATCTCTTCGTAGATGTTGTGTACATACCCTTTGTGGCCGCTCCAGTCTTGCTGACGGCTTAGCGTCGGGAGGTAATGAAAACCGGGTAATTGAGCTTCCAGCTGCCGCATTTCTTCAGCATATAGCAGGTCCTCTTCATAACGGCAACCGAAAATAAGATGTATTTCAGGATGTGGCAGCTGGTGCAGGTGAATGTGCTGAACCATAGACCGGAAAGGGGCTATACCCGTGCCTGTACAGATGAGGAACAGGTCTTTCTCCATGTTTTCCGGCAATGTGAATACACCCAGTGGCCCACGTAGCTGCAGGGTACTTCCTTCCTTGATCTCATTGAAAAGATAGGTGCTGCCTACCCCGCCTTCCAGTAATACGATTACCAGCTCAAATTCATTGGTGCCATCCGGATGCGAAGCAATGGAATAACTACGCCATCGTTTGTTCTTTTTTTCGTGGATGGGGAGGTCGAGGGTAACAAACTGTCCCGGCTTGAAATTAAAGCTTTCCAGCTCGGGCACACGGATCCAGAACCGCCGTGTATTGGGTGTTTCATCTACCAGCCGGGTAACAATGCCTGTATGCCATATCTCCTGCATGGAAAAATGATTTTGGTGTCATTGAATATAACAAAACATTTTGGCATTTTATCATTGAATATTTTTCCATTTGGGCAGCTACAAGGTTCCCAAAACAAATAATTAAATCTCTAAATAACCAAATAAACAAATGTTCGTATCTTTGCCACCTTCATGAATTTACAGGCTGTATTACAATTATATCAACGTGATGCTCGCCTGCAGTCGCTGGTGAAAGGCATTCAATCGCCCACCCCACAATACTTTCAGCTTTCTTCCCTCAGTGGGAGTGCAATAAATTTTGTGGCAGTTACCGCCTGGGCTAATGCAGATGCGAACCATCTCTTTATTTTGAATGATAAAGAGGAGGCAGCCTATTTCCAGAACGATCTGGAAAGTCTCAGCCAGGCACTGGACATCTTCTACTTTCCCGACTCTTTCAAAAAAACCGGACAGTTCCAGGAGCTCAACAGCAGCCACAGCATGCTGCGCACGGAAGCACTCATGAAGTTTTCCGGTGATACCGTACGGAAGAAAATATTGGTCACCTATCCTGAAGCACTCTGGGAGAAAGTGGCCGGCAGCAAGGCTTTCAGCACCAACATGGTTCAGCTGAAAGTAGGTGATGTACTGAAAGTAGATCCCCTGCTGGAAAAGATGGTAGCATGGGGCTTTGAACATACCGATTTTGTGTATGAACCCGGCCAGTACGCACTAAGAGGTGGTATCCTCGATATCTACTCTTTTGGTAATGAAAAACCTTACCGTATCGAACTCTTCGGGGAAGATATCGACTCCATCCGCCTGTTCGATCCGGAAACACAGCTGAGTGAGCGTAAACTTACACAGGTGACGCTCATCGCCAATATGGACACCCATACGGTTGACCATATGAAAACATCACTGGTGGAGTTTCTGCCCGCCAATACCATCGTATGGATGAAAGACCCGGCCTATATCCGGGATGTGGTGCAACAGATGGAACAACGACTGGACGACTGGTTACTAACCGGCCAGAAGGTAAAGGTGAACGATGATGAAGATATGACGCTTAACAGCGACGACTTCGAAAAAGCAGCCCCCCTGATGGATCAGCTGCTGCAAAAGACCACCATCGTTTTCGGCAATAAAGAATATCTCCCGGAAAATGGTATCCAACCGGAAACCATTACGTTTGATACCCAGGAACAACCGGTGTTTAACCGGCAATTCGACCTGCTCCTCAAAGACCTCGGACAACACAACAATAACAAATACTCTCTCTTCATATTCGCAGATAACCCGCGCCAGCTCGAACGCCTGCGCAGTATCTTCGAAGATCTGAAAGCTGACTTCGTCTTCTTCCCTATCCCCGTAGCTATCAGCAACGGGTATATCGATCATTCCCTGAAACTGGCATGTTATACAGACCACCAGATATTCCAGCGTTTCCACAAGTCAAGGGTAAAACAGGCCTACAACAAAAACAAGGCTATTACCATGAAGACCTTGAGGGAACTGCAGCCTGGCGATTATGTAACACATATTGATCATGGCGTGGGCGTATACAGCGGATTACAGAAGATTGAATCGGGCGGGAAGATGCAGGAAGCCATCCGTATTATTTACAAAAACAACGACCTGTTGTATGTAAATATCAACTCCCTGCACAAGATCAGCAAATACACCGGCAAGGAAGGCGTGGAGCCCCGTGTCAACAAACTGGGCAGCGATGCCTGGGACAAGCTGAAGGAAAAAGCCAAAACACAGGTAAAAGATATTGCCAAAGACCTGATACAGCTGTACGCCGTGCGTAAAGCCCAGCAGGGATTTGCACACAGTCCGGATACCTACCTGCAAACAGAGCTGGAAGCCTCCTTCATCTATGAGGATACTCCCGATCAGAGCAAGGCTACGGCCGACGTGAAAAGGGATATGGAAGGCCCCGCTCCTATGGACCGCCTCGTTTGCGGTGATGTGGGCTTCGGTAAAACGGAAGTAGCTATCCGCGCTGCCTTCAAATCCATTGTAGATGGAAAACAGGCTGCTATACTGGTGCCTACCACCATCCTGGCCTTCCAGCACTACAAAACGTTTTCAGATCGTCTCAAGGATTTCCCCTGTACAGTAGATTATCTCAACAGGTTTAAATCTTCCAAGGAAAAGAAGGAAACACTCCAACGTCTGCAGGAAGGAAAAATCGATATTATCATCGGTACCCATGCCCTGCTGAGCAAAGATGTGAAATTCAAAGACCTGGGCGTACTGATTGTCGATGAAGAACAGAAATTCGGTGTTTCTGCCAAAGAAAAACTCAAACAGTTTAAACATAACGTAGATACCCTCACGCTAACGGCAACGCCTATACCACGTACGCTGCAGTTTTCGTTGATGGGTGCCCGTGACCTTTCCATTATCAATACGCCGCCGCCTAACCGCCAGCCTATTGACACGGAAGTACAGGTCTTCAACCAGGACGCTATCCGTGAAGCGATCTACTACGAAACGGAAAGAGGTGGTCAGGTTTATTTTGTGCACAACCGCGTAAAAGGTCTCGCCGAAATGGCCGGCCTCATACAGGGCCTGTGCCCCGATCTGTCTATCGCTACGGCCCATGGCCAGCTCGAAGGACACCATCTGGAAGAAGTAGTACTGGATTTCATCGACCGTAAATATGATGTGCTGGTATGTACCAATATCGTGGAAAGCGGTGTGGATATTCCCAACGCCAATACCATCATCATTAACAATGCTCACCATTTCGGTCTGAGCGATCTGCACCAGCTCCGTGGGCGTGTAGGACGAAGCAACAAAAAAGCATTCTGCTATTTGCTCGCTCCGCCTATGAGCACCCTCACTGCCGACAGCCGTAAACGTCTGCAAACACTGGAGCAACACAGTGAACTGGGCAGCGGTTTCCAGATCGCTATGCGCGACCTCGATATCCGCGGCGCCGGTAACCTGCTGGGTGGAGAACAAAGCGGATTCATGGCGGAAATAGGTTTCGATATGTACCAGAAAATCCTGGACGAAGCCATCCGTGAACTGAAACAAAACGAATTCCGCGACCTCTTTAAGGAACAGCTGGAAGAGAAAAAAGATTTCGTCAACGACTGTACCATCGATACAGACCTCGAAATCCTTATCCCCGATACTTATATAGAAAGTATCCAGGAGCGTCTTAACCTGTACCAGGAACTGGATAATATCACAGAAGACAGCGTCCTGCAGAACTTCGAGAAAGCACTGGTAGACCGCTTTGGTCAGTTGCCCGAGCCGGTAAAGGACCTGCTCACCATGATCCGTTGCCGCTGGATGGCTATCCAACTGGGCTTCGAGAAAATGATGCTCAAAGAAGAAAACCTACGCTGCTATTTTATCAATAACCCGGATTCCCCTTATTTCGAATCTCCTACGTTCCACCATATATTAACGTATATACAAACCCGTGTGAACAACGCCAAACTCAAACAGGTAGGCAAAAACTTCATGCTGGTGGTAAACCGTATCCGTAATATGGACGATCTCTATGCTTTCCTCAAAGGCATAACTGACAGCCGTAAATAATTTTTTGTAACATTTTTTGTGTCTAACCGTTTCATTTACAAAATGAAACAGATTGTTTTTATTGCCATTTGATAAGGATGAAAAATTTTTTTCATCGCTTTTATGGAAACCTTTATTTCCTCCGCATCATGAGGGTGTTAAAAGCAACGAAAACAAATTTTTTAAATAGAAAAAACAAAGACACATGAAAAAGGTAATGTTATTAGCCGCTGGATTATTCTTCGCTCTGAGCACTTTCGCCCAACAAGCCGACAATAAACAAGTTAAAAAAATTGAGGTCAATGGTTCTGCCGAAATGGTCATCACTCCGGATGAAATCTATTTCGATATCACACTGAAAGAATATGTAAAAAGCAAAAACAAAGTAGACATCACTACGCTGGAGAAACAACTGGAAAAAGCGGTGGCTGATGCAGGTCTGCCAAAGGAAAGCCTGACCATTGAAAATATAAGCAGCTTTAACTATGAGATCATGCGTAAGAAAAAAGATCCATTGGAATTTATGGCCCGCAAACAATATCGTCTTAAACTCAACAAACTGGATAAAATTAACAGCATCCTCGGTGCAGTAGACGCAGAAGGTATTGAGAGCACCCGTATCGCTTCCTATACTTCCAGCAAAATGGAGCAATACCGTAAGGAAGTAAAGATCAAAGCTATGCAGGCTGCTAAAGCAAAAGCTGAATATATGCTGGCTGCTATCGGTAACACGATCGACGGTATCATCGAAGTACAGGAAATAAGCACCGACAACTACACTGATTTCCGCCCACAAATGCAGACTAACGTTATTATGTACAAATCTGCTGATGCTGCTGGTGAAAACTATTCTTCCGACCTCGAATTCAAAACCATCAAAATCCGCGCTGAAGTAAGAACTACTTTCGGTATCAAATAATCTAACCCCATAAAATAAAAAGAGCGCAAAGTATATACTTTGCGCTCTTTTTATTTTATGAAGCTTTATGTTAGAAGCTGTATCTCAGACCGATCTGCATCTGGTAACGGGATCCAAAGAAATCTTTGGAATAAGAAGAAGTCGGAGTATCGAATTTGTAAGTAGGATAGTTGTTTACAACTTTTCCGGTTGGTGTCAGACCTACGCTGGCAGAAGAGTTGAAGGTGTTTGGTGAGAAGTATTGAACACCCCAGTCTTTGTTCAGCAGGTTGGTAACGTTCACGATATCGTAAGTGAGTGTGAGCGTGTGCATGGTTTTACGAGGCTTGAAGTTGAAATCCTGGCTGAAGCGGAAGTCTGCCTGTGTGTTCCATGGTGTGCGACCACCGTTACGTTCAGTGAACTGACCTTTGCGGCCGTTCAGGTATTTGTCGCTGCTTACATAGTTCATGAAGTCATTAGCCTGTTGTGCAGCAGTTTTACCACCGGCGATGTCAGTGAAGAAGTTGGTAGCTTCAGCAACATCTTTCGGGATGTAAGCCAGGCTCACCTGCTGTGGTGTACCCTGGATAGTGGTGTTTACGAAACCGTAAGTATATGGTAAACCGGAAGAAGTGTTAAAGAAGGCAGAGAAGTTGGAAACCCATTTGCCTTTAGTACCCCAGTCTTGTTTGTAACCAACGGTAGCTACGATACGGTGACGGATGTCGAAGTTGGAGTAAGCCAGACCTGGATTGTTTGGATTCAGTGCCTGGTTCAGCTGCCAGTTAGACTCCATAGAGTTACGGATACCGTTGGTGAGATCTTTAGCCTGTCCGTAAGTATAGGCAGTCATGAAGTTCAGACCAAATGGGAAGGATTTGGAAATCTGACCGGTGATGCTGTAACGGTAACCTTTGTCGGTGTTAGACAGCAGGTAAGCGTTGGTGTACAGCGGATTGATTTTTTTACCGGAGAAGATTGGCTGTTGTTTGTTTACATCATATGCATAGTAGGTAGGATTGTCTACCAGGTTGATCTGTTGGAACATCAGGTCTTTCACCACTTTGGTGTAGATACCTTCGATGCTGAATTTCCATTGGTCACGGGTGTTGTATTCCAGTGCCAGGCTGCTTCTCCATACCTGAGGCATTTTGAAGTTGTTGTCGATCAGGTCTACCTGGGTAGCGCCTGCAGGATCGTTAACTTTTACACCGTTCTGAGCTGCGAAATCAGCGATACCATTGGGAGATGGTTTAGCAGCAGGCAGAGGGCCGTTAACAAACGGAGTAGAAGATTTCTGGTCGTAAGCACCGTAAGTAACACCGTTGTTGTAGTAAGCATAACCTAACCATGCGAAAGGAATACGGCCGGTGAAGAGACCTGTACCACCGCGGAGTACGAGGCTGTTGTCACCTTTGATATCATAGTTGAAGCCTAAGCGCGGAGATATCTGTACATTATTCAGGAAGTTGTTTTTGATATCCTGAGGTTTGGTGTAGGTGTAGGTAGTACCGTAGTTTGCGTCAACAGGAGCTTTAGTGGTTTTATCGCTCAGCGGTTGTTTGTTAGGAATACCGGTATAGTCTAAACGGATACCTGGAGTGATTTTGAAACGATCAGTGATTTGGATTTCATCTTGTCCGTACAGGCTCAGCAGGTTTACTTTGAACTGTGCAGGAGGATTGTTCCAGATAAAGTCGCGGGAGTTGTTGGCGTAGTTGTAGTTACCACGTACGCGGCTAGGATTATTAGCCAGGAAGTCTTCTACGCTGTTATAGTCCAGACGGCCGTTCCAGGAGTTTACAAAACCATAGGTGATGTTGTAGAACTCGTTGTGTGTACCTACAGTGATGGTATGGTTGCCTTTGAAGATGGTTACGTTGTCGGTAACTTCAAAGGTTTTTTGTTTCATGTTGAAGATACTGGCTTCGCGGTCAGTACCCAGGAAGATGGTAGAACCGGGAGTACGGCCTTTGATCTGGATCTGAGGAGTAGCAGGATCGGACAACGGATCTCTGTAATCGTGGATATTGGAATAACCCAGGATTAAGCTGTTGGAGAGGTTGTTGTTGAAATTGCTTTTCAGCTCAGCAACAGTAGAAGACTGGTTGTTCACCTGTTTGAAGTCGATACCTTTGAAACGGAAGTTCTGTTGGTCACGTTCCAGGTTGGTTGCTTCAGAAGTAATGGTGTTGTTACGAACAGACAGCTGATGTTTGCTGTTGATATGCCAGTCGATTCTGTTAAAGAATTTGTTGGAGTTGGAGTAGATGCTGGTGTTACCTGCAGTTCCTGGGTCAACGCCATAGGATTTCATCAGGGTAGTGATATCATTAGCATCTTTTTCTGTGAGAACGCCACCACCATCAGCAGAACCTGCAGCGAGGATCACCGGGTCTACACGGCGGGTAATTTCTTCGTTGGTGAAGAAGAACAGTTTGTTTTTGATGATAGGGAAACCTACGCGTACACCTGTCTGATATTCGTGGAAATCGCTGGGCAGTTTGGAACCGTCACCGATTTTGTTTTTACCGATCATGGAAGCGTTACGGCCATAACCGTATACGGAACCGTGTACTTCGTTGGTACCGCTGCGGGTTACAGCGTTTACGCTACCACCGAGGAAGTTACCTACTTTCACGTCGAATGGGGCGAGTAATACCTGTACGTCCTGGATCGCATCGAGAGATACGGGGTTAGTACGGGTGCTGCTGCCTGGCTGACCGCTGGTAGCGCTCTGTCCACCGAGGGAAGGGCTAAAGCCGATCGCGTCGTTGTTGATAGCACCGTCAACGGTTACGTTGTTATAACGGTAGTTGGTACCGAGGAATGAGTTGTTGTTGCTCTGAGGAGTTACTTTGGTAAGGTCCTGCAGGCTGCGGCTCAGTGTAGGCAGGGATTTGATCTGCTCCTGTCCTATTTTGGTGCCGCCGGTTTTGCTGCCGGTATTGCCGGTTACCACGATTTCGCTCAGCGCTGTGGATTCTTCCTGCAGTTTGAAGTTATAGCTGATAGAACCCAGTCCGAGGTTCACATTTTCTTTTACTTCTTTTTTATAGCCGATAAAAGATACAGTAATTGTGTAAGGCCCACCTGGATTCAGGTTCGGCACAATGTAACGACCATCGCTGTTGGTTTGAGTACCATTTTTGATGCCGGTGCTGGTATTTACTACCACTACGGTCACCCCGGGAATAGCCTGTCCACTTGGATCTGATACCTTACCGGTAACGATCGAGGTAGTAATCTGCGCCTGGGCGCTGTTACAAAATAGAACTACAAGAATGCTCGCTAATAGCGTGACAATTGATTTCATAAAGCCTGTAAGTATTTACAAGTGCAAAGCAACTACTCCAAAGCAACCAGAATGTTAACAGATCATTACCAAATTGTTAAGGAGTACTTAAAATGATCTTAAACTAACCATTTTGGCTTCAGAAAGGGTTTAAATAGTATTATGTTTAGCGTTTTATATGAAAAGTATGTTAAGAATCAGTCTGAAATGTACTAGCAAAGAATTGTTAAGCGAACGTAAACAATAACCTCATTTAATATAACTTTAACGTATATACGAAAATGAATAAAAGGCTGTGTTTGATAATGTTAAATTAAAAAACCCTGCCTTAAAAGACAGGGTTCGCGTTTTGCAAAAAAACGTTGATTACTTAAAAGTAGACTTTAAAAGTCCCGTCCGTTAAAGGTTTTTCTATTTCACCACTGGTTAAGGTGCCGGAGAGTGTCCCCTCCGCTTGTTTACTATTAATGCTTTCAAGTTTGATGGAGAGTGTTTTAGATATATAACCACCCTCTTTTTGCTGAATGTCCATCAGCGTCATTACCCCTGCCTGTTCATCATACGTTCCCGGCTGTACGTTGCCCGGAAAAGTGATCATCAGCTCCATATGTTTACCGAAATTATTGGTAACACCATCTATTATCAGCGTTCTTTTGCCGGCGATAACGGTATCTGTCATATAACCCTGGGTAGAATTGGACTGATAGGTGATATCTCCCAACTTAAAAGTGAAGTGGCCATCCGGTGTTGCATCTTTCTTTTTGGAACAACTGGCCATCCCTGCTCCTACGATTGCAATAACGGCCCATACGAAGACTTTTAAACGCATATTTCTGGTTTTAGTGTGCTGTCCTGCCGTACAGGTAATGGACCGGTGCTGGCAGGCAAAAGCCGTTGCCAGCTGACTTATAGGAACAAGTAGGTGTACCGGTTAGTATACGGGCATAGGGATAAATTCAGTTGCAATATATATAATATTATTTAAATTAAATAAAATAATAATAAATGATAAGGTAATATTGTACCGCGTACTAAATATGGACTGCGTCAATATTAACAATATTTTTGTGGCGTAATTCCGTATTATTACTGCTTGAGTTTAAAATATATAGCACATCATGTCATCGGAAGTTGTCAAACAATTACAGGAAGCCGTGCAGTTTTCTCCGGAAAATGTGCCTTTACGCTTACATCTCGCCCAGGTGCTGTTACAGGATTATGAATATGTGCAAGCTGAAGAACAATACCGCAAAGTATTGGAACTCTCACCCGAAAACACCGCTGCACAACTGGGACTAGCCCGTACTTTCTATCATCAGCAAAAATATTCTGCCGCCATAGTCGTACTCGAACAACTGGAACATCATGAACCAGACCACTTCGATGCGCTGTTGCTGCATTGCCGCATCCTGGTAAAGGAAAACTCCCTCCATGCAGCAAAAGATGTTTACCAGCACCTCCTGCTGCTGAATCCCGGCTTCCGTGATGAAGCGCTCGATGCGCAGTTCCGCTTACCACAACAGCAGCAAAACTTTACGCTTGATGATGAAGAGGAAGAAGATCCCGACAAGATCTTTACCATGGAGAAACCCGACATCAACTTCTCTGATGTGGGTGGTATGGAAAGAGAGAAACAGGAAATAGACCTGAAAATTATCAAGCCGCTGCAATTCCCCGACCTGTATAAGGCCTATGGCAAAAAGGCCGGTGGAGGCATCTTACTATATGGACCTCCGGGATGTGGTAAAACCTATCTGGCCAAAGCCACTGCCGGACAAATACAGGCAGAGTTTATCAACGTGGGCATCCACGATGTACTGGACATGTGGGTCGGCAACAGTGAAAAGAACCTCCATGGCCTGTTTGAACTGGCGCGTCAGCGCAAGCCCTGCGTGCTTTTCTTTGATGAAGTAGATGCACTGGGCGCCAATCGCACAGCTATGCGCAACAGCGGTGCCAGTCACCTCATCAACCAGTTCCTCGCCGAAATGGATGGTATCGCAGCCGATAACGAAAATGTGCTGATCATCGGTGCTACCAACGCTCCCTGGAGCCTCGATCCTGCCTTCAGACGCCCGGGCCGCTTCGACAGGATCATCTTCGTGGCGCCACCCGACACAGATGGCCGAGAAGCCATCCTTAAACTGCAGCTCCGCAACAAACCAGTGTCCGACGTGGATTACAAAGCACTGGCCAAAGCCACCGCCGGCTACTCCGGCGCTGATCTGAAAGCCATTGTCGATATTGCCATCGAAGATAAACTCATGGAAGCACTGGAGAAAGGTGTACCACAACCGATATCACAAAAAGAACTGGTGAAAGCCATCAAAACACACAAGCCTACCACCAGGGAATGGTTTAATACAGCCCGTAATTATGCCCTGTATTCCAACGAGGCCGGACTGTATGATGATGTGCTCAAATACCTGGATATTAAGAAATAAGATTTATGGCTGTACTCATTCAGCGTGCCCAGTTGTTGTTACAGCAAGGGCGTTATCAGGATGCACTTACCACATTAAGACAACACCTCAGTACCAGCGCCAATGATATTGATGCGCTTTTTCTGCTGGCCATTTGTTATATGGAGATGGACAAGCCTGAAGAGGCTGCCCAGGTGATCTCCAGCTCGCTCAGCTTCGCGCCGGACGACGACCGCTTTTTATATTTAAGGGCCCGGCTGGCACTCAATAAAAATCAACTCCCGGAGGCCTTACAGGCCATCAGTGAAGCGGTGGCTATTAATCCCCATCATGCCGACTACTTCGGTATGTGGAGCCAGATACTGCTGTTTAAAAAAGACTATGCACAAGCGCTGCAGAAAGCAGAAGAAGGATTGGCCGTCGACCCGGAAAACCTGATCTGTCTTAATCTGCGCTCCAATGCCCTGTTTAACCTGGGCAGAAAGGACGAAGCTTTTTCCAATTTGAATGCAGCGCTGGAACATAATCCGGAAAATGCCTATACCCACGCCAATCTGGGCTGGAAATGGCTGGAGGCCGGTGATCATGGTAAGTCGCTGGAACATTTCAGGGAATCACTGAAAATAGATCCCAGCCAGCAATGGGCTAAAGATGGGATGGTACAGGCCATGAAGGCTCACTACTGGCTGTATCGGCAATTCCTGAACTACGCATTTTTTATGGGTAGGCTGAAGGCGGGCACTCAGTGGCTGGTTATTATCGGTCTGCTGGTGCTGACACAGATCGCCAGTCAGGTGTTTTTTCCTCTATATGTGTTGTTGGCGCTGGTGGCCCTGTCCACCTGGCTGATAGTACCGGTTAGTAACCTGTTTCTGCGGCTGAATCCCTATGGCCGTTATGCACTCACGAGCGAACAAACGAAAGTATCCAACAGGGTGGGCTGTCTCCTGCTCACCGCTTTACTGGCTGCAGGCGCCTACTGGCTCACCTCCATTCCCGGACTGCTGGCGATTGCCATCTGTACCGGTGTGCTGATGCTGCCCGTAGCCAGCATGTATACACCGCAATCACCCAAAAGCAGGAAGATATTTCTCATATACACCCTGGCGCTGGCGTTTATTGGTTTGCTTGGTATTGGCTTTACCTTCCTCACCAACAATGTGGAAAATATATTCGTGGTCGTTATGCTGATTGGAATCTTCTTGTATCAGTTCCTGGCCAATTATCTTATAACAAGAGAATAACAACTGTGATTTATGTGATACTACTGATGCTCCTGATGGAGCGAAGATGAACAAAATAACAAAATAAAAGAGCCCACTGATAATGAATACCAGTGGGCTCTTTTATTTTATCTTCGCTCCATCAGGAGCATCAGTAGTATCACATCAATCAGCGGTTGTTATGCGTCGATTTTCGCATACTTAGCGTGAGACTCGATGAAGGCTCTGCGGGGAGGTACTTCATCACCCATCAGCATGCTGAATACGCGGTCTGCTTCAGCAGCGCTTTCGATGGTCACCTGTTTGAGGGTACGTCTTTCAGGGTCCATGGTAGTATCCCACAGCTGCTCTGCGTTCATCTCACCAAGACCTTTATAACGCTGTATGGTTACGCTGTCTTCTTTACCGCCGCCGGCCAGCTGGAGAGTAGCGGCTTTACGCTGTTCTTCTGTCCAGGCATACACGTGATCTTTACCTTTTTTAACGAGGTACAGTGGTGGCTGGGCGATGTAAACGTAACCCTGCTCTACCATGGCTTTCATATAACGGAAAATGAAGGTCAGGATCAGGGTGGCGATGTGGCTACCATCCACGTCCGCATCCGTCATGATAACCAGTTTGTGGTAACGGAGTTTGGTGAGGTTGAGTGCTTTATCGTCTTCTTCGGTACCGATGGTTACGCCCAGTGCGGTGAAGATGTTTTTGATCTCGTTATCTTCATAGATCTTGTGTTCCATGGCTTTTTCCACGTTGAGGATCTTACCACGGAGCGGAAGGATGGCCTGGAAGTTACGGTTACGGCCTTGTTTGGCAGTACCACCCGCTGAGTCACCTTCGACCAGGAACAGCTCACATTTTTCAGGATCGTTGTCGGAGCAGTCAGCCAGTTTACCGGGCAGGCCGCTACCGGTCATTACACTCTTGCGTTGTACCAGCTGACGGGCTTTACGGGCCGCTTCACGGGCCTGGGCTGCCAGTACTACCTTATTGATAACGGTTTTGGCTTCGCGTGGATTTTCTTCCAGGAAGGCATCCAGTACGGCAGCTACGGAACTGTCTACTACCCCCATTACATCGGAGTTACCGAGTTTGGTTTTAGTCTGGCCTTCAAACTGAGGTTCAGGCACTTTCACGCTGATGATAGCGCTCAGACCTTCGCGGAAGTCATCGCCGGTTACTTCTACCTTTGATTTCTCAAACAGTTTATTTTTATCACCATAGGCTTTGAACACACGGGTAATAGCACGGCGGAAACCGGCCACATGGGTACCTCCTTCAATGGTGTTGATATTATTAACGTAAGAGAAGATATTCTCACTGAATGCATCGTTATATACCAGGGCTACTTCCACAGCTACATTGGAGGCTGCGTCGTGGGTTTCCACATAGATAGGTGCTGGCAGCAGCGCGTTACGACGGCCATTTTTGTCGAGCATCTGGATAAACTCACGAATACCGCCTTCGCTGTAGAAGGTTTCTGTGAAGATATTACCTGCCTCATCTTTTTCGCGCTCATCAGACAGCGTGATGCGGATTTTACGGTTCAGGTAAGCCAGTTCTCTCAGACGGCCTGCCAGAATTTCTTTGTTGTAGGTCGTTTCCTTGAATATTTCATCATCTGGTTTGAAGTGAACGGTGGTACCGGTAGTTTCGCTCACCCCGATTTCCCGTACTGAATACTGAGGGATACCGCGGTGGTATTCCTGTTCAAACAGTTTGCCTTCAGTTTGCACGGTCACATGCAGCACGCTACTCAGTGCGTTTACGCAGCTGACACCCACCCCGTGCAGACCACCGGATACTTTATAGGTGTTTTTGTCAAATTTACCGCCGGCATGGAGCACGGTCATTACTACCTCCAGGGCGGAGCGTCCTTCTTTAGGATGGATGCCGGTGGGGATACCACGACCGTCATCTTTTACCCGGATAGAGTTATCCTCGCAGATCGTTACATCGATATTTTTGCAATAGCCAGCCAGGGCTTCGTCGATGGAGTTGTCCACGACTTCATATACCAGGTGGTGAAGCCCTTTGATGCCAATGTCGCCAATATACATGGCCGGACGCTTACGCACTGCTTCCAATCCTTCCAATACCTGAATACTTCCCGCATCATAACTGTTGCTGGGGCTGGGTGCTTGCACTAATTCTTCGCTCATATGTTGGTGTAAAATCTTTTAGAAATAAAATCGGTAGACAATCACGCAAAAATACGAAAAATAAGCCTTATTTCCATAAAAGAATAGCTGTTTTTGGGTGGGGAGGATGCTGCCTTTTTTATCCCAGTTTTCGCGCTCCCACGGTTTCTTTTACACCGGTAAACAATGTTTTCCACACCAGGTTGAAAAAAGACTTCTGTATATCCCTGACTTGAACAGGATAAGATACCCTTACTTTTTCCCCTTTCAGGGGATTCCTGTCCCTGATGACCATCACATTGGCGACAAGACTCATCAATCCTTTACGGGTAAAGACTTTGTGCTCTTTGTCCTGCTTCAGGATGGCTATCCGGAGGTTGTCATACAGTAAGGTGACAGTGCCGGCGGCCTTCTTTTCATCACCATGGATGTCAAAACTAAGGTCCCGGATGTTGAACGAACGGATCTCCACTTTACCCAGTGGCCGGGTGGCCACATTCAGGTCCCGGCCATTCATGTTTTTTAGCTGCCCGCTTACCTCAAATTTGCCGGAAGGGCTGTTGAGCATAAAATCAAAGCGGGCTTTTAGTTTGCCGCTTTGCATGAAAATAGCGTCCACATCGGCCACACAGTGGTTGTCACGGGCTATCACGGAATCAATATTGGTGATGTTGGTAAACCGGCCATGAACATGGCTGAAAGTCACAGTCCCTGTTTGTTCCGATACAGGGCTCAGTTCAGCATACTGAACGTTCACATTGTTACCGATCAAAGTATCAATTTTCAGGGGGAATTTCAGCTTTTGCAGTACCTGGTTGGGAAACTGACCCAGTTTATCACCGGTGGGCATGGGCAGCATCCGGTCACGGAAAACATGCAGCCTGCCGCTGCCGATATCGACCCGGCGGGCCCATACCTGTTGTTCCTGTAACAACAGCCTGGGATCGATATCGTATACGTGGATATCGTTAAACAACAGCTCATAACGGTCCTGTTGTACGCCCGTTTGCTGCTGGAAAGCCACTGGGTCATACCTGGGCTGTATTTCAAACTGCCCGATATTAAAAGTCCTTTCGGCCGCATCATAGGAAATACCCCGTACATGCATCCAGTAAAGGCTGTCCCGCGTAGGACGCATATAATCCTTCATCCCTATTTCGTAATTCCTCGCGTATAAAAAACGGGTAGGGTCGTTTAATGCTAACGAATCAATCAGGAAATCGTTGACGTTTACCCGTAGGTGACGGAATTGGTGAACAACCCGGGAAGAGTCTTTCCGGGTAAATACATATTTGAAATCGGTATTGTCCAGCTGGAGATGCCCGATGAAGATAGATTTCATCTTGGCGGATATATTTTCGTAGGCGGTGCGGGGACGGGTGGTATCTGTGACGGTGCTGTCCTGCTCCATTACGATACTGGGACCTGTCACGATCAGGGCGCCGGCATTCAGTTCTTTACCGGTGAAATACCGCCATGGCTTGAAGTGCCTGAGCCGGAGCTTTTCCACATGGATGAGGTAGATGGTTGCCGGGGCGCGATGCTCCGCCTTCATACGTTGGTAAACGGCTGTGTCCAGCGTCATGGTGGCCTGTTCCAGGGTGAGGCTGTTGGATAGTACGTTGAGCCGGAGGTCTTTAAAATGAACAGTATACAGGCTATCAGACAAATCGATCACATAGTCAGATAATTCCTTACGTAAGCGCTTGCTCCAGTGTTGGTTAAGATACCAACCGGTGCCTGATACCAGTAAGACTAATAAGGCTGCTGCAGTGAATATGATCCTCAGTACCTTGGAGCGTTTCGATTTGCTATGTTCCATCTGTGAAGAATAAACGAAAATTCACACCATTTGATTGTGACTAACCGCCTCAAATATGTTGAAATTATTCCTTATGTTAGGAATGCTTTGTAAGTGTATTGTCAAAATACATTTGATTTAAAATTGAAGTGTTAAATTTGTCCCGGTTTTAAAACATCAGGTAAAGTGAAAGAAATTCAGGAAATACTGGCATTAGCCATTCCGCAGCCCGCCATGAGCGACCAGCTTCAGCTGGCGGAGGAGGATAGCGTGACGGTTCCGGATTGCCTGGACTTTACATTGCAGCGCTTTGTGTACGACAAGCCGCTCCCGGTGGAAGACGTAGCCATGGTAGTATACCAGCCGGCTAAAAGAGGGCAGTCCGCCGCAATAGAACTACGCTATTGTGTTGCCGGCAGCAAATATTGTAAAAATCCTGCCTGCACCGACCAATTGTGTGCAGAGGGCAACAAGGAAGCCTGTAAAGACAAGGTCCCTTCTGTAGACCTTATCACCGTCAGGTTTCAACCAGCATTTATTCAGTCACTTCAGAAAAATACGACTTCTTTCTCTCTTTTTGAGAATCAGTCCCGTAAGCCATTTGTGAAAACCATCCAGCCCTGCACCAAATCCAAGTCAGTACTGGAAACTATGGTACATCACAACTATGATGGCATCCTGAAGAATATCTTTTTGCAGAGCCGGGCACTTGACCTGTTGTTGTACAGCTCAGACCAGTTCATGCAGAACGATCCTGACGAACGTTACGGTTGCCGCTTCCTGACACATCTGGAAGACCGGGAAAAAATTGAAAAAGCCAGAAGTATCTTACTGGAGCAACTGGACTCCCCTATCACCATCCGTGATCTGGCCCGCAAAGTAGCCATGAATGAATGTTACCTGAAAAAGGGCTTTAAAGCCATGTATGGTACCACCATTTACGACTATTTCCAGAAAGAAAGGATGGAAAAGGCCAAGGGGCTGCTGTATGAAAAAGGCATGTCAGTTTCCGAAGTGGCTATGCTGATGGGATACTCCTGCATCTCCCACTTCTCTACTGCTTTCAAAAAGCATACAGGGCTTAAACCTTGTGAGTTGTTACTTCGTTGATTATCAAAGTATTAAGAGTTTTAAAATGCTGACAGGACTTTTCCCTGTCAGCATTTTTTTTGCAATTTCCCGCTTTGATCATTTCTTTTCCCGAATTGAAAAGCCAGGGCGGAATTATCGTTGTTATTTTGTGTCAACGAAACGATAGCAGATATCTATCAGCTGTTCCTCACAAGCTTCCTTATTAGATTTGACCATGGGAAGGAACTTGGCTGGCAGTTAAAAAATGTAAAGCCATAAATTTTAGACTTGCGTTATCAAACACCAAGGGAACACAAGTACAATTGCCAGCGAAGTTTTTTACCAGATTTTATAAAGTCGCCTTGCTTTTGCGGGGCGACTTTTTAATTTGTGCGGATAGTTATCGAATATCCGTTGAAGATAGACTTTCTGCAACCAGGTGGGCCGGAAGTAATACACTACAAAAAATCCGTTTAATTACAGCCATAACGACAGGAGTCCTGCCAGCCAGCTTGGCTGGTATACTGTTATTATGCCGCAGTGAAAAAAGGGAAATGATGTAAAAAACGAAATCAGTGGATTCCGGAGCTTATTACCTGGTTACCATTAGGACAGCAGTGTATGCCAGGAGGGGTATATAAAATGAAAAAACCCCGCCCAAAAGAGCAGGGTCTGTCCTATTTATCCCTATACCTATGAAATACGAGTTTGAATTATTCAGTGACGGTGCCGGCTTCGTTCAACAACACTGCTTTCTCTGCACCATTGTCCTGAATGTTTACTTTATAATAAGCAGCCACATCTGCTCTTTCAATTTTCCAGCCATCTTTTATGGTGGCAGCCGGATATTTAGCTTTCAGTGTACCAGCCACTGATCCCGGCAGTGTTTGTGCGTCGTATGTGCTTCTGGTGGCTATCCATTTTCCATCTGCATCATACTCTGCTGTGGTTTGTATATTGTCTTTGAGGAAACTGACGCTCCAGTGACCAGCACTGGTTTTGGTCCATTTCGCATCTGTAGTTCCGGCAAAGGCCTGATCAAAAGAACTTTTAACGGTTGCAGGTGCTTCCACCTTTTTCGCAACTGTTTTTGTTTTTTTAACTGATTTTTTTTGCTGTGCAAAAGTTATGCCGGAAGTAATCAATACTGCACAAAAAATTAACGTCAACTTTTTCATAATCAGATATGGTTTTTATCCGCGTTGGGTTAAAATTAAAACTTAGGTTTTTCCTTTTTCTTCCCGGCAAAGAGCTAAAACAATGCCAAAAACGTAAAACAAATACTGATTATTGTAAATTACCAGAAAATTTACGAAAAATATTTTAAAAGCTCCGTTTTTGGGTAAGTTGCCCCTTTAGGTGCCGCCGTATTTTCTTAACTTCGCACAATTTTAATCAATTATTGTCTTATTAACATCAAAGGGCGGGGAATTGTTTTATGTCCAGCAAATATCAGGAATATAACCAGCTGAATTTACCTCAGATAGAGAAAGATATACTGCAGCAATGGGAGCTTGACCAGGCTTTTGAAAAAAGCGTGGAAGTGCGGGAAGGCGCTGCTCCATTTGTGTTTTATGAAGGACCACCCAGCGCCAATGGCCTGCCGGGCATTCACCACGTTATTTCACGTACCCTGAAAGACCTGGTATGCCGCTATAAAACCATGCAGGGTTTCCAGGTAAAACGCAAGGGCGGATGGGACACTCACGGCCTGCCGGTAGAGCTGGGCGTGGAAAAAAGCCTGGGTATTACCAAGGAAGATATCGGAAAGAAAATCTCTATTGCGGAATATAACGAGACCTGCCGTAAAGAAGTACTGAAATATAAAGACAAATGGGATGACCTTACCCGTAAAATGGGGTATTGGGTAGATCTGAAAGATCCATACATCACTTTTGATAATAAATATATCGAATCCCTCTGGTGGAGCCTGCAGACGCTGTATAAGAAAGGATTGCTGTATAAAAGTGTCAGCATTCAGCCTTATTCACCAGCAGCAGGAACCGGCCTCAGTTCACACGAACTGAACCAGCCCGGTACCTATAAAGATGTGAAAGATACTACTGTGGTGGCTATGTTTAAGGCAAAACAAGCTGAAAATTCACAGTTTTTGTTTGATGCAGCTGATTCTCCGGAAGTTTTCTTCCTGGCCTGGACCACTACTCCCTGGACATTACCTTCCAACCTGGGTCTCACCGTTGGCGCTAATATAGAATACGTGCTGGTAAGCACATTCAACCAATATACCCATCTCCCGGTAAACGTGGTGATGGCAAAGGTGCTGCTCGGCAAATATTTCAAGGCGGAAGGAGAAAATGCTGATTTCGCTGCTTATAAGGAAGGTGACAAGGTGATCCCCTGGAAAATCCTGACCAGCTTCCAGGGTAACAAACTGGAAAATATCCGTTATGAGCAACTGCTGCCATATACTCAGCCGGAAGAAGGCGATCCGTTCCGTGTAATCCTGGGTGACTTTGTTACCACAGAAGACGGTACCGGTATCGTACATACCGCTCCTGCTTTTGGTGCAGATGATAACCGTGTTGGTAAAAAATATGGTATCGGCATTCTGACCCTGGTTGATCGTGAAGGTAAATTCACTGACAACGTAGGAGAATTTTCCGGCAGATATGTTAAAAATTACAAAGATGATCCCGACTATAAAGATGTAGACGTAGACATCGCTGTAAAACTGAAGAAAGAAAACAGAGCCTTTAAGGTAGAAAAATACGAACACACCTACCCTCACTGCTGGCGTACAGACAAGCCGGTATTATACTATCCGCTGGATGCCTGGTTCATCAGAACTACTGCACTGAAAGACCGGATGGTGGAACTGAACAAAACCATCAACTGGAAACCAGCATTTACTGGAACCGGTCGTTTTGGCAACTGGTTGGAAAACATGGTGGACTGGAACCTGAGCCGCAGCCGCTATTGGGGTACTCCTTTGCCAATCTGGCGTACAGAAGATGGCACTGAGGAAGTATGCATCGGTGGCATTGAGGAACTGAATACGGAAATCCGCAAAGCCAATGAAGTTTTGGGTGGCGACGTCAACAAATCCTATCTGCACGAAGGTATCCTGGACCTGCATAAACCTTATGTGGATGAGATCATTCTGGTGAGCCCATCCGGTAAACCTATGCGCCGTGAGCCTGACCTGATAGACGTATGGTTTGATAGTGGAGCCATGCCTTTTGCTCAGTGGCACTACCCATTTGAGAACAAGGAATTGCTCGAGAAGGGAGAAGCTTTCCCGGCTGATTTTATTGCGGAAGGTGTGGACCAGACCCGTGGCTGGTTCTATACGCTGCATGCGCTCGGTGTAATGCTTTTTGATAGTGTTGCCTATAAAACAGTTGTTTCCAATGGTCTGGTGCTGGATAAAAACGGCCAGAAGATGAGTAAACGCCTCGGCAACGTGGTGAATCCATTTGAAACAATTGAACAGTTTGGTGCTGATGCCACTCGTTGGTATCTGATCACCAACGCTTCCCCATGGGACAGCCTGAAGTTTGATGTGAAAGGTATTGGCGAAGCCCAGCGCAAGCTCTTCGGCACGCTGTACAATACATATAATTTCTTCGCTATGTATGCTAATCTTGATAAGTTTACATTCAGCGAAGCATATATTCCACTGGAAGAGCGTCCGGAAATAGACCGTTGGATTATTTCTGTGCTTAACACGCTGATAAAGGATGTGACCAGCAGTTTTGATGATTACGAACCTACCCAGGCGGGCAGGGCTATTGAAACTTTTGTGGATGAGCACCTGAGCAACTGGTACGTGCGTTTATGCCGTCGCCGGTTCTGGAAAGGGGAATATGGCCAGGACAAAATCAGTGCCTACCAGACATTATACGAATGTTTGGAAAAAATTACACAATTGATGGCCCCGGTTTCCCCATTCTTCACAGACTGGTTGTTTAACAACCTCAACAAAGTTAGCGGACGTCATACGGCGGAATCCGTTCACCATACTGATTTCCCGGTGTCCAACCCTGCTGCGGTCGATACCGATCTGGAAGAGCGGATGCAGCTGGCGCAGGATATCTCATCACTGGTATTATCCTTGCGTAAGAAGGTGAATATCAAGGTTCGGCAGCCTTTACAGAAGGTGCTGATTCCTGTTTCCGGCAATCATATGCAGGTACAACTGGAAAAAGTAGAGGATCTGATAAAAAGTGAGGTAAATGTCAAAGGGATTGATTATCTTACCGAAACGGAAGGTTTTATCAAGAAAAAGATTAAACCTAACTTCAAGTCGCTCGGAGGCAAAATGGGAGCAAAAATGAAAGCAGTCGCTGCTGCTATCAGTGCGTTTACAGATGCAGATATCGCCTCTATTGAGCGCGATAGCCATTTCAACCTGGCAGTAGAAGGAGAACAGATACAGATACAACTCTCTGATGTTGAGATAATTTCCGAAGATATTCCTGGATGGACAGTTGCTAATAAGGGTGCTTTAACGGTAGCGCTTGATATTACCATTACAGAACAGCTGCTGGATGAAGGTAATGCCAGGGAGCTGGTAAACCGCATTCAGAAAATCAGAAAGGATAGCGGCTTCGAACTGACTGACAGAATTAAAGTGGCTGTGGAGAGCGTAGACTCGCTCAAATCGGCGATTATAAACTATAATAACTATATTTGCACGGAAATTTTGGCAGATAGCTTGGATTTAGTGGAGCAATTACAGGGCGGAACAGAAATAGAGGTGAATGACCTTAAATTTAATGTATTAGTTAACAAAAAAAGCTAATCCCCCATGGCAACAAAAAAGAAAGTTGCTGGTAAATCGACCCAAAAGGTAGCTCAGTCTGTTAAAGCTGTAGCCCAGAAGGTGACGACTGCGAAAAAGGCTCAACCTGCCCCAGCCAAAAAGGCTGCGCCCGCTGCTTCTAAAAAAGCAGCCGCCAAAAAAGCAGTAGAGAAGCCAGCAGCTAGCAAAGCCGTTGCCCAGGCCGCAGCCAAAAAAACTGCAGCTACCCCCAAAAAGGCTCCTGTAAACAGTAAAACATCGTCCGTCCCGAAAGTTGCTGTACCTGCAAAAACGACCGTTAAAAAAGAGCCTGCTGTAAAGCAGCAAGTGGTCACTAAAAGTGTTGCCGCAGAAAAAGAGAAACCATTAATTTCTAAGTCAGAAGAAAAAGAACTTAAAACAATGGCAGTAAAGAAAGCAGATACTAAGGAACAAGTTGCTAAGGAGAAAGAATCCACTAAAAAAGCAGCCGAAAAACCTGCGGTAAAAGCAGAAAAATCAGCTAAATCCGAGAAGTCCGAGAAACCCGAGAAAACAGAAAAACCGGAAAAAGCTGAAAAAGCTGAGAAAACCGAAAAAACAGAGAAAAAAGGTGGAAAACCTGCTCAGGTAGCTTACCAGCCTGAATTTACCAAATCAGTACTGGACCAGCCGGAACCTGCTGCGGGCCCCCTCTACAGATATAGTGATACAGATTTACAAGAGTTCAGGGAACTGATCCAGAAAAAACTGGAGTTCGCTAAAAAAGAACTGGTGTATCTGCAAGGACTTATCACCCGCAGAGATGAAGCGGGCACTGATGATACCGAAAACAAATACATGAGCATGGAAGATGGTAGTGGCTCTCAGGAAAGAGAACAACTCAATCAGATGGCCAGCCGTCAGATCCAGTTCATCGATCACCTGGAAAAAGCCATGGTTCGCATCGAAAACAAAACTTATGGTATTTGCCGTGTAACCGGTAAACTGATCGATAAAGCACGTCTCAGAGCCGTTCCGCACGCTACTTTAAGTATTGAAGCCAAACTGGCAAAAAGTAAATAAAAAAGATTACTATAAACGAAAAAGGGATTTGAATATTCAAATCCCTTTTTCGTTTATAGACTACTGTTATTAACAACGTTCTTTTTGTTTACTGCGCATCTGACGCATGGCAAAATATACTAACCCCGCTCCTGCCAATCCTACTAGACTGCCTATACCAATGTTTCTCGCCTGCTTCTTGCTGATGGCCGGCAGACTGATACCAAACTTTTTCTTCGGACTTGCAGGCGCAATATCCAGCAGTGGCTCCAATGACAGACCAGTAATGATTTTGTCGGCAACCTTTTCTACATATGCACGCTGATACTGTGGACAAAACGCAACACCAATACCGGCTTCCATTAATAGTTGGGTGTCCTGTTTACCGTCACCTACGTAAATAATGTTTTGCGTGTGGATCTTGTATTGTGATGCAACATAAGGCAGGATGGCACTTTTACGGTATTCACCGTCCTGCAGGAAATAATCCGGTATTGTTAGTTCACCGGTAGCAACACTGTTGACGAGGTGTAACTTGTTCGCCAGTACGAAATCCATCCCAAGCTTGTTTTTGATATGACGGGCCACCATGCCGAATCCATCAGTGATCAGTCCACAGGCATACCCTCTTTTCTTCAGTTCCTGCACTACCTCGCGGATGCCCGGCACCAGCGGGATAGCGTCTGCTACTTCCAGTAGTTCCGCAATATTGCGGCCTTCAAAAAGCGCAGCTATCTGATGTAATCGTGTAGCCGTCTCCGTTTCCTCTGCTAAAATTCTCTGTAGTGCTTCCTCCTGATCAAATGCAATGGCTGCCCACTGGAAATAGTTTTGTGTGAATACAGCGTGGTCAAGGTTGAGGATAACCATCTTCTGCATTTTGTCGATAGACTCCAGGATGGAGTACTCCATTTGTTCCCTGATCAGGTTGATATTACCCAGTGTTTCCAGGTTTTCCTGCGGGATATTTTCTGCTTTACGCAGGATGGTGCGGGATACTTCCCGCGACATTTTGCTGAGTTGTTCCCAGGTCTGCATTGCGTTTTCCACTTTGCCGATATTGGCTTCCACAATGCGCGCACCCAGATGGTGCATGTCAATCAGCAAACCAATGTCTACTCCATAATCATTTTCGAATTGTACGCTGGAAAGAAGTGATTTTCGGCCGGCAATCATTCCGCTGAGTGGCTGCTGAAAATGCGCGAGATCCGGATACAGAATGCTCAACAGTGGTTTGGCCACCAATTGTGTGACCCTGCCCGCTTGTCTTTCAAAGTAGGATTTGACAAAGTCTGCTTCATCGCGCTCGATCGGACCGGTCAACAGCTCTACAATATTGTCCGGATAGGTTAGAATATCACCGTCTACATAAGCGATAATTTCATGTTTGGCGGCCATCATGCCTTCCCTCATGGAGATGCCTTTGCCGCGCTGGCTACTGGTAATGACTCTTACATCCTCCTTCATGGCCTCTTCTACCGTGTTGTCAGTAGAATTATCGTCCACCACAATAATCTCAATTTTGCGGCTTGTTTTTTTAACGGTTTTTATTACCTGGCGTATGGTTGCGCCTTCGTTTAATACAGGAATTACGATAGAAATCATAGGAGTTCGCTATGTTAAAAGGTTAAAGAATACAAGAGCTGCAAAGAGCTGGTTGGCATTATCAAAGAAGGGTATAACAAAAACGATACCAAAACGGGGATGGAGATGTAGGCCAGATGGGGATTTCGAGGCAATTACGAATTACGAATTACAATGAATCAGAAAGAATTCTATTGATTATTGTAATTCGTAATTCGTAATTCGTAATTCGTAATTCGTAATTCGTAATTCGTAATTTTTATTTAAACTCCTGCATTTCCACCAGTTTGTGGTAAATGCCTTCGCGGCTAAGCAGATCTTCGTGGGTACCTCTTTCTTTTATTTCACCCTGGTCCATCACGATGATTTCGTTGGCATGCTGGATAGTGCTCAAACGGTGTGCAATCACAATAGTGGTGCGGTTTTGCATCAGTTGGTCGAGAGCGGACTGCACCAGTTTTTCTGATTCAGTATCGAGTGCAGAAGTTGCTTCGTCCAGTATCAGGATGGGAGGGTTTTTAAAGATGGCCCTGGCGATGGTAAGGCGCTGACGCTGGCCACCGCTCAGTTTGAGGCCGCGGTCTCCTATTGGAGTATCGTATCCGCTTTCCAGCTGTTCAATAAATTCATGTGCATTGGCAATCTTGGCAGCACGGATTACAGCTTCCCGGTCTGCTTCCGGATGTCCGAAAGCGATGTTGTTAAATACAGTATCGTTGAATAATACAGCTTCCTGTGATACGATTCCTATCAGTGAACGCAGATCATTCAGCCGGAGGTCACGTATATCGGTACCGTCTATACGAATAGCTCCTTCATTGACATCATAGAAACGAGGCAGGACGTCGGCCATCGTTGATTTACCGGCACCGCTGCGGCCTACCAACGCAATCATCTGGCCTTTGGGAATGGTTAGTTTCACATTTTTCAGCACATAATGCTGGTCATATTTAAAGGAGATATGATCATATTCAATTTTATCATCGAAAGCATGAATGGCTTTGGCATTAGGTTTTTCCTGGATAGCCACTGGTGCATCGACAATATTAAAGATGCGCTCGCTAGCCACCATGCCACGTTGCATGGTAGTGATGGCGGTAGAAATGTTTTTCGCCGGTTGCATGATCTGGGAATAAAAAACCAGATAGGTCATGAAAGTGGCGCCGGTGAGCAGATCGCTGCCATGCAGTACCAGGGTACCACCATAGATCACCAGTACGATCACTACCATCACACCCAGGATCTCAGATACCGGAGAAGCCAGTTCCCGCTGATTGAACATGGATTTGCTGACGGTAACAAAACGATGGTTTACGTCACCAAATTTTTTCTGCATAAAAACGGCGGCAGTGAAGGATTGGATGATGCGTATACCTCCCAGTGTTTCTTCTGATACATTCAGGATCTTGCCCAGCAGCTCCTGGCTGAACCATCCTTTCTGTTTCAGTTTCTTGGAAATGTAGGAAATCAGTGCGCCGGATATAGGGAAAAATATGATGGTGAACAGGGTTAGTTTAACGGACAGGTAAAAGAGTGCCGCGAAGTAACCGATAATGATAAAAGGATCGCGTAACAACACCTGAATGGAGTTTACCACGGAGCCTTCTACTTCCTGTACATCGTTGGTCATAACGGAGAGGAGATCACCTTTCTGTTTTTCGCTGTAATAGCCCAGCGACTGTTCAGTATATTTTTTATAGATGTCGGTTCTGAGCCGGGAGAGCATGGTCATTTTCATCCGGGTCACCACGCGGCCGCTCATGTAGCGTCCGAGATTGGCGATGGTGATACATACACCAATGACAGCACAAACGAAGTACAGTGCACTTTCTTTAGAGCCGCTACTGCGGATGAAATAATTGAAATAGTAATTAAAAAGATCGATAAAGTAGGTGATGGTAAAGGAAAAAGACGGGTGGGGCAATATTTCCGGCGTACTGGACACCTGGTTGAAAATAACGTTTAGCAGGGGGATCAGCATGGCGAAATTGACCATGCCAAAAACGATACCGATGATGGTATAAATTACATATTCCGGAATATAGTGGTGCAGAGGGGTGGCATATCCCAGTAATCGCTTGAAAGTCTTCATTCCTGATGCTTTTACACTTGCTTTTTGTTAGCATGCAAAAATAGTATAATTAAGCGACCCCCTGCCGGCAATTCGCCCAATCTTTCCAGGAAATGGTTAATTTCGCATATAACAGAGCTGTTGGGAGCAGCAGCCTGATTGGGCGCTGTGCGGTAAATATATTATTATTGTGCATATGGGCTGTATTACTAATGATTAAAACTGAATGCGATGCAGGAAACTAAAAGGCAAAAGCAAATTGGACAATTAATACAGGAGGAACTGAGCGATGTGTTTCAGCGGATGGGGTTTAACGTGGTAGAGGGTGGAATGATTTCCATTGCTGCTGTGAAAATGACGCCTGACCTGCTGGAGGCTAAGGTTTACCTGAGCATGTTCCAGATAAAGTCTCCCGAAGAGATGCTGGAACGTATAAAAGAGAGAATGGGCGAGATTAAAAAAGCCCTTGGGTTAAGAGTAGGCAAACAACTTCGTCGTATGCCTGAGCTGGCCTTTTTCCTTGATGATACACTGGATTATGTATTCAAGATGGAAGAGCTCTTTAAGAAAATCAAGGAAGACGATTCCCATATCAAAGGGGATAATAAGTAAAATGTATGGTCTGGCAGTTTGCTTCCCGTTACTTCAGGGCTAAAAAATCGACCAATGCCATCAATATCATTGCCTGGGTAAGTGTGGCTGCCATTGCGATAGGAACAGGCGCGCTGATTGTTATTTTAAGCGTGTTCAACGGATTTGAGGGCCTGGTTAAATCCCTGTATTCTTCTTTTTATCCTGCTATTAAGGTGGCCCCGGCCACGGGCAAAACGATTTTGTTATCGCCTGCACAACTGCAGGCTATCGGTCGTGTGCCCGGCGTGGCTGGTTATTCTGAAGTAGTGGAGGAAAAAGCGGTGTTGCGTTACGGAGATGAGCCCACCATTGCGATCCTGAAGGGGGTGGACAGCAATTACAACGTAGTAACGGATGTTAAAAGCAATATTGTCCGGGGGCGTTTTGATATTGGAGATGAAACGGCTTACCGGGCAGTAATGGGACTGGAGCTGGAAGGTGCGTTGGGGGTGGATGTAGTACATAGCCTGGTGCCGGTGACTGTTTATGTGCCCCGCAGAAAGGTGAATGCTTTTGTTACCCCGGAAGATGCCCTGAATAATGGGGTGCTTTACCCTGTGGGTACTTTTGCCATCCAGCAGGAATTCAACAGCAAGTATGTTATAACCCATATCGATTTTCTGCGGAAGTTGCTGGAGATGGCACCTAACGAGATGTCGGCACTGGAAGTGGCTGCGGCCCAGGGTACCGACCAAAACGTACTGAAAAACCGGCTGCAGCAGCTGCTGGGTGGGCAGTATAAGGTGCAAACCCGGTATGAACAGAATCAGTCGCTCTATGCGATTATGCAGACCGAAAAATGGGCGGTATATGTGATCCTCAGTTTTATTATGATCATTGCTGCTTTTAACATGATCGGGTCTTTGTATATGCTGGTGATAGAGAAGGAAAAGGATATCACTATCCTGAAAGCGATGGGTGCCCGGAAGTCGCTGGTTATGAGAATATTTTTGGCTGAAGGGTTGATTATTGCGGGTATCGGGACCTTACTGGGTTTTGTATTAGGAGGAGGTTTCTGTCTGATTCAACAGCATTTTGGTATTATTAAGCTGGAGGGTACTTCCTTTCTGGTAGATGCTTATCCTGTGAGCATGCATCTGGCTGATTTCGGGCTGGTGTTTATTACCATTCTGGTGATTGGTCTGGCGGCCAGCTGGTATCCTGCGAGGAGAGCGGCAGAGGAAGCAATAACGTTAAAGGCTACCTGATAAGTAGAACAGTCATGATAGACAGTATATAAAAAGCAAAGGAGCGAATCATCTTCGCTCCTTTGCTTTTTATTTTTAGAATTTTGTTATTGGGTTATTAATAATCGCCCAGTGTTTCCGGCAGTTGAGCCAGTGCTTTCGCGAGTTGTTCATCGCTGGGGGCGATACCATGCCATTCGTGGTGGCCTTCCATGAAGTCAACTCCTTTGCCCATTATAGTTTTCATGATAATGGCGATAGGTTTGCCTTGTCCGGTGAGGCTTTTGGCTTTTTCCAGTGTAGCTACGGTATCGTTCATATCATTACCGTCCATGTGGAGGATGGTCCATCCGAAGGTTTCGAATTTGGCTGCTACATCGCCGAGGCCGGCTACAGCGTCGGTAGTACCGTCGATCTGCTGGCCGTTGAGGTCTATAGTAATGATCAGGTTGTCTACTTTATGGTGTGGCGCAAACATAGCGGACTCCCAGATTTGTCCTTCTTCCAGTTCACCGTCACCATGGAGGCAGAAAACAATGCCTTTATCGTTATTCAGTTTTTTACTCAGTGCGGCGCCGATGGCTACGCTCATGCCCTGGCCGAGGGATCCTGAAGCCATGCGTACACCCGGGAGGTGTTCGTGTGTGGTAGGATGGCCCTGGAGGCGGGTATTTAATTTGCGGAATGTGGCAAGTTCAGCTACCGGGAAATAACCGGAACGGGCCAACGCGCTATAGAAAACAGGGGAAATGTGCCCATTGGAGAGGAAGAAAAGGTCCTGGTCGCGGCCGTCCATGTCAAAAGGCTGTGGCGTATGCTTCATAACCTTAAAATAGAGTGCAGTAAAGAAATCTGCGCAACCTAAAGAGCCACCTGGGTGACCACTTTGAACGCCATGTACCATTCGTACAATATCTCTTCTAACCTGGGTAGCAATATCCTGAAGCTGTGGCATGATACTTGATGATTTTTGTGCCGCAAAACTAATTGAATTTCTAGATTTTGTGGCGTTGAATGTTGTTTTTGCGATCTCAAAGTATTAAAAATCCTGATTTTTTTAGTGTTTCTTTTACACATTTCATTGAAATTAATATCTTTGCAAAATAAGCCCCACTAATGGAGAATGTTTTAATTGCTACCGTCCTAAGCTTTGTTGTAACCTATTTTTCAATTCCAATACTGATTAAAGTGGCGGATCTGAAACACCTATACGACGAACCGGACGAAAGGAAAACGCACAAACAACGCATACCAACGCTCGGGGGAATCGGTTTCTTCTCAGGGTTTATTATTGCTGCTGCGGTATGTGTTCCAACCGTACAAAATTCGCCATTTCAGTATATGATGGCAGCCTTTTTTATCATCTTCATGGTGGGAATGAAAGATGATATCGTAGGCCTTTCTCCGTTAAAAAAACTGATCGGTCAGTTAGTGGCCTCCTTCGCAGTTATCTATCTGGGCAATCTGCAAATCAACAGCATGTATGGTTTTCTGGGTATTACCACCCTGCCTGCTAATATCAGCCTGATGCTCACCTACTTTTACTTTATTGTGGTGATCAACTCCTTTAACCTGATAGACGGGGTAGACGGACATGCCGGCAGTATTGGTTTGCTGGTAAGTGCGATCCTGGGTGCATATTTCCTGCATGTAGGTGAAATCACTTATGCTGTATTGGGTTTTGCCCTCGCCGGCGGCCTGGCCAGCTTTCTGATTTACAATATTTCTCCTGCCCGTATTTTTATGGGCGACACCGGTTCCCTGCTGATCGGACTCGTGAATGCGGTATTGGTACTGAAATTTATTGACGTAGCCGGTAACCCTGCCAGTAAAATGCCGGTGGACGCTACTCCTGCTGTCGCCATTGCTATCCTCATCGTACCGCTTTTTGATACCCTGAGGGTATTTGCTGTACGTATGCTGAGAGGAAGATCTCCATTTTCTGCAGACCGGAATCATATCCATCACTATTTGCTGGACCTGAAGCTGGACCATAGACAAACTACCCTGGTATCCGTAACCGTGAACGCTATCTTTATCGCTGCTGCTTTTATGCTCCAGGGACTGGGTACCACTGTTCTTACAGTGCTCGTAGTAGGTACAGCCACCGTGTTTACCAGTTTCCTGTATGTGGCCCGCAAACGGAAACAGGCCCCTCAACCAGCTGTTGCCATCTCCCCGTCGGCTAACACAAGCGCCGCTCCTCCTAAAATACTAAGGGTTACTACCGAAGGTGTGTTGCAGGACAAATAACATTCATGGCGATATACATACCCTTTCAACGGTTACGGTTGTAAAGCAGGTATTTCTAACGCCATTCTTGTATCTGTCACTTTGACGATTAAAAGAAATCCTGTAGGTTTGCAGGCACTTAACTATTTATGTTATGCAAGACGATCTAACGCTTATCATGGATGATGCAGCTGGTTCGATGGCTAAAGCAGTCGGGCACCTGGAGCTGGAACTCACAAAAATAAGGGCGGGTAAAGCTAACCCCCAGATACTGGACGGTATTGCCGTGGATTATTATGGCTCCCCTACTCCGCTTAACCAGGTAGCAAACGTAAGTATAGCGGATGCTCGTACCCTGACCATTCAGCCCTGGGAAAAAAATATGCTGCAACCTATCGAAAGGGCTATTATCGCCTCCAACATTGGTCTCAACCCTCAGAATGATGGTGTCATTATTCGCCTTTTCCTGCCGCCACTGACAGAAGAAAGAAGGAAGGAATTTGTGAAAAGGGCTTATAATGAGGGGGAACAGGCTAAAGTAGCGATCAGAAACATCCGCCGCGATGCAATTGAAGGTATCAAGAAATTGCAGAAAGATGGCCTGAGCGAAGATACCGCCAAAGGTGCAGAAGCAGATATTCAGACACTGACCGACAAATACATCGTGCAGATAGACAAACACTGCGAAGTGAAAGAAAAAGAGATCCTGGCTGTTTAAAAACAGTTATTGTATCAGATAAACGTATAAAAAAGCGGAGAGACCGGCACTGGTCTCTCCGCTTTTTTATTTATCAGGAAGCTGTTTTAGCCCGATTAACCATATATACCCCCAACAGAATAATACCCATACACAACACCTGCACCCAGGTAATCGGCTCATGAGCCAGTAATCCCCAGCCTATAGCCACTACCGGTAACGCATAAGTAACCATCGAAGCAAACATAGACCCTGCACGTCTGATCAGCAGATAAAATAATACAGCTGCCACACCGGTGCCCATCACCCCTAATATCAACCCTGCCGACAATGAACGCCATGGAGCATGATCTGTCGCAAACTGTGGAAAAAAGTCACTAAACCACAATATGGGAAAAGTGATCAGTCCACAAAAAAACATAGCGATAGACCCCAGTTGCAACGAGCCGAATCCCTTCAGGTAATGATGTACCAGACTGATATTAGTGCCGTAGCTGATAGTGGCTACCACCACCAACAGGCTATAATACCAGTGGCCACCGGCGCTGATACCCTTGGAGCTGAAAAGTAGTACTACACCTAATAAGCCAACACATACTCCCGTTAGCTGTGCTTTTTTGATAGGGCTTTTGAAAAGGATCAAACCTGTCAGCAATGCCATCAGCGGTGTTAGGGAGTTGAGAATACCGGCAAGGGAACTGTCTATTTCTGTTTCTGCCACGCAGAAAAGAAAAGCCGGAAGCCCATTGCCCAGTAAGCCGGAGAGAAAAATGATCGGTAATTTGTTGACCGGCGTTTGCCGGAGAGCTTTGGGAAGGAAGGGTAACAAAGCCACACCCGCAGCTACCAGTCTTAAGCTGGCTACCTGATAGGGTGTAAATGATTCCAGTCCGATCTTCATTAAGATAAAAGAGCTACCCCAGGTGAGGGATAGCAACAGAAAAACACCCCAGTGGGCAAATTTGTGGTTCAAAGCGGCATTTTTTTAAGACTACAAAGGTGTGAATATAACCCTACTGCGCAAAATATAAATCATCCGATACAACACTTCTGGACTGATTTTGTTAAATTCATTGACAAAGAGTTTAATCCATGAGTAAGATCAAGTTGTCAGCCATCAGTACTACTGCACCTAAGAAAATAGACAAGGAAAAAATAAAAGCCGCCACACAGGAAATTTTACAGGAACTGGACGAGTTGCAAAATCTGTTATATGCACAACACAAACATTGCATATTGTTGGTTATTCAGGGAATGGACGCCAGCGGAAAAGATGGTGTAATCAAGAATGTAACCGGTACCCTGAACCCGCAAGGCGTAATGGTGCATTCCTTCAAAGCCCCTACTGCCGAAGAAGCTGACCACGATTTCCTGTGGCGGGTACATCAGCATGCGCCGGCTAAAGGAATGATCCAGGTATTTAACCGCTCTCATTATGAAGACATATTGATACAGAGAGTGCACAAATGGATCGACGATAAAATGGCCCGTAAACGAATGGAGGCTATTAATGATTTCGAGAAGCTGCTTACAGTACACAACAACACAAAGGTGCTCAAATTTTACCTGCATGTATCACAGGAAGCCCAACAGCAAAGGCTGATAGAACGGACAGAAGATCACCGTAAAATGTGGAAATACAATGAAAGTGATTTTGAAGAAGCCAAACTCTGGGACCAGTATATGGATGCTTATGAAGATGCGTTCAAATACTGTAACGATATTCCGTGGATGATTGTACCGGCAGACCATAACTGGTACAAGGAGTATATTGTGGCACTAACGTTAAGGGATACACTGAAATCACTGAACATGAAATATCCCCGTTTAAAGAAATAATACACTAATAATTAAGCTGTTCCGCGATTAAACGCTATTTTCGTCGTCTTGTTTTAACCAAAATAAAACCTTGCATTATGTCATTCATCAAAGAATTTAAGGAATTTGCCATGAAGGGCAATGTGATGGATCTTGCTGTGGGTGTGATCATTGGAGGCGCTTTTGGAAAGATAGTTACATCGCTGGTAGATAACATCCTGATGCCACTCGTGGGCTTATTTACACACGGCAAAAATTTCAACGATTATTTTGTGTTGCTGGATACAAGCAAGGGAGACATTCAAACCCTGGCAGATGCCAAAGCCAAAGGAGTAGCGGTATTCGCTTATGGTGCCTTCATCCAGAGTATCATCGACTTCCTGATTATCGCTTTCTGCATCTTTGTGCTGGTGAAGTTTGTGAACAAAATCAACAGAAAACCTGAGCCTGCTCCGGCAGAACCCACTGCACAGGAAAAACTGCTCATGGAGATCCGTGATGAGTTGAGAAAAAAATAATTATCCGTTTATATCCCTCACAGCATTCAGCCTCACCCTTCCCAGGCGTGACGCTGAATGCTGTGTTTATATGTTTATGTTAATCAAAAAAAATACATTGATGAGAAAATTTACTTTGTCCATTGCCTGTTGTTTATTGTGCTTTATGACAGTACAGGCACAAAACGACTGGATAAAGACCCAACGGGAAGAAACCGCCAAAAAAATCAAGAAAGATGATAAGGATACTTCTACCCAGATATGGAGAAAAGGGTTGAACCTGAACGTGAATATTAATCAGGGAACGCTGACCAACTGGGCTGCCGGTGGAGACAATTTCTCCTTTTCCCTGGGTTCCACCGTATATGCGTGGGCGTTTTACAAAGAAGGCCGCCGCGCCTGGGATAACGTAGCCGACCTGGCCTATGGATACATTAATACAACCAGTCTGGGCGGCCGTAAAAGCGATGACCGTATAGACCTCACTTCCAAATACGGCTATGATATCGGCCGGCATTGGTATGTAAGCGGACTGGTAAACCTCCGTACACAGTTTACCAATGGTTATCTGTATTCTTCAGAGGCTCCTCCACAATTGTCGTCTAAGTTCTTTGCTCCTGCTTATGTGCTGCTGTCTCCGGGTTTCGACTATAAACCAGTGCCTGAGTTCTCTTTATTCCTCTCCCCCGCTACTTCCCGCTTTGTTTTTGTAGCAGATGATTTGCTCTCCAAACAAGGGGCTTATGGCGTGGATACCGGTAAATACTTCAAATATGAAATTGGTGCTTACCTGTCTGCCAACTATGTGAAAACAGTAGTTAAAAATGTGACCTACAAAGGCCGGCTGGACCTGTTCTCCAATTATCTTCACAACCCGCAGAACATCGTAGTATTTTTTACCAATGCGTTTGAACTGAAGGTGAACAGGTATATCTCTGCCGTGCTCAACGTAGATATGATATATGATGATAATGTAAAAGTGTTTGAAAACAAAAAAACAGGCGTGATGGGGCCCCGATTGCAGGTGAAACAGGTAATAGGGGTAGGTTTTGCAGCTAAATTCTGATTAGCCGGAATTTTGTTATTTTTGATCATGCAGAGGCGCAGAGCAGCAAAAGGAGTAAAAGTCTTCGCGTTGTAGCTCTGCGCCTTTCGCATAAAAAAACATCATCAAGTGAGTGAACAGGTTTCCTACAAAATAAAATTACCGCAGTTTGAAGGTCCTTTTGACCTCTTGTTGTTCTTTATAGAACGTGATGAGTTGGATATCTATAATATCCCGATCAATACCATTACGCAGGAATTTCTGCAGTACATCCATCATATCGAATCGTTGAACATCGAGTTAGCCAGCGAGTTTATCCTTTTTGTATCAACTCTGATGCGTATTAAGGCTAAAATGCTGCTGCCCCGCAAGGAACTGGACGAGCAGGGGAATGAAATAGACCCGCGGATGGAGCTGATAGATAAGATCCTGGAATACAAGCGGTATAAACAGGCTGCAGCTGAGATGGCGGAAATGGAGGCTGAGAGGATGTTGCATATCAAACGTGGTAATATTGCAAAAGAGCTGGCGGAAATCGGGGAAGTGACCAGTGAAGGAACGGAAATTCAGACCCTGACGCTGTTTAAGCTGGCGCAGACCTTTGAAAAGGTCATTCAGCGCATGAAAGCGCGTGATCATAAGCCCCAGCACGTGGTATACAAATATGATTATACCATGGAAGGCTCCAGAATGTACATGGAAGAGCTTGCTAAGGCAGAACGCACCTTGTCGTTCGAAAAAATATTTGATCACTGTAAAGACAGGGTCCATGCCATTTTCCTGTTCCTGAGCATGCTGGAACTGGTACAGATGAAGCACCTGGGCATTATGGTGGGCGAAGGCAGAAATAACTTTATTATAGATTACATTGATCCGGAAAACAGGGAGGAAGAGCCTGCCGGTACTTTAACTGAGGAGTAAACAGATGGCGGAAAAACGCGAAAATATCGGGATTATTTCTTTACCAGCCTATGCACAGGCAGATCCATCTTTTGTGGTGTCTGGCCTCTGTGAGCTGGGAGAAACCTTTTTTGACCAGGCTGGCGTGCCTCACCGGCACGATTTCTATACCATCTACTGGATCAAACGAGGATCCCTGTTGCATACCATCGATACCGTAACCCATGTGGTAAAACGCAACACCTTGTTTTTCCTCGCACCTGGTCAGGTACATAATTTACAGATGAGCGAGCGCATCGAAGGGTATATGATCGCCTTTCAGGATGCTTTTATGTGTCTGAAAGACCAGACTCAGGTGTCTGGCATCAATTCCGGCCTCTTTTTCAACGACCAGTTCAGCAGTGTGATCACACTTGATCAGGATCAATCTGCTGATATTGAAGCTATTGTGCGCCTGATGCTGAAAGAACTGAATACCCGGGAGCCTGAATATGAAATGGCCCTTCATGGACTGCTGCGTTATTTCCTGGTACTGGGGTCCCGTATTAAAGGCCACAGTGTGGCCATTCCACCGGAACAGCATGCTATGCACAACAGTTCCATCTTCCTGAAATTCAAAAACCTGATCGAAGAAAAATATCACGAACTAAAGACCGTATCTGACTATGCCGGTCTGCTTCATATAAAACCCGTGCTGCTGAATGAAATCAGCAAGCAGCTGTCTGGTATCACCGCAGGAGAGCATATTCGTAACAGGGTTATCCTGGAGGCACAGCGTTATCTTTATAATACCGACCTCACCGCTAAAGAAATTGCCTATAAGCTTGGGTTTGATGACCCACATTATTTCAGCCGTTTCTTCAAGAAATACACGTCCCAGAGCCCTTCCGAATTTAAGGAAGCCTCCCGCTCTGTCAGCCATCAGGTCTGATTTTTTACCCTTCCGGAAAAAAAGTCCATCAGGTAAGACATTTTATCCATTCTATTTAGGTGTTGCAACATGTAATTTTGTATTGTCTTTTAAAAGGAGGCAATATGAAAAACATAAAACATGTCAGTCAGATTTTAATAGCACCAGCGCCACATATGGTGGGCGATGGATTCAGAGTACAGAGTGTTCTGCCAGGCGGTACCCGTACACAGAACAATAAAGTAAGCCCTTTCATCCTGATGGACTATGGTGCTCCATCCTACTTCCCCCCTACCAACAGGCCAAGGGGAGTAGATCAGCATCCACATAAAGGATTTGAAACGGTAACCGTTGTATATCAAGGAGAACTGGAACACCGCGACTCTACCGGCAGCCATGGTAAACTGGCCCCCGGTGATGTACAGTGGATGACCGCTGCGGCTGGTATTGTGCATGAAGAAAAACATGAAACCGAGTTCAGCAAACGTGGTGGGAAAGTGGAAATGGCACAGCTGTGGGTGAATCTGCCTAAAGCATTTAAAAATCATCAGCCTGGTTACCAGAACCTGACCAAAGCCGAAATACCAGTAATAAAAGTAAGTGAAGAAGGATATGTAAGAGTGATTGCAGGGGAATATAACGGTACCAAAGGTGCGGCCAGGACTTTCTCTCCGGTAAATGTACTCGATGTGAAACTGAAAAAGGGAGATACCATTGATGTGGCTTTCCCGCAGCACTTCAATACGCTGGCAGTGGTATTGCACGGAGAAGCCGACTTCAACGGCAACGCAGCCAAAGGTGTGGAAACAGTACTCTTCGAACAGGATGGTACCGATATTACTGTCACCGCCCTGGAAGATACCAGTCTGCTGATCCTCAGCGGTGAGCCTATCAACGAGCCTATTGTAGCCTACGGTCCTTTTGTGATGAATACTCCGGAAGAGATCAATGAAGCCATCAACGACTACAATACCGGTAAAATGGGCTTCCTGAATTAATCTTAACAAACAAACACTATCAATAAACAACTAAACAACAAATAATATGACTACCTGGAAAATAGATACCGCTCATAGCGATGTGCAATTTAAAGTGAAACACCTGATGATCACTACTGTTACTGGTCAGTTTCAAACATTTGATGCTACCATGGAAACTGCCGGTGATGATTTCAGCAGCGCTAATATTTCTTTCAGTGCAGATATCAACAGCATCACTACTCAGAACGCACAACGTGATCAGCACCTGCAGGCGAGTGATTTCTTTGAAGCAGATAAATATCCCAAGCTGCTGTTTGTTTCCAAAGAAGTGAAAAAAATAGATGACGAAAATTATAAAGTGATCGGTGATCTGACGATCCGTGACAATACCCGTCCGGTAGAGCTGAAAGTAGAATTTGGTGGTGAAGTAGTGGACCCATGGGGACAAACCAAAGCCGGATTTGAACTCAGCGGTAAAATCAATCGTAAAGACTTCGGTCTGACGTTTAACGCAACCACAGAAACAGGCGGTGTATTGCTGAGTGATGAAGTGAAACTGCTGGCCAGCGTACAAATGATCAAACAATAACCCCAAAACGATAAAGACACAATCATGGATATCTTAGAGAAACTGGAATGGCGTTATGCCGTGAAAAAATTTGATAGCACCAGAAAACTGACTGCTGCTCAGCTGGACAGGCTTACAACCGCTACACGGCTTTCTGCCTCGTCTTATGGCCTGCAGCCTTACAAGATGCTGGTCATTGAAAATCCAGCCATCAGGGAAAGACTGAAAGCAGCATCCTGGAACCAGCCACAGATCACTGATGCATCACAGCTGGTAGTGTTTGCCAGAATAAGCAATCTGAACGAAACTCACGTAGACGATTATACGAATAATATAGCGGCTGTCCGTAATATCAATCCGGAAGATCTCGCAGGATTTAATGGTGTGATGAAAGGAACTATTAACAGACTGGATGAAGCAGGAATAGCTGTATGGACTTCCAAACAGGCTTATCTGGCACTGGGCACATTGCTTACTGCTGCAGCTGCAGAAGGTATTGATGCTTGTCCTATGGAAGGTTTCGACGCAGCTCAATACGACGAGATTTTAGGACTGAAAGAAAAGGGACTGGCTACAGTAGTGATTGCAGCCATTGGTTTCAGAGCGGAAGATGATGTTATGCAACACGCAAAGAAAGTAAGGAAACCGATAGCTGAATTAGTAGAATTAATCTAAGGCGGCAAGCAAGGCATTAACGGACATAACCTGACGGGACCTACCCGTCAGGTTATTTATTTTAATCACGATAATCCTGTTTATTTTTGTAATTTGAGGCCTCTCACGGATTAATCACCTCAAATTTATAAAAGCACTATAATATGAAAAGAACTGCAACTGCCAATTGGCAAGGCACCGGTAAAGAAGGAAAGGGTACACTGACTTCCCAGTCTACTGTATTAAACAACACGCAGTACTCTTACAGCAGCCGTTTTGAAGAAGGCGTTGGTACCAATCCTGAAGAGCTGGTTGCTGCGGCCCATGCCGGCTGTTTTACGATGAAACTGAGCTTCGTAATTTCCGGTGCAGGTTTAACACCAGGCAGTATAGATACAAAATGCACCATCACCCTGGAAAACGGTGCTATTACCTCCAGCCATCTGGAAGTAAAAGCCAGCGTTCCCGGACTGGACGCAGCTAAATTTGCTGAAATGGCCGCTGATGCAAAAGCAAACTGCCCTATCAGCAAACTGCTGAATACCAATATCACTATGGATGCTGTACTGGTATAACCGGAACAATAAAATTTATGGGAATGCAGCGGTTTTCCGCTGCATTTTTTTTGTCCACGTTTTTCAACATATCATCCATTTCTCTCCCCCTTCTTTATACCGATCTTTGTATTGTTAAACAAGGAGATTAAGTTATGGAAAAGATTATACATCGTGCAGATAACAGAGGTTATGCAAATCACGGCTGGTTAAAGAGCCATCATACTTTCAGCTTCGCCAATTATTATGATCCCGCCAGGATACATTTCGGCGCGCTGCGTGTATTCAACGACGACTATGTGAAAGGTGGTATGGGCTTCGGTGCGCACCCGCACGACAATATGGAGATTGTGTCTATCGTTCTCGACGGTAGTATGGAACACCGCGATAATACCGGCAGACATGAAGTGATCAGAAAAAATGATGTGCAGGTAATGAGTGCCGGTACCGGTATTGTACATTCAGAATTTAATGCATCGAAAACAGAAGACGCCAACTTCCTGCAGATATGGGTTTTTCCGAAAGAAAGAAATATTACACCCCGCTATGATCAGCGTACCTTCGATCCGGCAGCTCGTGAAAACACTTTACAGGTGGTGATTTCACCCGATGCTACTGATGGTGCACTGACACTCCATCAGGACACCTGGTTTTCGCTGGGGGATTTTGAAGCAGGCCGTAAGATTGACCTGACACCTAAACAATCTGGTATTGGTTCTTACCTCTTCCTGATTGATGGTGAAATAAAAGTAGCTGATGAAGTATTAACGACAAGAGACGCGATCGGATTAACTGATTACGAAAAGGTAACAGTGGAAGTAGTGAAACCGGCAAAATTTTTGTTGATAGATGTGCCTATGCTGAACTGATTATTTAGTGAGATATATTAACCCGTTATATGCAGCAAGAGACCGCCGGAAGGCCGGTCTCTTGTTTTTGCGGGTAGTTTGCCATGGCTGAATTTGTATTACACGTCTAAACCTTTTATCTTGACGCATTCAACAGCAGAAAATAAAGATGTTATTAGCAACAGATCTTGACGGAACATTCCTGGCTGGCTCAGCGGCCGACAAAGCACAGTTATATGAACTGGTGCGCAGCCGGGAAGACATACAACTGGTATTTGTAACGGGAAGGGGTATACGTAGTGTACTGACATTACTGGAAGATCCTGCTTTGCCCAGGCCGGAATATATTATCTGTGATGTGGGTGCTACCGTAACACACCTGGCTTCACTGGTGGCGGTAGAACCTGTACAGTCTGCCATTGCGGGGTTATGGCCCGGAGATGAGGTGAGGGAAAAACTGAAATCGGTGAAGGGGTTATTGCATCAGGAGGCACAGCAGCAGTATCGTTGTTCCTATTATTATGATGATGCTACTGATATTGAAACAGCCAGGCAGGTAGCGGAATCGCTGCAGTGTGATCTGGTATTGTCTGCCGGAAAATACCTGGATGTTCTTCCTAAAGGAGTGAATAAAGGCAATACACTGCAACAGTTGTTAGGAGTGCTGTCGTTACCGCATCATCAGGTATTGGTAGCTGGCGATTCTATGAATGATTATTCCATGTTTGAGATGGGATTTAAAGGGGTGGTTGTGGGAGATGCAGAACCCGAATTGCTGGTCCGTACAGCGGGAATGCCCAATGTGCTGCAATCGGACTGCATTGGTGCTGGTGGTATTCTGGAGGCATTAAACCGGTTTCCGGAGTTTGGTATATATCTCTGAATAACAAGTGAGGAAGTACGAAAGTTATGAGGTCGGCATCAAAAAAGATCGTATCTTAGAAGTAGGTCTTTGTTAATAATTGCGGAATGTAAACTGCCAAGTGGATATTGAAATTACTGATTGGGTAATGATGAATCATCATTTTATAAATGGATAAATCAATACACCATGGAAATTACAACACAGCCTGAAGATCTGATCCATCAGATCGACTCCTGGAAGGAGGAGGTAAACGAAGTAAGAGAAGAAGTGCAACTGATGCGGGAGCGACTGGAGCAAATTGCGCTTAGTGTTGCACCGGAAGAAGTAATGAAAAGTGTCGAACACTTTGAGAACCGTTTGTTAAGACAGCGGGAAGTTGCCGACGAGATGTTCCACGATATTAAACAATTTGCCAAAAGCCAGTCGGACCATCCACAAACGGTCATCCACGACGACCGGCCTGTATGCGACTACGAAACCCTGCAACGCCGCATGGAGATTTTTCAGAAACTATTTATTGAGCTGAAAGAAGATTTCAATCATTTTATGATGAATGAGGTGTAGCAGACTATTCTATATTCTTCACCTTATGCTCTATCTTATGAATAATTTCATCCAGTTGCAGGGTGGACTGATGTAGCCATTCCATTAAACGCGAGTTGAGATGAATATCCTGATTGCTTTTATCGAAGAGGTTTGCAATACTGAGGATAGAGACAACGGGTCTGCGTATTTCATGTGAATTGATCCAGGCTATTTCCCGGAGTGTTTTATTCTGTGCTTCGAGACGTACGGCCTGTTTGATATACTTATCTATATCCTGTACGATACCGATCATCCGTATGGGCTGATTGTTTTCGTAGATGACGAAAGCGCGGTCTACTACGTATTTGTAAGTGCCATCGGGGCATCGGAAGCGGTATTGTTGTGACCAGTAATTGATCTTGTTCTGGGTACAGGTTTCAAGCGAGCTCATAACAGCTGGTCCATCTGCCGGATGAATATGGGTGCGCCACCATTCGTAGAGGTCGGCGCCGGATTCGACAGGTGGCTGGAAGAAGCTTTCCAGTCCATGTTTCCAGATGATGGCGTTGGTTTGCATGTTGCGGTCGTAGATGGCATCGTTGGTAGCTTGTGCCAGCAGTTCGTACCGTACACCCAGCTGATGTGCTTCTCTCGCTGCTTTTACCTGTTCGTTCACATCTTTGGCCATAATAAAACGGGCATCTTTCCCATCATACATGGCAGAGTGAGCGTATATTTCCACGAAAAAATTTTCTCCGTTTTTCTGGCGGTGTTTCCATATGCCCCGATACTCTGTTCCGTTACAACGTTCGCGTACATTTTCCATCAGTGCATCCAACTCTTCATGTTCCCGTATATCCCTGATCGTTAGTTGGAGAAATTCTTCTCTTGTATAACCGTATTTGTGACAGGCGGAATGGTTGACATAGAGGAATCGCAGGGTATCTTTCTCATAAACCCACATGGGAATGGGGTGAGTCATAAAGAGGTTTTCGAATTCGGAAACAGCCGGCTTGCGGATCAGCGGAATTGTTAATAACAGAAATGCGCTACACAATACAATTTCATTCAGAATAAGCCAGGTTTTCTGAGTAGATGATTCGCTTCCAGCGAGCAGGTAAGCATTAATAACAATGATTACAAAAAGCAAACACAAACAAGCAATCTTTATCGGGGAGCGTTGCATTTCTCGAATTTCCTCAAAATTTAAATAAAAAAAATCACATGGGAAAAATAATACGCAGACAGATATGATTGATAATTAAACAAATATTATGATACTTTATAATTCAATATTGATCTTTTCACTGGCAGGATAACCGACACAGGTGAGGATCAGCCCTTCTGCCAGCTCTTTGTCTGTGAGCACTTCATTAACAGGCATCCATACTTTACCGCTGGTGCATAGTGCTGTACAGGAACCGCATACACCACCCTTACAGCTATATGGAAGCGGCACATCATGTTCGAGTGCATAGCTCAGGATAGTTTGATTGGCAGGTACGGTGAGGGTATAGGTTTCGTTGCGCAGCAGTATGTTGACTTCCCGCGGTGTAGTATCTGTAGGCAGGGTTGTTTTGGACAGCCGGGCTTCGGTATTCACCACAAAGTTTTCTTTATGCATTTGCGCGTCGCTGAAGCCCATGAAATGGAGAGTCAGCATTATCATGCGCATATATTCCGGCGGCCCGCAGAGGAAGAACTGCGCATCTGTTTTATGGAACAGGAGGTGTTCAGTGACCAGCAGTTCGAGCAGGATATTGTTGAGCCTTCTGTAAGTGTGGTTACTGTCAGGGTCATTACTAAAAAGAAAGAGGCATTTCAGTTGCGGATGCCGGGATTGCAGTGTTTGTAGTTGTTCGTAGAAAATAGTCCTTTCAGGCGATGTATTGCTGTAAATGAGGGTTATTCTGGCAGCAGGTTCATCCTGCAGTATTTGTTTGAGCAGGGAGAATACGGGCGTAATGCCGCTGCCGGCGGCGAGGAGGAAGATATCACGTTCTCCCGAAGGAATAGGTGCAAAAACAAATCTTCCGGAGGGCTCCAGTGAGGTGACGATGTCCCCTTTCTGCCAGGACCGCAGTATATGGCGGGATATTTCGCCGTTTTCTTTTTCGCGGATGGTAACGGCTATTAGTGGGTCGATACCGGGTGTAGAGCTGAAAGAATAAGAGCGGCGATATTCCTTGTTATTGACATAGATGATGAAGGTCAGGAACTGGCCTGCCTGATAAGGGATAGGCTCCGGCGCTGTATTTTCGAGGTAATAGGTGTAGGTGCCGGGTGTTTCCTTTTTTATATCAACGATCCTTAACTGAAAATACATATGGCTGTTAATTACAGGCGTACAAATAAATAAGGAGCGAAGATAAGCCGTGGATATTGAACTTTCCGGCCGGATCTTCGCTCCTTTATCTGTAACGTAAGTTGTATTGATGTTAGATAGTCACGGTAATTTTCTCGCGCAGCATTTCTCTGGTGGCGCGGGCGATACCGGCGGGATCGTATCCGCATTCGCGGAACAGTTCATCCGGTTTACCGTGTTCTATGATCCTGTCGGGGATACCGAGTATACGAATCTTGGATGTGTAGTGATGTTCTGCCATGAACTCCAGTATGGCGCTGCCGAAGCCACCTTTGATGGAGCCATCTTCCACGGTGATCACTTTGTCGAATTTGCTGAACACTTCGTGCAGCATGGCTTCGTCGAGTGGTTTTACGAACCGCATATCGTAGTGGGCAGGTTGCAGTCCGTCGCTGATCAGTTCTTTGCAGGCTTCTGTTACGAAGTTGCCTATATGACCGATGGAAAGGATGGCTATATCCTTGCCGTCGCGGATCTTACGTCCTGTGCCGGCTTTGATGGCTTTAAAAGGAGTTCTCCATTCGGGCATGACACCTTGACCACGGGGGTACCGGATCACGTACGGATGGGTATTTTCTTCCAGTTGGGCGCTGTACATGAGGTTACGCAGTTCTTCTTCGTTCATCGGTGCGCTGATGATGACGTTAGGAATGCTACGCATGTAGGCGATATCGTAAGCACCGTGGTGAGTAGGTCCGTCTTCTCCTACCAGTCCTGCCCTGTCGAGGCAGAAAACCACGGGGAGGTCCTGGATGGCCACATCGTGAACGGCCTGATCGAAGGCGCGCTGGAAGAAAGAAGAGTAGATATTACAGAACACGCGCATACCCTGTGTGGCCATGCCGGCGGAGAGGGTAACGGCGTGTTGTTCGCAGATACCGACATCGAAGGCTCTGTCAGGCATCTTTTCCATCATAAATTTGAGGGAAGAGCCGGAAGGCATGGCGGGGGTGATACCGATGATTTTATCGTTTTTCTCTGCCAGTTCGATAATGGTATGGCCGAAAACGTCCTGGTATTTGGGAGGTTGCGGTCTGTCCGGGATTTTTTTGAATATTTCGCCGGTGATTTTATCGAAGAGGCCTGGAGCGTGCCAGGTAGTCTGGTCCTTTTCTGCGAGGGCATAACCTTTCCCTTTGGTGGTAACGATATGCAGCAGTTTAGGGCCGGGAATATCTTTCAGATCCTGCAGGGTATCGGCCAGTTTGGTGATATTGTGGCCGTCGATAGGGCCAAAATAGCGCATCTGCAGGGATTCGAAGAGGTTACTGGATTTAGACACCACACCTTTGAGGGAAGCTTCCAGTTTGGAGGCCATTTCGCGGGTAAAGCGTTTTCCTACCGGCAGTTTACCGAGCAGGTTCCATACATCGTCCCTCAGTTTGTTATAGGTGGGAGAAGTAGTGATATCTGTCAGGTATTCTTTGAGCGCACCCACGTTCGGGTCGATAGACATGCAGTTATCGTTGAGGATAATCAGCACGTTGGCATTGGCCACACCGGCGTGATTGAGTGCTTCGAAGGCCATACCGGCAGTCATGGCGCCATCGCCGATAACGGCGATATGCTGGCGGTCGAACTCTCCTTTGTAGTGGGAGGCCATGGCCATGCCCAATGCAGCGGAGATGGAGGTAGAGGAGTGCCCTACTCCGAAGGTATCGTATTCGCTTTCGTCTCTTTTGGGAAATCCGCTGATGCCTTTGTATTTCCGGTTAGTCGGAAAGGAATCGCGGCGACCGGTAAGGATCTTATGTCCATACGCCTGATGCCCTACGTCCCATACCAGCTGGTCGTAAGGAGTATTAAATACATAGTGCAGGGCTACTGTGAGCTCCACTACGCCCAGGCTGGCAGCAAAGTGGCCGCCATGCACACTTACCACGTCAATAATATACTGACGTAGTTCATCACACACCTGATGAAGCTGGTCTTTGCTCAGCTTTCTCAAATCCGCTGGGTAATTAATCTGGCTTAAAAGTGAACCGGCCGTGATATTCATAATTTGATAATCCAGGGTTTAATTAAAAACAAAACTACTAAAAAATATGGGTTATCATGCGATATTGGGCGGGAAAAACCCCATATAGCCGGAATACCAGCCATTCGGCAGGTGGGATTCACCATTTACCGGTTTTGATTCGCCATTTATAACATTTTAGATTCCGTTAGGGTGTGTCATACGGTATTTTTGGTATACTTGGGAAGTTTACTAATTTAAATGGATGTTTAAACAAGTATATAAATACTGGTGGGGACAATTGTTAGGGTGGTCGGCGTATTTCCTGATCAATGTATTCTTCAGTTTCACGCTGAAAAAACCAAATCTGCAAACTGCGATGATCTACCTGATCATCTTTGTACTGTGCGGTATTCTTTCTACTCATTTGTTCAGAGCTTTGTTAAACAAGCTCAGAGGCTGGGGAAGTTTCAGTTCTGAAAAGCAGTTGGTACTATATCTGGTGCTGGTATTAAGTACCAGTGTGGTTTTGTATTTTGTGTATAATCTGGTGTTGGATTATCTGGTGGGTAATCCTCCCCGGAGTAAGAACTTCCTGCAGAACCTGCTGGACAGAGGTTATGTATCCTGTTTTGCTGTTTCCTTTATCTGGTGGGCGATATATTTCATCGGGCATTATGTGGACCGAAACCGGATTTCACAGGTAGACCGGCTGAAGCTGGAAGCAACTGTAAGGGAACTGGAGCTTAAAACGATCAAGGCACAGCTGAATCCTCATTTTATCTTTAACGCGCTCAACAGCATCCGGGCACTGGTGGATGAGAACCCGCAGCGGGCAAGGACGGCCATTACGGAGCTTTCCAATATCCTGCGTAGTTCCATGGCTACAGAAAAGATGGAAACGGTGAGCCTGGAGAGTGAATTAAATATTGTAAAGGATTACCTTGCATTGGAGCATATCCGCTTTGAAGAGCGATTACAGGTAAGGTATGAAATAGATCCCGATACACTGGGGCTGCAGGTGCCGCCCATGATGTTGCAAACACTGGTGGAAAACGCTATCAAACATGGCATTTCCAGGGTAGTGAGTGGCGGAACAGTCTTTATCGCTTCCCGGTTGAACAACATGGAACATGAAATCATGATCGAAAATACCGGCCAGCTGGTGGAGAAAAATGTTCTCAATGGCCATGGATTTGGATTACAGAGTACGCGGCAACGATTAAGTATTTTGTTTGGAAACAGGGCTACCTTTGACATCAGAAATAAAGACGAGGCAACGGTAGAAGCCAGGGTGGTAATGCCGTTACTCTGATTGCTTGTTATACGGAAACCGCTATGGCAGATCGTTTGGACTGTCTATAGCTTATTTGGATTATTTAAAAATTAATCATCAACCAAACTTCATATTGCCAATGAAAAAAGCATTGATAATAGATGATGAACGCCTGGCCAGGAGTGAACTGAAAAAATTACTGGCAGATCACCCGGAAATAGTGGTGGTAGGAGAAGCGGTTAACGCGAAGGATGGTATCGAGAAGATAGAGACCCTACATCCTGACCTGTTGTTTCTGGACATTCAGATGCCGGACAAAACGGGATTTGATCTGCTTGCCGAACTGGAGAAGGCACCACAGGTGATCTTCACCACTGCATATGATGAATATGCGCTGAAAGCATTTGAATACAATGCGCTGGACTACCTGCTGAAACCGGTGGAGCCCAAGCGTTTGGCAGATGCAATCCATAAACTGCATCAACTGGAGGAGAAGGACCGGCTGGCCACTGCGGGTGGTATCCGCACCCTGCTGTCTGAAAATGATCAGGTGTTTGTGAAAGATGGTGATCGTTGCTGGTTTGTGAAGCTGCAGGAAATCCGTTTGTTTGAAAGCGTGGGCAACTACGCCCGAGTGTATTTTGAGACTAATAAGCCGTTGATTCTGAAGTCGTTGAATGCACTGGAGGAAAGACTGGACGAAAGGGTTTTTTTCAGGGCCAACCGCAAACACATAGTGAACCTGCGTATGATCGAGAAAATCGACACTTATTTTAACGGAGGGTTGTTACTGGAAATGAGAGGTGGGGAAAAGATAGAGGTGAGCCGCCGGCAGGCCGTTAAATTCAAGGAAATGATGAGTTTGTAACAGTCTTTTGTTATTGAATTGATAAAAAACAGCGGAGACAGCCACTATGGCGATCTCCGCTGTTTTTTTATATCGATAAAAAAGTGAATAAATCGTAAATTACAATGTTACGGGTGCTGTGGAATGTACAGCATCTGCGAGTTCCTTGATCAGGGAAATATCGTGTTCGATGGCATTACCTACTACGATGATATCGGCACCGGCTTTACAGTTGCGATAGGCTTTTTCAGCATCGCGGATACCGCCGCCAACGATAATGGGTACTTCTACCTGGCTAGCTACCCGGTTGATCATGGTTTCAGTGATAGGGTTACGGGCGCCGCTGCCGGCATCCATGTATATAACCTTCATACCCAGCATCTCTCCTGCCATGGCTGTACACATCGCGATATCTGCTTTGTCGGCAGGAATAGGAGTGGCATTGCTAATGTAGGATACAGTGGTAGGAGCTCCACCATCAATGACCATATAGCCGGTAGAAATTACTTCCAGCTGGCTTTTTTTGACAGCAGCAGCAGAAACCACATGCTGACCAATCAGTAACTCAGGATTTCTACCTGATATCATTGAAAGATAAAGGAGCGCGTCTGCATATCTCGAAACCTGCGAAGGGCTTCCCGGAAACAGAATAACGGGAATATCACAGCTGGCTTTCAATTGTTGCACGCATTCATCCAGGTGGTTAGTAATAACGAGGCTGCCACCGAGGAAGATATAATCCACCTTGGCCGCAGTGCATTTAGTCGCGAGTTCAATGATCCCGGCAGGGGTAACCTTATCCGGATCAATCAAAACCGCGAATGCCTTTTCTTTCCTAGCCTTTCTTTCGATGAACGAAGTGTATATTTTATTGTACATCAATAGCGCATTGTTCCGGTTGTCGCAAATGTATAATATTTTTATTAATAACCCACAATGCTAAATAAATATGCATGCAATTCATTTTCTATGAATGAAGTTCATGATACTTACGGCATTATAAGTAACACCCACATATAAAGCTCTGCTAACGACAAATTTTGAGCCGGATTTTTGTTGTACTGGTTTGGGTATAACAAACATCCCGGCAAAGAGTTGATTCAATTATCCACAAGTTGTGCATAATAATCCAACTTACCCAGGTATTTTAAAATTAATTTTAAACCCTCCCCCCTTACATATTTCTTTAATCGTAAGAAAAAAATTTTGGGTATGAAAAATCCAGCAAGCAGCCAGAGTGGCCTGACGTTTTCCCGTTATTTCACACGGGAAGGAGTGTCTCCGTATGAACAGTTTGAGTATGACCTGCGCTCGTCGGTGATCCGTAATCCCGGTGGTGATGTAGTGTTTGAGATGAACAACGTAGAAGTACCTAAAGGATGGTCGCAGATCGCGACTGATATCCTGGCACAGAAGTATTTCCGAAAGGCAGGCGTGCCTCAGGAAGATGGTAGTGTGGGCCGTGAAACGTCGGTGAAACAGGTGGTGCATCGTATGGCCCATTGCTGGAAGGCATGGGGAGAGCGCTATGGGTATTTTGCTTCTCCGGAAGATGCGCAGGTATTTTATGACGAGCTGGTTTATTGTATGCTGAACCAGGCTTGTGTGCCTAATTCGCCGCAGTGGTTTAATACCGGGCTTTATGACAGTTATGGTATCAAAGGAAAACCACAGGGACATTTTTACGTGGAACAACATACCGGTAAACTGGAGAAATCGACTTCTGCCTACGAAAGACCGCAGCCACATGCCTGTTTTATCCTAAGTGTAGAAGATGATCTGGTAGGTGACGGCGGAATTATGGACTTGTGGATGCGTGAAGCCCGTATTTTCAAATACGGTTCCGGTGTGGGAACCAATTTTTCCCATATCCGGGGAGAAGGAGAGAAACTAAGTGGTGGCGGTACTTCCAGCGGATTAATGAGTTTTCTGAAGATCGGTGACCGCGCTGCCGGTGCTATTAAATCAGGCGGTACCACCCGCCGGGCGGCCAAAATGGTGTGCCTGGACCTGGACCATCCGGAAGTACTGGAGTTTATCAACTGGAAAGTAGAAGAGGAAAAAAAAGTAGCGGCATTGATAGCTGCCGGTTATTCTGCGGATTATGAAGGTGAGGCTTACCGGACTGTGTCTGGGCAGAACTCCAATAATTCTGTTCGCATCCCAAACCGCTTTTTTCATCAGCTGGCTGATGATAGTGACTGGGATCTGACAGCCCGGACTACCGGTAAAGCTGTCAAAACCATTAGGGCCAAAGATCTCTGGGACCAGATTGCTTATGCCGCCTGGCGTTGTGCAGATCCTGGCACCCAATACGATACGACCATCAATGAATGGCATACCTGTCCGCAAGGCGGCCGGATCAATGCTTCCAATCCCTGTTCTGAATACATGTTTCTGGACAATACTGCCTGTAACCTGGCATCTGTCAATCTGCGGCGATTTTTTGATGAGCAGCAGCGTCTTTTCGATGTACCGGGATTTGAATATACAGTGCGGTTGTGGACGGTAGTGCTGGAGATATCTGTATTGATGGCACAGTTCCCTTCCCGGGAAGTGGCTCAGTTGAGTTACGATTACCGTACGCTTGGGCTTGGTTATGCGAATCTGGGTTCCATGCTTATGGTGAATGGTATTGCCTACGACAGTGAAGAAGCTCGTGGTATTGCAGGAGCTATTACAGCTATTATGACTGGTGTGGCTTATCAGACATCAGCGGAGATGGCTTCGCATCTGGGTGCTTTCCCACGTTTTGCAGAGAACCGGGAAGACATGTTGCGTGTGATGCGTAATCATCGTGCTGCGGCTTATGATGCAGCAACAGCCTATGAAGGACTCGAAATTCTTCCTCAGGGTATCAATGCCCGGTTCTGTCCTGATTATCTGCTGAAGGCGGCTACCAGGGCCTGGGACGAGGCGGTACAGGCAGGTGAGAAATACGGCTATCGTAATGCTCAGACAACGGTGATTGCTCCTACCGGGACCATTGGACTAGTAATGGACTGTGATACTACAGGGGTAGAGCCTGATTTTGCGCTGGTAAAATTTAAAAAGCTGTCCGGTGGTGGTTATTTCAAAATCATCAACCAGTCTATTCCAACAGCCTTGCATAATCTGGGTTATCAGCCTCATGAAATAAAAGCAATTGTTGACTATGCAAAGGGTACCGGTTCTTTTGCCGGAGCACCTTATATTAATCATCAGTCACTCAGTGAAAAAGGGTTTATCGCTGAAGAGTTGAAAAAGCTGGATAGTGCAGTGGTTTCTTCGTTCGATATTTCCTTTGTGTTTAATGTTTATACGCTGGGAGAAGCTTGTTTGCAGCGATTGGGTTTTACGCCGGAGCAGTATTTTAATCTTGACTTCAGTTTGTTGCATGCGTTAGGATTTACGGATGCAGAGATAGAGGCAGCCAATGATTACATCTGCGGTACGATGACGATAGAAGGCGCGCCGTATCTGCAGGAGGCACATCTGCCGGTGTTTGACTGTGCCAACAGGTGTGGCAAACATGGGGAGCGTTATATTCATCCACATGGACATATCCGGATGATGGCAGCTGCGCAGCCGTTTATTTCCGGGGCTATTTCCAAAACGATCAACCTGCCGCATGAAGCGGAAGTGCATGAAATAGCGGATGCCTATATGCTGAGCTGGGAGCTGGGGCTCAAAGCCTGTGCGCTTTACAGGGATGGTAGTAAGTTGAGTCAACCACTTAGTAATAAGAGTGATAAGAAGAAAAAAGCAGATGTTGCAGCCACTACAGAATCTGCACAGATTTTAGATACCGATCAGTTAACGATTGAAGAGTTGCTGGAAGAAGTGAACAAGCGGATGATCGCTAGTACGGATACTACGTTGAAGCGGCAGCTGTCAAGGATTGTAGAGCGTAAGACATTGCCAGCCAAACGGGGAGGTTTTACCCAGAAGGCAAAAGTAGGTGGGCAGGCTATTTACCTGCATACGGGAGAATATAATGATGGTACACTGGGAGAGATTTTTATTGATCTGGCGAAGGAAGGATCTACGTTGCGAAGTATGATGAACTGCTTTGCCATAGCGGTTTCTGTGGGATTGCAGTACGGTGTTCCGCTGGAAGAATTTGTAGATAAGTTTGTATTTACCCGTTTTGAGCCGGCGGGGATGGTTGACCATCCGAACATTAAATCGGCTACATCGCTGGTAGATTATGTATTCCGGGTATTGGGATATGAGTATCTGGGGCGTACAGACCTGGTGCATTTGCTGGATGCGCCGGGGAATACCGGAGATGAAGACGAGGAAAAAAACGACTCCCATTTGTTATCAGGTATGCGGGTGACTTATCATGGGAGTAGTCCGCAAAGCGTGCCCAGAGCGGTAAAGCAGCAGCCTGCGGTCATGCATTCTGCAGAAAAGAGCACGCAGGATTATTTGCGTAGTATGCAGAGTGATGCCCCTGCCTGCAACGTTTGTGGGCATATTACAGTAAGGTCCGGCACTTGTTACAAATGCCTGAACTGCGGTAACAGCATGGGTTGTAGCTGATTTGATGTTGCAACTCTTGTTAATGATATGTTATTGTGCCTTTAAAATTTCAAAGAAAAATAACATGCACTTACCTTTGTATTCAAATAGGGTTTTCATAGGATAGTAACAAATTGAGGGCGCTTTTCTAGGCGCCCTTACTTTTTTCCAAAAACCCGGTGTTTGAAACACCTTTTTTACCCTCCTTCTTCTAACCTATTACTCCAATGGGGTATTAGGATATTTCATTTTGTCTAATTTTAAGCCTTTAAATTTTCGTTTCTGAAGTTTTGCCTCTTCATATTAGAAAATATTTAATTTTTACCCTTTCCTGCCTGTCACCATATAATTTTATTATATTTGTTATTGTATTAATTTTTATTATGGTTACTGTCCTATGAAAAACCAAATATTCCTACACCGCGTGATTCATCATGCACTGTAAATGACTCTCGAAAGCAATGGTTCGTCCATTGCTTTTGTTTTTTCAGGGAGATACCTATTTTCTGGTAATAGTTCGGTTTCGTGTCGCCGCAGTTGCGGGAGGTTCAGTGGGTGCCGATGGTTGGTATTAAAAAGCCGAAATTGAGACGCTACCTATTTTCTGGTAATAGTTCAGTTTCGTCTTGCCGCAGTTGCGGGAGGTTCAGTAGATGCTGCCAGCCGGCATTAAAAAATTGAGACACTACCTATTTTTTTTAGGCATGAGAAATCTCAGAATATAATTGTATTTTTAAGACTCGAAAAATTGACGCCTTATGAAAAAGCTGTTGTTCTTGCTGCTGGTAGTTTTGGCCGCAGCCACATCAGCAAATGCCAACACTGGTGGCGGGAATGGTGATAACACCTGCACCTGCAAGACCGGGGAGAACAATGGAGATAAAAACGGGGATAACAACGATAACCGTAATAATGCCAGAAATAATGATAAAGCCAAACCTGTACGGGTAGAAGAGTTTGTATTATTATTTCCCCGGGTAGAGACGGCTGAGAAAGTAGATGAAGCAGAGTTGGAAAAAGCTATTGTGGACCTTTACAAATGGTATTTACAAAACGAAACAAAAATAAACACCAACGACTTCCTGAAAGGAAGTGGTAAGGAGATGGCTTTCCCCTTCAAGGTGGATCCCAAGACCTTACAGCAGTATTTCCTTTTCATCAAGAAAAACTTTCCGGGCTTCAATGAGGAGTTCCTTTCCACACTGAAGCGTAACCGTAAGAAAGATGCACCTGTTACTGTACGTGATGAAATGGATAATCCTATGTCGATTTCCGTAAACAGATAAAAATCGTTTTGCCAGTCGCCTAATGCAGTTAGAGTTCAGTTACAATAAGGGAGATGTGTTGCATGCATTACGCTATCATTTTATGCAGCGGGGTGAGATTAAGGTGTTTAGAAACACCCTTATGATCCTGTTGTTGGCCACTATAGCGGGTTATTCCTTTAACCTGGTCACACCAGGCACTCTTTCCGGCATCGCCGTTATGGTACTCCTGCTCGGGCTCGTTTTCTGGTACCTCCTCCCCATTTCCATCTATAACAAGGCCGCTACTTTCAAAGACAATATCCAGCTCCGCTACTCCGACGAAGGCATACAGATCTCTACCAGTGCCAGCGACCGCGAACGCTCTATCAGCTGGAAAAGCTTTTACCGCGTAGTGGAAACCAAAAAATTCTTCTTCCTTTACAGGGATAAAAAATCCTTCTTCCTCATTCCTATCAGTGCTTTTAAAACAGAAGATGCCTACCAACTCTTCTCAACTATGATGAAGTCTAAATTTAGCACCAGCTATTAATTCAGGCGGGTGGTATTTTAGCTGATGGATACTGATTTTCCTGATGAAGGGAGATTATGCTTTATGATTTTGCTGCGAATATTTAATTTCTGATAGATAGAAATTATTTTTTATATATGATATTTAATTAGTTCAAAAGCCCGCTGATTATCAGCGGGCTTTTGTTTGTATTATGTATATGTTGTTTTAGATTATCTGTTTGGGAAGTAATATCAAATGCATTAAAGATTAATGTTCTGAAATACGCTGAAATGCAGGATATGGTTCATGGTTTTGGCTCCGCTGTTTACCTGAACAAGCTGGTTCATATAGCCGATATCAGCTTTCAGGTTGGGGCTGATCTGATAGCCAAAGGCGGTCAGAAAGCGGTTCTGATCAAAAAGGAGGTTGCTGATACTATTACCCCAGAGATTCAGGAAAATTTCGTCCTGTAATGCCACGTAAAACCGGGTTGACTGTTGGTGATGGCGGATAGCCAGCTGGGTACGGTTGAAATACCGCAGGCGGTTACCATATTTCCAGTCACCGATGGCCCTGTGGGCGCCAGGTGCTGATGATTGTGCCACCCAGCGCTGTTCCAGCCGGAAACGGTGGGTCATATCGATTTTAGGAGCTTTGTAGATGTATTGCTCAAAAATACGCTGTTCCGGTAGCCAGGTATCGCTAACATTGTTATACGTAGGTACAAAAGCATATCCCAATAAGACCTGGTGCCGTTTGTTAATAGCATATTGTAGTCCTCCCCTCATCAACAGCTGTCCCTTATTGCTGATTCCGTCTCTGATACGCAATTGTACATCAAAGGGGACAGACCAGTGCTGATTAATTTTCATTGTCCCGAAATAAGTGTACCAGTGCTGATAGGCATGCGTGGTCTCCTGGGCCGAGGCATAGCGGGTAAGGGCTATCACGGCCAGTAATAACAGTACTTTCTTCATAAAAACGCTTAAAACTTACTATAGGGGGGCTTAAAGATAAAGCAAGTGCAGCATTGAGAAAAACGGGAAGACAAGGATCAGGGCCGGACAGAACAAAAAAGCGCCCGCAAAAGCGGGCGCCGGTTGATTGTTTTAGTTGATTGTGTTTTTTTGTTAAAATTTGTTAAACCACAGTTTAGTGCCTTTCACATCACCGCCAATTGCTTTGGCGGCATTTTCATATGATGCTTTATTAATGGTTTGTTCGGAGATCAGGTAAGTAAGGCGGTATGGTACCAAAGGTGTGGAAGGGTCCATAGAACCGGATATGGGTGCTATGAACAAGGCTGTTCCACCTGGTTTTTTGAAGTTGAGCCTGGTGCGCTCAAACCAGCCCTGGAGACCCTGGGGATAGAGCGCCAGCCATTTCTGCGTACCGATTACATTACGCCAGTCGCTGGCATTGTAGGGCACTTTTGCGATGTAGCTGTTAATAGCAGGGTCATCGATACTTCTGTCGTCTGCCAGTTTTTTCCAGAAGCTGATGGATGCTTTGATACCATTGGTGTAGTGGGTGGCGGCGTCGCCTACGTTCATGCCGCGGGCGGCTGCTTCTGCCAGGATAAACTCCACTTCTGCATAATCCATCAGGATACCGGGCATAACGGCGCTATAGATCTGTTTGCCAGGATAGGAAAACTTTCCGGGAGCAGGCCGGGTTTTATCGGCGCTGGCCCAGCCGTAAGGCATTCCGTTGATGACCTGGTCATCTTTGGAAGGACGGGCATAGATGGCCAGTCTGGGATCGGCTACACTTTTCATATAGTCTACCAGGGTAGCACTTACGAAAAAGTCAGAGAGCTCCCTTTCGGAATCATTGTAGGGAAATTTATTGGGAGCGGCATTCAGATAGGTGAACAACGCGTTATCATCATTGCTGGTAAACGCCTGTTGGTAATTAGCTTCGATGATTTCCCGGGCTTTGGCATCGTTGGCATCTGCCATGCGGATGGCGATACGCAACAGCAGTGAATGAGCCAGTTTGCTCCATTTGTCAGTACTGCCAAGATAGATCACGTCGCCGGTGGCCAGTGTGCCTTTAGTGACATCCAGTATTTTGATCTGTGCCTGCAGGGTATCAATCAGCCGGGCATAGACGGTTTGTGCGTCATCGTAGGCTGGGGTGATATTACCGGCGTCGAGCTGGAACGTGCTGGAATAGGGTATGTTGCCGTAGGCATCAGCAAGCACCTGGTATATCCAGCAGGCTGTGATCCGGGCGATGGCCGTTTGCGCAGCTATTTTCGGATCATCGAGTTTGTTGCCGTTTTGGCGGACAATGTTATTGAGATTGTTAAGTGATATACGGTACAGATTGTTCCAGAGCGTGGAGTTGTTGCCTTCGTCCAGTTTGTAGCGGCTGTCATCTGTACGGGAGTTGCCAGACCAGTACTGGGCATAGTGCATACCGATATAACCGTTCTGGAGGCCGCTGTAGAGCACGTCCATCGCGTTTTTCTGGGCGCCGGCCAGCAGGTACTGCGGATCGGCGGTAGTAGGTTTCGTTGGGTCGTGATTGATATCATCGAGCTTTTTACAGCCGGAAAACGCTATGGTGGCCAGCAGTAGAAAAGCGGAGCTATATTTCAGGATCTTGTTAGTCATCTTCACAAATTTTAGAATGATACACTCAGGTTTAAGCCATAAGAGCGGAGTGAAGGCAAGGCCCCTCCTTCTATCCCCTGCACGTTGGTAGAGGAATTGATAATATTGGCCGGGTCTACATTGGGCGCGTTTGATTTGATCAGCCACAGGTTACGGCCATAGAGGGACAGACGTGCGCTTTGGGCACCGATTTTTCTGTACCATGATTCCGGAAGGTTGTAGCCGATTTTAGCTTCTCTCAGGTAGACATAACTGGCATCATACAGATTCGCTTTGCTGATCACATTGCCGCCATTGGAACTGAAGTGGTCCTGTGCGGTGATATTGACTGTATTGGGATGGCCATCGGCGGTAATACCGGGTACTACGATACCTGTTTCGCGGATATTGTTTTCCACTGTGCTTTGCAGCAGGCCAGACTTCTCACCGTACAGGTTGGTGTAGGAGAAGAAGTTGCCACCATGCTGGAAGTCTATCAGGGCGGAGAGGTAAATACCCTTATAGGTGAAGGAGTTGGTGATACCTCCTACGTAGTCCGGATAGGCGTTGCCGATAGGTACGTTTGTTTTGGTAGGCACATAGTGTCCCTGGGCGTCTACTACTTTCTGACCGTTAAGGTACGTGTAGTCGGTACCGATGATGGTGCCGAGCGGCTGCCCCACCATGGCCACTACAGATACCTTCTGGGTACGGCGGTCGGTGCCGATATAGAGCACCGGCAGAGAGGTGTTGTACTGCTCAATGTCGAGGCTGAGCAGTTTGTTGCGGTTGCGTGCGATATTGGCGCTGATATCCCAGCGGAAACCGTTTTTAAGGCGGATAGGATTCAGGTTCAGGCCAATTTCGATACCGCTGTTTTGTACACTGCCACCATTGACATATGAGCTGGTATATCCGGTTGCGGCAGGCAGTGCCAGTGCAATGATCTGGTTTCTGGTGGTGCGGTTATAGTAGGTAAAGTCAACGCCTACACGATTGTCCAGAAATTTCAGTTCCACCCCTGTTTCCACTTCAGAGGTACGTTCAGGTTTGAGATCTCTGTTGTATTTGGTGGCAGAAGACTGTGTGATCGGATAGGAGCCGAACGGCGGTACAAAATCGTAGGTGTTGTAGATTCTGTACGGGTCAGCGTCGTTACCTACAGCGGCCACGCTGCCTCTTACCTTACCAAAGGAGAGCCATTTCCATTCCTTCAGCAGATCGGAGAATACGAAGGAAAGGGATGCTGACGGGTAGAAGTATTGATTGTTGCCTTTTACGAGTGTGGAGCTCCAGTCGCTGCGGCCGGTGAGGTCGAGGAAGAGCATGTTTTTATAGCCCAGATTCGCGGTAGCGAAAGCAGAATTGATCTGTTTTTCGTAGAACTCATCGATAGACTGGGCTGGCTGTACGGAGTTGGCAAGATTGTACACATCCTTGATGGTAAGGCCTTGTACAGTGCTTCCTCCGGTGGTAGTCCAGCGGCGGTGCATAATGTTACCGCCTACTGTAGCATTGAACTGAAAATCGTGTCCGAAGTTTCTTTTAACATCGGCGGTCAGCTGATAGTTCATTTCGCGGGAGGTACGTACGCGTTTGATATAACCACCTACAAAATAATCTCTGGCGGTCCTTTCTTCTTCGAGGGTGTTGTAATCGTCCATGAATACGCGGCCGGAGAAGCTGAGCCATTTGTTGGCGTCTATGTCTACACCGGCGAAACCAAAGAGTCGGTTACGGCTGTCGGTTTCATAGTCCATATAACGGTTCCAGTAGGGGCCATTGCTGGAGAGTGGAGCCGGGTCGTTCCAGGCTTTGCGGTTCCAGGTGCTCTGGGAACCGTCGTCGTATTTGTAACGTTTTTCCATGTCGAGGTCGAGCTGACGCTGACCGTACATGGTAAACTGCAGTGCCGGATTGGGGCCTGTAAAGCCGGTACCAGGGCGGCCCTTGGCATTAAGGGCTACATAATTCATGGCAGCTACTGCCCTAACGCCTTTGGTTACTTCGTAATTGCCGTTGAACGACAGGTTATTACGTTTAATGGAGGCGTTGGGGAGCACAAAAGTCTGGTCCATATTGCCGTAGGAAAGGCGGAAACCACCTTTATCGTTACTACCGGCCATGGATATATTATTTGTAAGGGTAAAGCCTGTTCTGTAGAAGTCTCTTACGTTGTTGGGGTGCGCTGCCCAGGGGGCTGTCTGACCGAAGTAGGGATTGTTTTTGTTTTTATCCCATGACCAGTACGGACGTACGAGGCGCCCATCGAGTTTAGGACCCCAGGAGGCATCTTCGTAATACTGCGGCATCAGATCATAACGGCCTTTGCCATTATTATCGTCGTAGGCACCGCTTTGTGCATTGAGGAAGCCCTCGGGGTTTTTGTTGTAAAACAACGTATCAAAGCGTGGACTGGAGCCACCACCGTATTGATTTTGATAGTCGGGCAGTTTATATACCTGGTCTATCTGAGCATTGAGACTATAGGTAACGCCTATCCCGCGTTCTGAGTCCGGGCGTTTTTTAGTGGTGATGAGCATTACACCGTTGGCACCACGGCTGCCATAGAGTGCAGTGGCGGCAGCACCTTTCAGCACAGAGATATTTTCGATGTCTTCCGGATTGATGTCCTGGAGAGGGCTACCATAATCGTAACCACCACCACCATTGAGTTGGCCGCCCTGGTTGGTGTTGTTGTTCATCATGGGCACTCCGTCGATCACGAAGAAGGCGTTGTTGTCGCCGAGGATGGATTTAACACCGCGGATAGTGATTTTGGTGGCACCACCCATAGAGCCGCTGTTGGTATTGATTTGTACGCCTGGTACCTTGCCGGTAAGGGCGTTTACAAAGTTGACTTCTTTTGCTTCCTGTACAGTGCTACCGCTTACTTCCTGTATGGCATATCCCACGGAGCGTGGGTTTTTTCTAATACCGAGGGCTGTTACCACTACCTCACCCAATACTTTTTTGTTGGCATCAGCGGGCATGAGTGTAATGGCCAGTGTTTCCTTTTTGGAGAGGATAACCGATTGTTCTGCGAAGGTTGGTGAACTTATCTTGATCGTGTCTTTTAATCCTGCTTTGATGGAGAATTTGCCATCAGGGCCGGACTGGGCATAGGTGCCGGTGGTTTGGTTGCGAATGTGTGCGCCGGGAACGGGAGTGCCTTTATCATCCTTTACCATTCCGTTGATAGTAAATTTCCCGATTTCTTTCTTCACGGTTGCATCATCCGGCGGGAGGATAAGGGCGGTGTCCTGTTTGGGTTTCGCAGTATCTTGTCTTGTTTTGGCAGTGTCGGCAGCAGCAGGTTTGGTTACTACCGGAACGGTGGTATCTGCTGGCTGCTGAGCGGTGAGATACCCTTCGGGTTTTGCGTATGCACTGCCGGAATGATAGCAGAATAGGGCATAGCACAGGCCCGACCAGGCTAGTACTTGGCTTCTCATTGTATAGTGCTTGATTTGGTTACAAATTTTTGTTGCAGCGTTTAGGGGCTGCCGATGGTTATACTGGTGGTCCATATCAATTATCTATACAATTGAAAGCCCATTTACAATGGGCTTTATTTCATTTTATCAGGTTTTTCTTCATTTCGTAGTGTGGGATTCCCACTTCAGTAAACTCGTCTCCACAGATTTCGTAGCCCAGTTTCTGATAGAAACCGACGGCTTCTTTTCTAGCATGCATGGTTAGTATTCCGAACCCGTTGCTGACAGCATGTGATTCTGCAAAGAGGATGATATCTCTTCCGACTCCTTTGCCCTGCAATAAGGGTGATACCGCCATTTGCCTTAACTGTACTGTGTTTTCGCTGACGGGTGTAAGGATACAGCAACCGGCCAGCATTGTTTTGTCACCTTCCTGCAGGAACCCGCCGATGAGGAAATCGTTGATTTCCTGCTGCAGGTATTCAGCCGTAAACGTTAGTCCCAATGGTTTACGCAGCACTTCATCACGGAGTGCAACCATGTCCTGGTAGTCGCAACTACCGTATTCGATTATACGAAAATCAATCATCAGACCGGTTTTAATGGTGAATAAGATGTATTACGTTGAGGTATGAACGAAGTTGAGTATTAGCTTCTGGCCATCACGGCATTTACGATAAGTTGATCAACGGATTTAACCTGTAGCATATCATCCTGGATGAGGAGTGCGTTGGGATGGGTATCGGTGCAATAGATACCTTTAATGATACCGCTATCTTTTATTTTCTGAAAGCCGTTGCCAGCGAAGATTCCATGGGTGGTGATGACATAGATTTCATGGGCACCTGCCTGGATGTAGGCTTCAGCTGCATGCAGCAGAGAGCCGCCGGTGCGGATCATATCGTCATATATGATCACGATTTTATCTTTTACATCGGCGCTGATGGCGGTGATGGCTGTTTCTTCACCGGAGATGCGGCGTTTGAAGGCAAAAGCGGCCGGAACATGAAAATCATTGGCTAGTGATTCAACCCATTTGGCCCTGCCTGCATCGGTGCTGGCGAGTACAAAGGGGTTACCGCCGGCTATCTCCAGTGCTGCTTCCTTCACAAAATCTTTCGCATAAAGGTGTACCGGACGGATATCATTCTCAAAATACCAGGTGATACCATCTACATGAAGATCTATCAGCATGATCCTGTTGCCCCGGGAGGTATTAGGAAGAGAAGAGAATAATACTGCCCTGGTTTTGGCTTTTACGATTTCTCCGTGCTGAACGGCTCTTTCCATGGTGGAATAACCGAAGAAAGGAATTACAATGGTAAGAGAGTGTGCCCCCAGCTGGATACATCCGCTGGCGAGATCATATAATTCAAGGGTTTCCTTGTCATCGATGGTGCCGCCTAACAGGATTACTTCTTTATTACTGATCTCACTGACAATACGGTGGTAATGTTCTCCATCAGGGAAATCACGGATTTCGAGCTGGCCGTTTTCCCACTGGGAAGCGGTCTGGGCCAGTATTCGGTCCTTTAAATATTGATAATGCTGGGTGGCAAAAATGATCTTCTGTGGCATGATAATGGTGAATTGAGGTAAAATTAAGCTATTTATAAGGCTGATAATTAATAATTTTGTGCCTGAGCACTGTCATTCCCCCGCTTTTTTAACTTTTCATTTGCGGGTGGAACGTTAAATTTGAACGATTAGTATGTCCATGATTCGACTTTTAGCATATATCGGAGCACTTTTTTTCTTCTTTTTCATTTGCCAACAGCACACATCAGCGCAGGTACGATTGTCTGGTATGGTGGCAGACCAGGAAACGAAAACGGGATTGCCGTTTGTTTCCATCATTAATAAAAGAACAATGACGGGCACGCTCAGCAGTGAGAGTGGTCGTTTTTATATTGAAGGTATGCCGGGTGATACCATTGAGTTTTCTATGCTCAGTTATACCCAGCGCCAGATTGTAATGCCTGGTATGTCTTCTTCTCTGGATATCTACCTGCAGAAAAGGCTTTTTGAGTTACAGGGTGTGAATGTAAGAGGAAGCAACTATAAAAAGGATTCACTGGCTATGCGTGATGAATACGATCGTTATTTCCGTTACCGCAAACCAGGTGCTGTAGACGTATTAAAAACGCTGCCTGCCAATCCTATTACTGCCTTGTCGTACCTGGTGCCCAGCAAAGCGCGTAAGCGTAAGGAGCAGTTCCATGAGCAGCTGTTGTATTGGGAAAAGGAAAAGTATATTGATTACCGTTATTCTCCTGAGCTGGTGGGCAAAATGACCAAACTGCAAAGCCCTGAGCTGGATTCCTTCATGCATAAATATCGCCCTGGTTATCAGTTCCTCAATGATGCTACTGAATATGACCTGCTGCTGTTCATCAAACAGTCATTTGAAGAATATCAGCGGACAAAGGGCAAATAATTCTCCCCAAGGTCAAATATTACCAAATTGTTAACCCGTAAATCTGACTAGGAACATCCCGTTTCCCGAACGTACTCTTCATGTAAACACCCAAAGCAGGGAATCTGGGATATGGACAAACAACTACTGGACAAGTATTTTAAAGGACATTGTACGGAACGGGAAGCGACTGTTGTTGAAGCCTGGTTATCGGCGCCGGACTCTCCCCTGCTCGATGAGTTTATGATGGAAAAGTGGGATGCCGCCAATCCACCGGTAGCGGCTACGCCCAAAATACATCGCTGGTGGTATACAGCAGCAGCGGCCGTAGTAACGGGTATGATAGGGCTGGTATCTTTTCTGTGGCAACAGGGACATGCGCGGCAGGAACTGGCAGCCCATTATGACACATTGCGCAACAACAGCAACAATATCCAATTGTTTACCATGGCAGATGGTTCTGAAGTGTGGCTGAATGCTCATTCCACGGTACGTTATGGACTGCTGTACAACAAAGAAAACAGAGAACTGTGGTTATCCGGCGAAGCCTATTTTAAAGTAGCAAAAGATGAAGACCGGCCTTTTATGGTCCATGCCGGCGGTCTTACTACCACTGTACTGGGAACATCCTTTAATATTGCCACTTCCAACAAGGCCGATGGTGCTATCCAGGTGAGCCTGATAGAGGGAAAAATTGCAGTAAGCAAATTGCATGGATTCAATAAAATATTATTACCTGGCCAGATGCTGGAGTATGTGAATGGCAAAGAACCACAGCTGATGGCTTTCGGACAGAACGAAGTACTGGACTGGAAGAGCGGTAAAATACATTTTGAAAATACCAGTCTGGCGGATGCCTTAATGAAACTGCAGCAGCGTTATGGTATCCATATCATCCTGGAACAACCGGAAATAGGCCACAGGAAGATATCCGGCGAGTTTAAAAAAGAAGTATCACCAGAAAAAATATTGACCACCCTGGCGTATGTGCACAACATCTCCATTACTCGTGTAAATGACAGTACATTCCAGGTACAACGCAAACGCAACTAACCACAATTAAAACTATCTATTTAATCTAACTGAAGTATGCAAAAATCTACACAAAGATTTTGTACAGGGAAACGTATGTCCTTTAAACTGCTGTCCCTGTTCCTGTTGATGATGGGGTCATCGCCTTTCCTGTTGCAGGCCCAGTCCTATATTTCTCTTACTGAAAAAGTACAGCTGCAGTCGGTACGGACTAATGCGGCCGCCGTTGTGAAATCATTGCAGGACCAGACCTCTTATACTTTTATATACGATCCCGAATACCTGACACAGTGCACACTTTCTGCTGTAAAGTTTGATGGTGCTCCATTAGGAAAGGTATTGCAGTATCTCGATCAGCATGCTCCTGTTGATATTGAACTGACTAATAACCGTACTATCGCCGTACGCAAAGGCAAGGCGGAAAAAGCAGCCGTAAAGGTTAGCGGCCGTGTTACCGGCAGAATAGTAGACAGTAAAAATGAACCATTACCAGGTGTAACCATCGTGGTAGAAGGAGGACAAGGCGCCGTGTCTAATGTAGACGGTAGCTACGAGCTGCAACTGGAGCCAGGTAAATACACGCTCACTTTTTCCTATATCTCTTTCGACAGCCGTAAAGTGACAGATGTGGAAGTGACATCCAAAGAGATCACACCACTGAATATTGTACTGAAAAGCAGCGGTTCCCGGTTGAAGGAAGTGACAGTTACCGGCAACTACCGGAAATCCTCTATAGAAGGGCTTTATGCGCTTCAAAAAAATAATGCGGGCATCACTGATGGTATCAGTTCAGACCTCATCGCCCGCACACCGGATAAAAACGTAGGCGAAGTGCTGAAACGCGTGAGTGGCTTGTCTACACTGGATAACAAATATGTAGTGGTACGCGGATTGAGCGAGCGTTATAACCAGGCATCGCTGAATGGTCAGCTGATGCCCAGCACAGAACTGAATCGTAAAAACTTCAGCTTCGATATTATTCCTTCTAATGTAATTGAAAATATAACTGTCATTAAGACACTTACTCCTGACCGTAGTGCGGAATTTGGTGGAGGGCTGGTTGAAGTAAATACAGTAGACATCCCTTCTGAAAATTTTCTCAACATCAGTGTGGGTGGTAGTTATAATGATAAAACAACTGGTAAAACGTTTTTATCGCTTCCGCTGGAAGGCAAGGAATACTGGGCGAAAGCTTCAGACCATCGTAAGCTACTGGGTAAATTTGACTGGAAAGACCGTGCAGATATCATCAGTGCATTTGACGCCAGTATCGGTAAAGGCGAACATTTCAATAACAACTACGGAATTACATCTTTTAATGCACAGCCATCTACGAACTATCAGGTTTCTCTGGGCCGTGTGTTACCAGAGCATGGTAAAGGACAGTTTGGTGTGATCCTGGCAGCCAATTACCGTAATACGCTGGCTACACAGGATGTAGTGATGAGCCGTGCAGGTTTTGAAGGTGATAAGTCGATGGATTATGCCGCTTTCCGGGGACAACGTTATGGCTTTACCACCAATCTGGGTGGCATGGCAGGAATCGGTTTCCGTAATGAGCGCAACCGTATTGGTTTTCAAAGCATCTATCAACGTTCTCTTGATCAGCAGCTGGTATCTGGTATTGGCCAGTCTGCCGCCTACAGTGCACATACCTATGCTTATTTTGATATGACTGGTGTCACTGGTTTGTGGCAGAACCAACTGAAAGGAGAACATTCCATTGGTCATAACGGGCTTAAAGTAAAATGGCTGGGTAGCTATACACAGCTGGACCGCCAGCGCCCCGACAACCATTTTTTTGCAGGTAACTACCTGGACACAGACAACAATTATCCCAACAACTATAACGTTGATTATCTTTTCCCGATCAATGTGACCGCCGGCGCACTCCGCACCTGGAGCAGAGCTCGTGAGAACAACTACAGCTGGGACCTGTCTGCTACACAACCTTTTAAATTCAATATCGGTGCTTTGCCGCTGGATAATACTTTCAAACTGGGCTATGGTGGCTGGAGTAAAAACCGCTTTTTTTATGTGATCAACACTGCCAATACCATCCAGAACCCAGGACAAAATTATCTGCCTGTATCTTCTCTCATGACACCTGCAAACGGACTGGAAACAAAACTGGAACGTTTTGGTGACAACTATAACCGCTCGGCCTCCCTGCATGCCGTTTATGGTATGCTGGACAACAAGATCGGTGATTTCAGGCTGGTATGGGGTGTTCGTGGAGAATACTATAATCTTAACAATGTTAATGCTGCCCTGGATGTGCTGGATCAGGACCTCAACAGAGGCCGTGGTGAAGATAATAAACTGGACCTGTCCGGTTTAAGAAACAGGGAACCTAATTTCCGGCTGTTTCCTTCCGCCAATCTTACTTACAGCCTCACACCTTCCATGAATCTGCGTCTGGCTTATGCAGAAAGTATTATCCGTCCGGACTTGCGTGAGATGAGCGGTTTGAGAGAGTATGACTTTGAACTGGGAGGTACTTACTATAGCACCTATGTAACGTCTACCACTATACGCCATTATGATTTCCGCTATGAATGGTATCCAGGACCTGGTGAGATTGTGTCTTTCTCTCTTTTCTATAAGAAGATGAAGAACCCGATGGAGATATTCAAGGAAGCCAACAACGAATTCCGTTTGCGCAACAGTAAAGAGGCAAAGAATTATGGTCTGGAGATAGAGCTGCGTAAATCATTTCAGTTTACTGGTGTGCCCGTGTTGCGTAACATCACGTTATCCGGCAACTTCACTTATCTGGATTCCCGTGTAACGCCGATGATTGTTCGTTTTGATGGGACAGACCCTGATAACCCGCGTAAAGTGGTGATCACTGAAAATGTATTACCGGAAGAAAAGAGACCACAGGCTGGCGCCAGCAACTACATGGTGAATGCTGGTCTGGCTTATGATACCAAGCCGGTATCTTTTAACCTGGTGTACAACTATGTAACCAACAGGATGTACAGGGCCAATGAAATCTATGCCCTCTCGTTGTTTGAGCGTCCGCTCGAATCACTGGACGCACAGCTGGCATTTCATCTGTTGAAAGGCAAAGGTGAATTAAGATTAAATGTATCCAATCTGCTGAACAGTTTCAGCCTGGTATATATCAACCGTTTTGATGATGATCCGCAAATTCTGGCTGGCAGTAAAATGCCTACTACCAAACGGTTGTTATACCATGCCGGTAACGATGCGATCGACTATAAAGCCAGTCCTGGAAGGACTTTTAGCCTGACCGCCAGTTACAAATTCTGATGAAAGAGCATGCGCATTTTTGTTATATATCCTGATCAGGTATCCCGTTTTTGTTAAAAGAAAAAAAACAAAATCATGAAAAGAAAACCCTTTGGATTAGCCCTTTTATCAGCTGCCGCTTTAGGTGCTGTACTGTTTGCTTCCTGCAAAAAAGAGAACCACGCTCAGGAAGGTCGTCCGGTAACTGCTATCGGAACGCCTCCAGCTTCTCCTACCCTCTCTGGTGTATTAGGTACTTCCCACAGTGTAGCGGATACCATTCTGCTGACCAGTGGTACTGTATGGCACCTGAGTGGCCTGGTGTATGTTGACTCCGCTGACGTACTGATTATTCAGCCTGGTACCGTTATCAAAGGTGACCTGAGTGGTTCCTCTACCGTTGCCGGTGGTGGCCTCATCATCACTAAAGGTGCAAAAATTCTGGCTGAAGGTACTGCTGCCAACCCTATCGTATTCACTTCCAATTCCAGCACTCCACAATCCGGTGACTGGTCTGGTGTAGTACTGCTGGGTAAAGCACCTACCAACGCTCCTACTACCACCCGTGTAGAAGGTATTCCTGACGTATCACCTGCTGATGCTACTTTCGGCGGTAATCTTCCTAATGACAACTCCGGTATCCTGAAATTCGTTCGTATTGAGTATGCTGGTTTTGCTCTGTCTCTGAACAATGAATTAAACGGTCTGACACTGGCTGGTGTTGGTAACGGAACCGTTATTGATTACGTAGAAGTATTCAAAGCAAACGATGATGCTTTCGAATTCTTCGGCGGTACTGTAAATGCTTCTCACCTGCTGGCTATTGACGCACTGGATGATATTTTCGATACAGACAACGGATATAGCGGTACTATCTCTTATGCACTGGGTCTGTCTGACACTACCCGTGCTGACCAGAGCGAGTCTAATGGTTTTGAAAGCGACAACAACGCTGGTGGTACTGGTGCTACTCCAATCACCCGTCCTACTTACAACTATGTCACCATTGTAGGTTTACCCAACGCAGCCAAAGCTGCCAACGGCGCTGGTGGATTCAAATATGGCCGTGCCGCTCACCTGAGAAGAAATGCTGAATTCAACCTGAAGAACTCCATCTTTGTTGGTTTCTCTACTGGTATCAGCCTGGATCAGACAGTAGGTACTACTTACGACAAATACGTAAGCGGTGTGTCTGTTTTCACCAACAACTTCGTTCATGGTTATGTTAGAGCTTATGCTAAAGAGGTGAGCAAAGTATTCACTGTTATCGGTACACCAACCGGAAACGTTGGTACTACGACTCTGTCTAGTATCAGCCTGACTAGTCCGTTTGACCGCAGCGGTGGAGCAGCCAGCTTCTTTGCCGCAGAAGGTACTCCTGAAGATCAGGCGGGTGCATTCCCGAATGGTATTGACTGGACTACTGTAGGTGGTAGCCACAACTGGACCAGATACAATTAATTTTTTCAACAACGTGCAGCAGCTTGCTGCACGTTGTTCTCTTACCCTTTTATCCGCAACAATAAATACATATGCGATATAGAAAGTTACTTTTTTTAGCTGCATTTATTACGCTGCTATACGCCTGCCGGAAAGGCGAACTTCCCATGGAAAACTATTTCGGCAGAGTAGCCCTTACTCAGGTTGTATTAGGTGATACCACCAATCTGGACATCTTTTATAACGGAAAAAAGGTGGGAGCGATGATAAAAGCCCCTGAGGCGATACCCACTGTGGATGTGGTTTTACCAGCCGGACAGCAGGCAGCCAAATTAAGTATTTATAAAGCCGGCACAGATTCGCTGGTAGCAGATACCTCCATCATCATTACCCAAAACAGCGCGCAATCTTTTAGGGTGATCAGTTCCCGTCTGCTCAATATTAACGGTTTTATCGGTAGTGCCGCTGTAACACCTGATTCCAGTAAGTTTCAGCTTTTTTATTATCTCAATCAATCCTTTAATGACTACCCGGAAGCCGAGATGTATATCTATACCTCCGTTGGAAGACCAGCAGTGCTGACGGAAGTGTTGGTAGTAAAAGGATTGAAAAAAGGTGTGCTTGACCCGCGTGTGTTTACATTGCCTTGTAAGTCGGCCGCCGGAGCCACCTTAAATTATGTGTTCAAACTGAAGGATAGCAAAACGGGTAACTGGATATTACGTCAGGCTAATACCGTAAATGGCAGCTACATCTTTATGAACATGAGCTATGAAAGCTTTAAAGGCCGCTTTAACCTGGTGTCTATTATTGATGTGGACGGTGATACACCGGAAACCAACAAGGTTAAAATGGTTCCCAACACCATCTAAAATAATGTGGTATGTTACCAAAAGAAAACTTTTCGTATAGGCGATTGTGTTACATCGGAGTTATCTCCCTGTTGTTGCTATACGCCTGCACGAAGGATGATCAGCCGGTAACAACGCATACAAACCTGGAAATCATCCCCACCACCGATACGCTGACACAGGTGATCAATGCCAATACTCTCCTTACTGCCAATCATCCATGGTATATCAAAGGATGGGTATATGTGAGCAATGAGTCTACCCTGCGTATTGAGCCGGGGTCCATTATACATATTCTTCCGGGAGAACAGAGCAACAGCGGTGGTCTCGTGATCACCCGCGGTGCATATCTGCATGCAGCAGGTACAGCGGGTTCCCCGATTCATATCTCTATAAAGGAAAAAGGCAATGTACTGTTGCTGGGCAAAGCCCCGGTTAAAAACAAGATGCCGCTGGCAGATCATCCCGACAATAAACTAATGCCGGGTATTGCCTATGGCGGAACAAATGAACAGGATAGCTCCGGTGTTGTACGATATGTACAGCTGCATTACCACTCCCCGATGTCTGAAGGTTTAAAACTGATGGGAGCCGGTAGCAGAACAGTTTTGCAGCATGTTACCTTATACGACCGTCATCCTGGTATGAAACCCATTTTCCTCTACTAACATATTTACGAAGACCCTATTTGGTTTATTCTCCATATTTATTACAAGCAATGCAAAAGAAAGCGGCTGCCTCCTGTTTAGGAGACAGCTTTTTTTATTAGAGACAAGCACCGTACTCATCAGGGTCCTAATAAGTTGAATTGAATTTAAACCTCTTTTGTTATAGACTGTTTTCTTAATACCTCTGATTGTTTTATCAGTGGTCTATGTTTGTTGTGAATAACTCCAATTGTTTGCTTTTAAGCAGACTTTTAAATTTAAATCTATGAGAAAATCAAGTGTTCTTTTGCTGTTGTTTATCAGCATAACTGTCATTGGTTTTGCCCAGTCTATTAAGCCTGCTGCTCCACCTTCCAATTTTGCAAGCAAAGTGATGACCGTTGAAAACGGATTGACCATCCATTATGTCATAGGAGGAAAAGGCCTGCCGCTTTTGTTATTGCACGGCTTCGGACAGAACTGGTATATGTGGGAGCGTTTGCTTCCTGAATTGTCAAAACACTTTACAGTGATTGCTCCCGACCTTCCCGGGCTTGGTGAATCCGGTAAGCCTGCTGATGGTTACGATAAGAAAACGATGGCGTTACATATACATGCCCTGATGCAAAAACTGGGATTTAACAATATCATGCTTGCAGGCCATGATATAGGACTGATGGTGGCCTATGCCTATGCCAGACAATATGAAAATGAAGTGACGAAACTGGTCCTGATGGACGCATTATTACCAGGTGTAGAACCGGTGTGGTCGCAGGTCCGGGGCGCTGCCTGGTGGTTTGGTTTCTTTGCCTGGCCTACTTCACCGGATATTGTTGAGGGAAAAGCGAACGCATTCCTGACAGGCTTCTGGCCGGTAGTAGGGCATGTAAAGGACCCCTTTACCAAACAGGAATCAGATGAGTTTATCAGAGCCTATTCGGTACATGGGTCTATTGCAGGAAGCTTCCATTGGTTTGCTGCATTTCCACAGGATGCCAGAGATAATCAGGAATTTATGAAGCACAAGCTGAAAATGCCGTTGCTGGCTATGGCCGGAGAGTTCGCATCTTCTTTTCTTCCGGAACATTGCCGGTTGGTAGCCGACAACGTTAAAGGGGTGATCATAAAAGATGCCGGACACTGGATTGTACAGGAGAATACTCCCCAGGTACAAAAAGAATTCCTGGCTTTTTTACTGGCTCAATAATGGAAACCACGCTTTAGCGTGGAATGATCACTTCTGCACCGGTAGACAAGGTGTTAAAGTAGGTGTTCTCTCTGTTTACATTTTCTGATGATGCTGATCTGCTTCCTCCGTTGATCAGCGCCAGCGCCCTGTTGATGAGGGGATCGCTGATATCGCCGATGGCAGAAAGCGGGAGGTTGGTCATTTCATCTACCACATATTGCGGTGCGATACCTGCAGCATAATTGCCTTCTCCTTTGGCATTGGACAGCCGGTAAGCAATAGGCTGTAATACCCAGGTGATGCGGCGGCTACCGTCTTTGATAATAACGGCACCTTTGTCTTTTCCGTAGGTAGTTTGTCCTATCTGTATTACCTGCGTATAGGGCTTGAGGTTATTGATGGTCAACTCTGCTGCGGAGATGGTTTGACGGCCGGTAAGGATATAAACGCGGTCCAGTGTGAGACGGGAAGACTGGATACTGCTGAAGTTTACCGGTGTGCCACTTTCGGGATAACGCAGTGTAGTGCTGACATCCAGCAGTTGTTTGCCTAGTCTGTTATTACCGGTATACTCTACAAATGAAGTTTGTGCATTGAGCCGGCTGGCTACCAGGCTGGATAAAACAGCCGCTGCGGCCAGGCTTCCGCCCGTATTGTATCGAAGGTCAAGAATCAGTTCGGTGACACCTTGTGTTTTGAAATCCTGAAAGGCAGTCAGCAAAGCGTTATTGTAACTATCGTTGAATGCGTTGTAAAAGAGGTAGCCGATTTTTTTGCTGTTGCTGTTAATCACTTTCTGAAGATAGATCGGATTTTCAGTAGCGATGCCCAGTAGTACTTCCACCGGTGTTTGTTCGCTGATAACGCCTGCTGTGATGGTGGCCGGGGTGAAGTTTCCTTTTCCTTCCCGCAGAAGTTGTGCAGTGATGGTGGCAGCATTGCTGTTGTTGACCGGCTGACCATTGATAGCTGTAAAATACATACCACGGCTAAAGCCCGCCTTCTCGGCATTAGAGCCTGGGACAACGAGGCGCACGACGCCAATAAAACCACTGGAAGCAGAAGGATGTGGAATGATGCTGTAATCCATGCCATAGTTGTATAGCATGCTTCTGGGGTAGGTGGCCCAGTTGCCCGGATTATAAATCGCCGAAAAAGGATCTGCGGTGTTTTTCAGGCTGTTGTAAAAGGAGACTGTTTCCTGTTGGGGGCTGGCAGAGATGGGCAGGGTTTCATTCCACAGGTAGAAAAGGCGCATGCTGTCCAGCATCCAGTTGTTGATTTCCTGTTGGGTGACAGGGCCAGTGGGCGTAGGTGCGGGCTGATCTTTTTTGCTACAGGCCATACAGAAGAGGGCTATTCCCAGGTACCAGTATTTCATGATGTAATTATTGGGTGGTGTCGATATTAAAGTGATGGAGCAGTTCTTTGCGGATGTATTGCAGTGCGGCTGTCAGGTGGTTTTTAACGGTAGCCGGAGAGATGGACAACTGTTGTCCGATTTCCTTGTGGCTATATCCTTCACTACGGCTTAGTATGTATACGTTACGTCGTTGTTCCGGCATATTTTCCACTACTTTTTGCAGTTGTGTAGCTAACTCTTTTTGCAGTAGTATTTTTTCTCCGCTGCTGGCTGTTTGGGAGGCCTGGTTATCAGCTACCAGGGAGAGGGCTTTTTTTTCCCGGTAAAGCTTACGGGTTTCGTCTATGACGAGAT